>CAZGDK010000028.1:0-28145 GCA_964525155.1 uncultured Smithella sp. | reverse complement strand
TTTTCCCGCCAGCCGCTGATCCATAACGCCTCCTGATAAACAGCATTGATTTTTGATGGCAGTATAAGAGACGGCGGGGGGAAATGCTTTCCCGGAATTGCTATTGTTGTGGCAGATATTGCTTTTATGAAAAAGGCGATGAGTGGTAATTCGTAGGGAACGGTCGCGATAACCTGAAGGTCACAAGCCGTTCCCTACAATTTTATTCAAACAACGGCTTGACCGGCATGCACAGATCCAGTGTGCGGCGGTTCGTGGATATGTTTTCAAGGACATTATAGTAGATTTGATAAAGTGGACGGTCGTCCGGCTGATAATTGCTCGTGGTCAGCCATGTTAAAACGAAGCCCAACCAGGCCTCTTCCATCCGGTCCACGTCGATGTCACAATGATGGACGGCGTATTTTCCTTTCGGCAGGACCTGAATGTCCACCCATCTATCCGCCCGGACGGCGTCTGGAACCGTGATGCAGGCGTCGTGAATCAATTTGTCTTCCGGGACGGCGCTCGGATTATTCCATACGCTCAGAATTTTGGCTTCCGGATTGATCAAGCCACGGGGCGCCGCCCATTTTAACAGCTGCTGGAAAGCCGGTATGATCCGCTCTTTTGTGTAAGGCCCGATGGTTCGCACATAGGCCACGCGCCAATCCGGCATGTCCTGAATTTTTACATCCGTCACCGGCTGCTGATCCAGGATGTTTTCGATCGATACGCGGCGCTTGTTGCGATAGACGTCATAAAGATGCGCTTCGGCGGGCGGCAGGTCTTCTTTTTTGCTGTCTTTGAGCCGCCACATTTTGGTTTTCCATTCATCCCAGTGGAATTCACGGCGCACAATGGACGGCGGCACGCCGTAACAGGATTTAAAGAGTCTGGCAAAATTTTGGGAGCAGGAAAAGCCGCATTCCAGGGCGATGTCCGTAATGGATTTGTCGCGGTCGGTGGTGAGCAGGCGCAGGGATTTTTCCAGACGGACGCGCTGCACATAATCATTGAGGGTCTCGCCGACCATCGCCCGGAAGATCCGGTGAAAATGAAACTTGGAAAAACAGGCAATCGAAGCCAGCCGCTCCAGACTCAGGTCCTCGGCGCAGTGGGCCTGAATGTAATCCATGGTGCGGTTGATGCGCATCCGGTATTCGTTGGTCAATAATTTGTCAGAAGACGGCATGCTTCTCTCTGTATACTCATGGCATCATTTTAAACTTTAGCGCGAAGACTATCCTTGTTTACCTGAGGATGTCAATAAAATGATACAGTCTTTTTCAAGCTGTCAAGTTGGCGGATGGAATCTTTTTATTGACAGACCCCATGCCCCTTCCTTATACTCCCGCGCCTGAACGGACATCGACCTTACACGATTTCCACGCTGCTGCACACAGAAGGATGCTCGACCATGGACCGATTACTGCCGATGACCAGCAAACTGGGATTTGGAGTGGGACAGCTTGCCGAAGGCGTCAAGGCTGCCATTTTCAATTCATTTGTTCTTTTCTTTTATAATCAGATACTGGGTGTACCCGCCACACTGACCGCGCTGGTGCTGGGGATTGCCACATTTTTCGATGCGGTGACAGACCCCGTTGCCGGATACCTTTCGGACCGGACGCGTTCACGCTTCGGCAGGAGGCATCCCTGGCTGATGGTTTCCGCCATTCCGCTGGGCGCATCGCTGGTCATGCTATTTTGTCCTCCGTCCGGTATGAGCTCCACTTTTTACGTCGTCTGGTTGCTCGCGGCATCGCTCAGCCTGCACTTGTTCATTACGATGTATCATATTCCTCATCTGGCGCTGGGCGCGGAAATGGCTACCGACTATACCGACCGGACCCGGGTTTTTACATACGGCATCCTGTTTACCGTGCTGGGAGGTTGGGGATTTTACTTTCTGGCAATGAGCGTGTTTTTCCCGAGCCCGCCTCAGTATTCGCACGGTCTATACAATCCGGCGGGCTACCTGCCGCTCTCGATGGCAGCCTGTGCGCTGGTGATAGCCGGTATCGGTCTTTGTGTCTGGGGCACATGGAAGGAAATTCCTCATCTGCATGCCCGGCAGTTGTTTTCATCCGTGCCATCCGCCTACAGCTTAAGTGAAATGCTCAGGGAAATGTTGGGCCTGTTTCGTAATCCGTCCTTCCGCGCCCTTTTCTTCGGCAGTCTGCTCCTTACCCTGCTTGCGGGCGTCAAGTCGACGTTCAGCATTTACGTCGGCATCCATTTCTGGGAGTTGTCCAGCGAAAAACTGCGCTGGTTTGCCCTGATGGTTGTGGCCGGCCTGCCGGTCGCGTTTGTGCTGGCACCCGCGCTGACATGTCTAATCGATAAGCGAAGATCACTGTTTCTTGCCCTGTTTATTACCGTCATTCTCGAAAGCCTGCTCATCAGCCTGCGCCTGTTTACCGATTGGCTTCCGGCCAACAATGATCCTAAATTATTCGCCATGATCCTGGCCTGTTTCTTTGTCGGCGGCATTGTCGGTCCGATCACCTGGATCAACATCCTGTCCATGCTGGCCGATGTGGCCGACGAGCAGGAATGGCGGACCGGAAAGCGTCAGGAGGGCGCCATTTTTTCGGTCCGGTCGTTTTCGCTCAAGGCCTCAGGGGCGCTGGGAGGCGTCCTGGCCGGTGTTGCCCTGGATATGATTTCATTTCCCACCAAAGCCAAAATGGGTGAAGTTTCCGGGAATATTATTTTTAAGCTGGGGCTCTTGGAAGGGCCGGTTTACGGGGGGATGCTATTTCTGGGACTGCTGTTGTTTTTCGGCTATCGCCTCGACCGGGCCAAAGTTGAAAAAATCAAAACCGATTTGCGCGCGCGGCAAGCTTCTATTCCAACCCCGGAAGAAATTAATTAAAAAGCCCGGCGGTCTTTCCCCGCCGGGCCACATCTTACCCTAACAGCCTAACAGTCTACAGCCTCTCAACCTAGAACGACAGCGTCAGCTTGTTGATGACCAGGAAGTTGTCTTTCACTTCGTTGGTATCGGCTTCGGCTTTGAAGTACTTGCCGGTGAACAGATATGCCCCGCCCAGCATGTAAGACAGGTTGTTGGTAATGTTGTATGTTGCGGTCAGGTCGACTTCCCAGCCATAGTCATTGTACAGCCAGGCGTTGGTGGGTTTGACAACGGCATTAGCGTAAGTAATCGACATGCCGACATTCAGCTTGTCCACCGGACGAACGCCGCCGCGCACCTGGAAGAAATACGCATTGGCCATCGTGGTATCCAGTGTTCCTGTCGCGCCGGTTCCGGCATGACCGGCAAGAGACCCCGCCCACTGGGTGCGATCGGAATTCCACATGATCAGACAGGGATTCCAGTCGTAGCCGCCGTCAATGGAGCCCTGTTTCATGGCATCGTTATTGGGGTCCTGACCGGTCAGGAAGGCAAACGTGCCGCCAACATAGACCTTGCCCAGATCCGCTTCAGCGTCAATCCAGGCATTCAAAACTTCAAATCGTTTGTCGGCTTTGCCTTCCTCTTCATACTTGTACTGGCCGAAGGTGTGATAGAGTTCTGCTTGAATGGCAACAGGGCCGAGCTGAGCTTTGACGTAAGGAACCACCGTGTGCAGATTCACCACGGCATTGATGACGCCTCTGGGCGCAGCCAGACGGACGTACTTATACAGCATACCGGCATTAACGGTCTTATACTGATATATAGCGGCTGCAGTGTAAAAGTTGTTGTCTGCATCGGCGCGCGTGCTGTTTCCCATATCGCCGCGAGGATAGCTCTGTTCGCCGCCGACACCGCTAAGCGTCATCAGGCCGCTGTGCTTGCCGATCACACCAATTAACATCAATCCCGGTATATCCGTATTATAATAATTGATTTTACCGCAAGGGATGGAGCTGTCACCGAACACGGTGCCCCATGCGCCATCAACCTGGTAACCGGCCGTAAACTTACCGATCGGCGACGTGTAGCTGACATAGGCCAGATCGAACGCGATGTTTTCATTTTCGGCAACCGTGCCCGCGGAAGACACATTCGATGCGAAGCCCTGCAAAGAGCCGGGACCGTCGGCGGGAGCTGTGCGGGTGGCGCCCCAGGCCCTTTCCATAACGTCGAAGCGGGTAAAGAGTTGCAGGCCCGAATCAACAAGAAATCCGGCGTCCAGACGCAGTCTCTGAAAATAAAACGCCGTACTCGGCCCCACGTCCTTTTTTAAAGTGGTTTTGTCCTGATACATGCCTGCCGCATAATATTCGCCGCTGACCAGCAGATCAACGGCCATCGCTTGAGTGCCCCAAACCGTCATCAGTCCCAGTAACAACAATACTAAAGCAAATTTTTTCATCTCAACCTCCTTCTCCTTAAATTTAAAATCAACATTTCCGCCTTTTGTTCAAATCGGGCTCTTTGAAAAAAGGCGCACAACCGCCGCAGGGCGCAGACGCACCCATGAAGAACTTCTATTGAAAAAAAGTTCCTGTTTGAATTTCTGCTGCTTTGAGAATGTTGGCCCAATACTATGCGGATCGTATAAAGATGTCTTGCCGATTGTTGCTATTAACGTTTCCAGGATTGCTTTTTATGGGACTGCGGCCAATTAAAAAAAGCCCGGCGGAATTTCCCGCTGGGCCTCATCTTACCCTAACAGCCTACAGCCTAAAAGCCTAGAACGTCATCTTCAGCTTGCCTGCGACTAGAAAATCATCGCGTACATTGTTGATGTCGCTGAACCCTTTGTAGAATTTTCCGGCAAACAGATATCCGCCGCCCAGCATCCAGGAGAGGTTATTGGTGATTTTATAAGTTGTAATGAAATCGACTTCCCAGCCGTAGTCACTGTAAAGCAGATCAGGATGATATTTCTTGTCCAGAACGGCATAGGAAACAGACGCCGTCACATCGAATTGATCAACAGGCCTGACGCCGCCGCGAATCTGGAAAAACCAGGCATTGGTCATGGGCCCGCTTTGTTTTGTGCCGTCGTAGCCGGAGATGGAGCCGGCCCAGTAAGAGCGCTCACTGTTCCACATGATCAGGCAGGGGTTCCAGTCCAGGCCGCCGTCGGCGCTGCCGCCTTCCTGCCGGTCGGGTGTTCCCGGATCATCACCGGATACGTAGGCGACGGATGCCCCGGCATAAAACGCACCGGCATCAGCCGTCGCATGGACCCACCCCGCCATGTTGCTTAAATCGATATCCCCAGCCCCCGGCGTTTCAAAGTTTGCCGCCTTCCCCCACACATAAGTGAATTCAGATTGAACGTCAACCGGACCGATTTTGGTCCGAACATATGGCGTTATTTTATAGACGTTGATCTGGTAAGCCTTCATGCCGAAACTATCCCATATTCTGGGCCCTGCGGCGCGCAAGTAACTTCCCAAAACGCCGGCTTCTCCGTCTTTCCAGGTGTACTTGCCGAAAATCCCGTAAATATCGCAATCTCTGTCGGATGCTTGAATATGCGGGTTGTCATTGGCCAGCGTCACGGCGGACCGGCTGTTTTCACCATCGAAGTCTTTAGCGATAAAAAACCCCGACATGGCGGGACCTTGTTTGAATACATAGATTATTTTGCCTCTGGGGGTGTTGCTGTCTCCAAACACCGTTCCCCAGTAGCCGTCGCCCTGATAACCGGCCAGAAAGACGCCGATGGGTGAGACGTATATGATGTAAGCCAGATCAAAGGCGATGTTTTCATTTTCGGCCCGCGTGCCCGCAGACAGGGTGTCAAAAGCAGAAGTCGCGGCATCCGAACGGTTTGCGCCCCAGGCGCGTTTCAGCATGTCGGCCCGCGTGATGGCCAGCAGTCCCGGCGCAACAATCAGCGCGGCCTGCAGGCGCAGCCGCTGGAAATAAAACGACGTGCTGACGCCCTCGTCTGACGGTTCTTTTTTCAGGCTTGTTGAATCGATATACATACCGGCTGCGTAATACTCGCCCTGAACTTTCACATCAGCCGCCATGACCGGTAGGCAAAATGCCAAAAACAATCCCGCCAGCAACAAAACCCGTCCCCACATCCTCATTTTTCAGCCTCAGATTTCGAACAAATTCAGATTCAGCATGCGCAGTCTGCACAGGGAACATTCCGGATATCAGGCGGAGAAAAAAATAGCAACCGGCTTTATGCATAAAGCGGTTTGACAGGCAGGTAAAGATCAAAGACTTCCAGCCCCTGCGGATGCTGCTCACGGCTTTGCGTGTAGTGCTGATAAATGGGACGGTCATCCGATTGATAGCGGCTGTAGATCAGCCAATTGAAAATGAGGTCGAATATGGCAGCGGCGTTTGCCGAGTCGGAATATTCGATTTCACACTTCCTGACGGCGTAGAGCCCCCCCGGAACCTTTTGAACATTCACCCATTTATCGGCTGTGACAGATTCGGGAACGGTGATGCACGCATCCACAATAGCCTTTTCCTTCGACGCGCGATCATCACTTCTGAACAGGATAAAAAACATCGGATCCTTGTCGGTAAATCCCTTGGTCAGCCACCAGTGAAAGAGTTTTTCCGCATTGGCTGCTGTCTCGTCTCGTTGTGGCCCGATGCCGCGGACATAGGCGACATGCAGCTCGGGCATCTGTTTAATGATGATATCCGTGATCTTCCGGCTGTTCAAGATGACATCAACATGGTCTTCATGTTTCTTGCAGTACACGTCATAGAAAAAAGCGTCGTCCGACGTTAGCTCCTCCCTTTTCCTGCCTTTGATCTTCAGAATCTTTTTGCAGAAGGTTTGCCAGTTATATTCGCTTCGCATTTGTAATGGTGACATTCCGGCACGGGCTTTAAACATTTTGGGAAAATTCTGCGAGCTGGAAAAACCTGTCTCCAGGGCAATTTCGGTAATCGACTTATCCGTTTGTGCCACCAGTTTGTGAAGCGCTTCTCTCAGGCGGATGCGCCGGATAAAATCGCCCACCGGCTCCCCGGCGATGGATTTGAATACCCGGTGAAAGTGATATTTGGACATGCACGCCATTTGAGCAAGCTTCTCCAGCGTCAACGCCTCGCCGTAGTGCTTATGGATATAGTCGATCACTTGATTGACGTGGTGTCGATATTCATTTTGCAGGATTTCGCCGGAAGGTGGTCGCATGATTCCTTAATCGTAAACGGGTTTAATGGGCAAATGGATATCCAGGATTTGACTGTCCCGGCGCTCCATTTGCGGGTTTTCCCGGTAAATAACAAACAAGGGACGATCATCCAGCAGATAGCTGCTGGATGTAAGCCAGTTAATCATAATATCAAACAAGACTTCCAAAAATTTGCCATAAAACACTTCCCGACGGCAAACGGCATAGACGCCCCCCGGGATGGTCTGAACATTCACCCAGTTGTCTCCTTTCACCGATGCGGGAACCGTGATGCATGCGTCCACCATCATGTTTTCTTCCGGGGTGATGTCCGGATTGCTGGGGATCATTCGTAAAAGACACATATCCTCCTTGCAAAATCCCCTGGGAGACGCCCAATCCAGAAGCTTTTTAAAGTTAGACAGAACCAGCGTTCTTTTGTCTTCCCCGCCGATGCTCCGAATATAAGCGACCTGCCGGTCCGGAAGCTGTTTGATCTGCACATCAGGGATGGCTGTTTTTTCCAGAATATCGTCCAGCGGCATTTTTTTGCAGTACAGGTCGTAGAAATTTGCTTCCGCCGCTTCCAAATCTTCTCTTTTTTTTGTTTTGAGGCTTTGAATTTTCCGGCACCAGTTTTGCCAGTTATATTCTTCGCGGATGAGAGAAGGGGTTGCGCCGAGGTACGCCTTGAACATCTTGGCAAAATTCTGGGAACTGGAGAAGCCGCATTCCAATGCAATATCCGTCAAGGACTTATGCGCGTCGCTCACCAGCTTATGCATGGCTTGTTTTACGCGCACACGCCGGATAAAATCGCCCGCCGGTTCCCGGGCAATGCTCTTAAAGATGCGGTGAAAATGAAATTTTGACATACCGGCCATTTTGGCAAGCTTTTCCAAATTTAAATCTTCACCATAATGACCGTGAATATAATCGATAACGCGACTGATGCGCAGACGATATTCATTTTCCAGTATGTCACCGGAGGGTGGCCTCATGCTGTCCCTTTTGATCGGTTGCTTATTTCGATGGCTTGAGGCGGTTGTCCATGCCGGTAAAACCGCATTCCGGCTGGTAGCAGGTGACGTTCAAAAATTCGCATTTCTGTTTGCAGACCGGGCAGGTTTGCGGGGGCGCCAGTTGGACAATGGTGTTGCCGCAATTGCTGCACTTCCACGTATTTTCGGGAAGGGTCGGATTATTTTCGGCCATGGTTTTCCTCCTCGTGAAAGATAATTTTGATTGCGCAATCTAACACATAAGCCCGCTTTAGGGCGATACTTTTTTATCTGATGAATATCCTTGAAATTTAAGAGGTCTTTAGGTAAACGAAACGTGTAGACGATATCCTTGGATACTGGATTTTCGCCTGCCAGACTGTGTCGGAATTACTTTTTTGTCATTCCGGGCAAGCGGAGCGCGACCCGGCTTGTACCCTTTAGGGTGAATCCAGGAATAATTGAACTGGTTCCCCGCCGGATGTTTCCCCGGCGCATGCCGGGCGGGGACGACGTCTGGATTCCCGCCTGCGCGGGAATGACATATGAAACAACATTCAGAGGTTAAAAATTAATGGTATGGCAAAAAAAACGGATAATAAAGATTTAAAAACGCTGACGTTTCTGGGATCGGGCAAAACCGACCGGCCTGGAAGGAAGCTGGAAACCTTTCCCAGCCATTCAAAACGCGATTACACGGTGACATTATCCACGGATGAATTCACCTGTGTCTGCCCGATGACCGGCCAGCCGGATTTTGCCAAAATCACGATTTCATACATTCCGGACAAGAAAATCGTGGAATCCAAATCGCTCAAACTGTATTTCTGGTCCTTTCGCAGCGAGGGCGTTTTTCACGAGCACGTCACCAATATCATTCTCGACGATCTGGTGGCCGCGCTTGAACCCCGCTGGTGCAAGGTGACGGCATCGTTCGCCGTGCGCGGCGGCATCGCCATCACCGTCGATGCGGAGTATCAAAAAGGTTCGAAGAAATAATTCTGTATCAGTCTTGATGAACCCGTAAAAAGTCTAATAATCGTCACACCGGCGAAGGCCGGTGTCCAGAACGTGTTGTAATAACAGGATTCCGGCCTTCGCCGGAATGACGCAAAAGGTGATTTACAGCTTTTTACGAGACCATCAGTCTTTAAAAAAATTCATTTGAAATCCCCCTCAATCCCCCTTTAGAAAATGGAGATTTTCTTTATCTATCAATAACATAAATCATTTAATCCCAACGCGCACAATTCCTTTGACACGTCCGGCCATTCTACGTATACTCCCGCGACAAAATCGCTCTTTCTGACGTACAATAATGTGAACATAACAAATCAAAAATGAAGATATGAGGTTAAAGTATGGCAAAACGTGACGACATTAAAAAAGTGTTGATTATCGGCTCGGGGCCCATCGTGATCGGCCAGGCCTGTGAATTTGATTATTCGGGAACTCAGGCGTGCAAGGCGCTGCGCAAGCTTGGCTACAAAATCGTACTGGTCAACTCCAATCCGGCCACGATCATGACCGATCCCGGCATGGCCGACGTCACATATATCGAACCGCTCAACGCGCAGACGATTACGGAGATCATTGAAAACGAAAAGCCGGACGCCATCCTGCCGAATCTGGGCGGCCAGACAGGTCTCAACCTGACCTCCGAACTCTACAAACTCGGCGTGCTGGAAAAGCATGGCGTGAAAGTCATCGGCGTGCAGGTGGATGCCATCGAACGCGGTGAAGACCGCATCGCTTTCAAGGAAGCCATGAATAAGCTGGGTATTGAAATGCCTAAAAGCGCGCCGGCAACTTCGGTGGAGGAAGCCGAAAAAATCGCAGTCGAGATGGGCTATCCGGTGGTGGTCCGCCCGGCTTACACGATGGGCGGCACGGGTGGCGGCATTGTCTACAACCTCGAAGAATTGCGGTTGATCGCCAGCCGCGGCATCTCCGCCAGTCTTATTGGCCAGATCCTCATTGAAGAATCCGTCATCGGCTGGGAGGAGCTGGAGCTCGAAGTCGTCCGCGACGCCAAAAACAATCTGATCACCGTCTGCTTTATCGAGAATGTCGATGCCATGGGCGTGCACACGGGCGACTCCTACTGCACCGCGCCGATGCTGACGATTTCCGAGGAACTCCAGAAACGCTTGCAGAAATATTCCTACGACATCGTCGAAGCCATTCAGGTCATCGGCGGCACCAACGTCCAGTTCGCACACGATCCCAAAACCGACCGCGTGGTGGTTATCGAAATCAACCCGCGTACGTCGCGTTCGTCGGCGCTGGCTTCCAAGGCCACCGGCTTTCCCATCGCGCTGATTTCGTCAATTCTGGCTTCCGGCATCACCATGGATGAAATTCCCTACTGGCGCGACGGGTCGCTGGAAAAATACACGCCCTCCGGCGATTATGTCGTCGTGAAATTCGCCCGCTGGGATTTTGAGAAATTCCCCGGCGCGGTGGATAAGCTCGGCACGCAGATGCGCGCCGTGGGCGAGGTCATGAGCATCGGCAAAAATTACAAGGAGGCGCTTCAGAAAGCCATCCGGTCGCTGGAGAAAAAACGCTACGGCCTGGGCTTTGTCAAAGACTTTAACAGCAAGTCGCTCGATGAGTTGATGGAGATGATGAACGAACCCTCCAGCGAACGCCAGTTCATCATGTACGAAGCGCTGCGCAAAGGCGCGTCGATTGACGCCCTGCATGCCAAAACCCATATCAAGACGTGGTTTATCGGCCAGATGAAGGAACTGGTCGAGCTGGAAGAAAAAGTTCTGACGTATAAAGGCAAGAAACTGCCGGACGACCTTTTGATTCAAGCCAAGAAAGACGGATTTGCGGATAAATATCTGGCTATCATTTTAGACAGGAAAGAAGAAGACATCCGCAAGCAGCGCCTGGCGGCGGGACTTGCCGAGGCCTGGGACGCCGTGCCGGTGAGCGGCGTGGAAAAAGCGGCCTACTATTATTCCACCTACAACGCGAAAGACAAAGTTGGCGTGTCCAAAAACCGCAAGATCATGGTGCTGGGCGGCGGCCCCAACCGCATCGGTCAGGGCATCGAATTTGACTACTGCTGCGTGCACGCGGCGTTTGCCCTGCGCGACGAAGGCATCGAGTCCATCATGGTCAACTGCAACCCGGAAACCGTCTCCACCGACTACGACACGTCCAACAAGCTGTACTTCGAACCGCTGACGGTCGAAGATGTTTTAAGCATCTATGAAAAAGAAAAACCCGAAGGCGTGATCGTCCAGTTCGGCGGTCAGACGCCGCTCAACATCGCGGCGGACCTGGCGAAAGCCGGCGTGAAAATTATCGGCACGTCCCCCGAGACGATTGATCTGGCCGAAGACCGCGACCGTTTCCGGGCGATGATGGACAAGCTGGGCATTCCCATGCCCAAGTCCGGCATGGCCAGTAATCTCGATGAAGCGATCAAGGTGGCGGGCGGCATCGGCTACCCGCTGATGGTCCGCCCCTCTTACGTTCTGGGCGGGCGCGGCATGGAAGTGGTCCACGACGAGCAGATGCTGAAACGCTATATCAACGCGGCTGTGGATGTCACGCCCGAGCGGCCGATTCTCATCGACAAATTTCTGGAAAACGCGATTGAAGCGGAAGCCGACGCCATTTCCGACGGCACGGACGCCTTCGTTCCGGCGGTCATGGAACACATTGAACTCGCCGGCATCCATTCCGGTGATTCCGCCTGCGTGATTCCGCCCATCAGCATTCCGGCGCGCCACATCGATACGATCAACGATTACACCAAAAAGATCGCCGTGGAATTTGGTGTTGTGGGGTTGATGAACATCCAGTACGCCATTGCCAACGATGTCGTCTACATTCTGGAAGCCAATCCCCGCGCGTCGCGCACGGTGCCGCTGGTCTCCAAGGTCTGCAATATATCCATGGCGCGGGTCGCCACGCAGATCATGCTGGGCAAAAAACTCAAGGACCTGAATTTGAAGCATCACGCCTTCCGTCATTTCGGCGTCAAGGAAGCCGTCTTCCCGTTCAACATGTATCAGGAAGTCGATCCGATCCTGGGGCCGGAAATGCGCTCCACCGGCGAAGTGCTGGGGCTGGCCGATTCCTTCGGCCTGGCCTACTACAAGTCGCAGGAAGCCACCGGCCAGAGCCTGCCTGCCTGCGGCACGGTGCTCATCACCGTGGAAGAAAAAGACAAGGGCGGCATTCTGGAAGTGGCCCGCGCGTTTGTCAATATCGGCTTCAAAATCAAAGCCTCCGAAGGCACGCACAAATATTTTGCCGAGCACGGCATTGCCTCCGACCGGATTTTGAAAATGTATGAAGGCAGGCCCAACATCGTGGACGCCATTAAAAACGGCGAGATTCAACTGGTCATCAACACGCCCGCCGGGCGCATGAGCAAATACGATGACTCCTACATCCGCAAGGCCGCGATCAAATACAAGATTCCGTATATCACCACGGTGGCCGCCGCGGTCGCCGCCGTGAAAGGCATTGCCGCCTGCCGCCAGGGCCATGGCCGGGCCAAATCACTGCAGAGTTATCATGCGGAGATTAAGTAAAGGCAAGGCACAGAGGGACAAAGTGACAGAGGCACAAAGTATTAGGGAACGGTCGCGATGACCTGAAGGTCACAAGACTGTTCCCTATTTTTTTACAGAAATCCCAACTCGTGCAGGATGTCGCGGACGCGGTCGGCCTGATCTTCCTCGACCAGCAGGCGCGGATGGGAACCTGCGGCAATCAGGAGATTAACGTTTTCACCCTGGAAGAAGTAACGGATGCCTTCTCCGTCAAGGATGGATTTGATCACGGCGATTTCGCCGGGATTATATGTGGAGAATACTTCGATCATTTGCGCACCTCACAAAAGGCACAGAGTTCCAGAGGCACAAAGGCACAAAGAGATTTTTTATTCTGTGCCTTTGTGCCTCTGTTACTTTGTGCCTACTTTAGCAACCAAGCTACTTAACATCCTCTCGAGTTCCCTGCTTAACTCATAAACAACATCAAATTGTTCGTGCTTCAGATACTTCAAATTCCGAGATATTTCCAATTGCGTTTGAATTTCATAAAGGGATGCGGCAGCGATATTTAAAAAGCGGATATATTCACCTGTGGATTTTCTGCCATACCCTTCCGCAATATTGCTCGGTACAGAGACAGCGCTTCGTCTGATCTGAGCTATTAACCCATAAACTTCTTCTTTCGGGAAGACGGATGTCAATTTATAAATGTCTGTTACAAACATCATGGACTTCTGCCACACAATTAAATCTCTGTATGTTTTCATTATTTATCTTTTAACCTTTGTCCCTTTGTGCCCGTCTCACTGTGTGCCTTTCTTTACTCAAATCCCACAGGCGGCGTAAATCCGCCCAGAATCTTTTCCATCTTGATCGCCAGATCGAGCGGGGTGGCGTCTTCCAGATACGGACCCATAATCTGAATGCCCACTGGCAGATTGGCTTTTGTTTTTCCTGCGGGAATGACGGTTGCGGGGCAGCCGGAAAGCGTGGCAGGCGAGATCCATTTGAACGTTTCGACGTAGTAGCGGAGCTTGTCCGATGCATCAATCACGCGGCCCCACATGTTGCGATCGTGCTTGTGCGCAAAAGCCGGCACGCAGTTGGCGGGCATCAGGAAGGCGTCATACGTTTTGAAATATTCCTCCCAGGCCAGCCGCGACCGGAGCCTCAGCACGCTGAGAGCATACCAATCCCGGTGTGAAATCGTCAGCCCTTCCACAAAATGACGCTGCGTTTCTCCGTAGGGCATGAAGTACAGCAGTTTCATCATGCTGATGACGGCCTCTGTAAATGCGGGAGATTGAGACACCAGGGCGGCCATCAACTTGAAATAAACATCGAACGTTTCGCTGAAACGAATCCCATCAGGCCAGCCTTCCTGAATTTTTACACCTTCGTTGCTCAGGGTCTCAACCGCATGGGCGATGATCGTTTTGATTTCCGGATGAACTGGGCAGAAAGGATCATCCGTCACATAGCCGATTTTGTAATCCTTTAATTTTGATTTGCGTGCTTTGGGCAGCCGCCTTTGATGGGCAACAGCATCTTCAGGAGCCGGTCCTCCGATGATGTCCAGTTCCAGTTTCAAATCCGCCGCCTGCCGCGCCAGCGGCCCCACCACAGCCAGATCGTTAAGCCCCGCCAGATTGATGGACGGCGGGATGAGAGACGGCAGGGGAGGGATCGCCCCCTGAAACGAAACAATGTTGAGCGATGGTTTATGTCCACAGACGCCGCAGAAATTGGCGGGCGTCCGGATGGAGCCTGCCAGATCCGCGCCCAGCTCCAGAAATCCCAGGCCCGCCGCGAGCGCCGCCGCGCCGCCGCCGGTTGAGCCCCCCGATGTTTTTGTAACGTCCCAGGGGTTATTGGTTGTTCCGGCAACTTTGTTGTAGGTTTGGATGTCGCTTGCGCCAATGGGCGTGTTGGTTTTGCCGAGAATGATCGCGCCGGCATGAAGCAGTTTTTGCACCGCCACGGCGTTTTCTTCCGGGACATAATCCGCCAGTTCCGGAAATCCGCAGGTGGTGCGCAAGCCGGCCGTTGCAAACTGGTCCTTGATAAGCATCGGCAGGCCGTGCAGCGGCCCCAGGCTTTCGCCTTTGGCCAGGGCATCATCCGCTTTGCGGGCGCGCGCCAGCGCCTGCTCTTCATTGAGCGTCACAAAAGCGTTGATTTTTTCGTTGTGCTTTTTGATGCGATTAAAGACATGCCGGGTCAATTCGTGCGATGAAATCAAGCCTGCTTGTATGGCTTTAATGGCGGAAACGGCCGAGCCGAAATCAGGATCAAACGTGGCGCGGGGTGTTCTTCGCAAAGAAGAAATCTGTTTTGTCATGCCCAAAAATCTCCTTTCTGCTCGATGGGCGATCATGGCATTATTTGCCGGACATTGCTACTGTATTTAGTCCTTACAATTTCAGTGGTGTCATTCCCGCCTCCGCGGGAATGACGGTTAATTTATTTTGTTTCCAGATAAATAATTGTGTTATAGACGTACCATCGAAAAGAGAAGGATATAAACTATGGAACCACTCAAAGGCACCGAACGTAAATATCTGCGCGGCCAGGCGCATCACTTAAAGCCGCTTGTCATCATCGGCACGAAGGGCGTCACCGAACAGCTGCTGGGCTCGGTTGATCTGGCGCTCAAAGACCATGAACTCATCAAAGTCAAATTCTACGAATTCAAAGACGCCAAAAAAGAAATGTCCGAAGAAATCGCCAAAGCCACCAAAAGCGAACTCGTCGGCCTCATCGGCAACATCGCCATTTTCTACCGTCCAAGTCCGAATCCGGAAAAAAGGAAGATCAAAATACCGTAATGGATCGAACATAATAAAAAAGATGGGGTCGCACGAACGAGAGCAGCCGCTATATTTCCTGAATATAATATTGCAAGAAGAGCATCATGTTTCTGGGTATTTCCGTTGGGTAGTCGGCATACCAGCGATCGTGAACGATAAATGAGCCAATTCCCGTGACAAGAATCAGCAGGATACCGATGAATAGCCCCAACCCCTGGGACTTCAGGAAACGGCCGGCCAGATATTGTGTGATGATCGCAATTCCGTATAAAACCATAAGCAGCGCAGGCAATACAAAATAAAGCAGAAAGCCGTTGTTGGCCGCGGCGTTCACACCGATGTCGTAGTATTTCATGTGCATGCTCATCAGGCTCAGTGAAAAAAAGGCTACGGGAAGCGGAAGCACGTAATAGATAATTTTACCCGCCAAAAGAAGAAAGGCTGGTTGTTGTTTTGTTTCGTTTTGTTGATCCATTTTCAATCCTCGGACCCGATGTTATTTATAGTCATTGTCGCTAATCACGACATTTGTGGCCTTTTCCACCTTCATCCCCTGCTTGATCTCGTGGTTTCGCGCGGCGATATAATCCGTTGCATGGGAGGTGATTGCTTTCTGAAGCGTATCCGCTTTAAGCCCTAACCCCGAGCTCTTCCACAGATCAATGCCGATTTTTATGCTGATGATATCGCCTTCATCATTATCTCCCGCGCCGGGCAACCCCGATGCCGCGCCGCCCTGAAGCGCAGGCTCCTCAAAACCACACTTTGCCCCGACATAACCATAATGTATGTTCGACCAGACGTCGTAATAATATTCATGAAACAGATCGCCGCGGATTGGAAAGTGAAAGGCTTTTCCCATCGCTCCAAAGGGACGTGGCGGCGAAGGCATCGACTCGTACATTTTTTTTAAAATGGGTTTATGATTCCATGGACCACCGGTACGAACCTGTAAAAACCAGCGGGCTTTAGCTTCCGCCATTGCAATCCCGGATTGTTGCATGGTGGCATTAAAAATTTCCTGATTGCCATACATACGGAATAATTCGTACCACTTGGTTTTCTTGATGTCTTCAAGCGCATTGAGGCCTTCGTTTTTTGATTGTTTGCTCCGATGGATGGCATCTTTGATGGACTTGGCTTCAGGGCTTTGGGCATTGGTCAACATTTCCGACAGCATATAGGCAACGGTCATATCGCATCGTTGAAAGTCGGGTATGATAAGGCGTTGGCCGATCCGCAGGATGCCGTCGGGTAAAATCCTGTTGAGTTTGGCTAAATCCTGGCAAAGGCGGCCATCGCCTAAATGTTTAGCGGCGATGGACCAGAGTGAATCTCCCTTCCGGACATCGTAATGTGCAACATCGCCTGGAATAGTTGAAAATGTCTTTTTTACCCTTGCATGAACGGATCCGGGTCGCGGCGAAAACCCGCGAACATTGGTGCCGTCTTCCAGACTTCGACCTGCCGCTTTTGTCCCCATGGGACCAGGTTTTTTTGAGCCGGCCATTAGACCTCCTTGTCTTTCATAAGAAATTTTGACCGCTGCATGGTTTTGCCGAAAAAACAATTTACCACCCGATCCGGCTTTATTATCGGCGGCAAACCGGCGAGCACGCCGACCGCAACGAGGTGCGTCATGCCTTGTGCGGTGACGCGTTTTTTTAATGGATCGTGGTGCCTGTAATATGGGGCAGATTCGGATCAAAATCAAGGGGTAAATCCGGGCCGTTGCCCGGACTTCGCAGGGGCGCATTTTGTCCCGGTGCATCTGCTACCTCATAGTCCTCTTCTGAATGTGCAAGATTGATTAAAATGCTGGATTCCCGCCGGATGTTTACCCGGCGCATGCCGGGCGGGAATGACTCATGGATATGGATTGGGGAAAGATTTCTTCCTTCGCTCGAAATGACGTGAAAAGGATTGGCGACACCATCTGTCTGGGGGAATGACGATGCTGGCTAAAATGGCGCGCTGTCCGGGAGACGGCGCGGCAATCACCAATAAAACCTACTAGCCGTAGGGAACGGTCGCGACCGTTCCCTACCTCCGTGTCAGTTGCCGGTATTTAATCCGGTGCGGCTGGCTGGCGGCGGCGCCCAGACGGCTTTTGCGGTCTTCTTCGTATTCGGAATAGTTGCCGTCGAAGAACAAGACCTTGCTTTCGCCTTCAAAGGCGAGGATGTGCGTGCAGATGCGATCCAGAAACCAGCGGTCGTGGCTGATGACGACGACGCAGCCCGCGAAGCTTTCCAGCGAATCTTCCAGCGCGCGCAGGGTGTTGACGTCGAGGTCGTTGGTCGGTTCGTCCAGCAGCAAAACATTCCCGCCTTCCTTGAGCATACGCGCCAGGTGCACGCGGTTTCGTTCGCCGCCGGAGAGCGCCCCGACTTTCTTTTGCTGATCCGTGCCGGAGAAATTGAAGCGCGATACATACGCGCGGGAGTTGATCTGGCGGCTGCCGATGTTCACGATGTCCTGCCCGTCGGAAATCATCTCCCAGATGTTTTTGTCCGGATCGAGCGCATCGCGGCTCTGATCGACATACGCGAGTTTGACGGTATCGCCCACGCGGATGGTTCCGGCGTCGGGGGTTTCCTGGCCGGTGATCATGCGGAAGAGGGTGGTCTTGCCCGCGCCGTTGGGGCCGATGACGCCCACGATGCCGCCGGGCGGAAGCTGAAAGGTCATGCCCTCGACCAGCAGTTTTTCGCCGTAGCCCTTGGATACATCGGTTGATTCAATGACCAGGTCGCCCAGACGCGGTCCCGGCGCAATGAACAGTTCCCGCGTGCCGGATTCGCGCTCCAGATCCTTGCCTAAAAGTTCTTCGTAAGCCTTGATGCGCGCCTTTGATTTGGCATGCCGGCCTTTGGGCGACATGCGAATCCATTCCAGTTCGCGCTCCAGGGTTTTGATCCGGCCGCTCTCGGCCTTTTCTTCATTCTTCAGGCGGCTTTGCTTTTGCTCCAGCCACGACGAGTAGTTGCCCTGCCAGGGGATGCCCTGCCCGCGGTCGAGCTCCAGAATCCAGCCCGCGACGTTGTCGAGAAAATAGCGGTCGTGGGTGACGGCGATAACCGTCCCTTCGTATTTTTGCAGATGATGCTCCAGCCAGGCGACGGATTCGGCGTCCAGATGGTTGGTCGGTTCGTCCAGCAGCAGAATGTCGGGCTTTTGCAGAAGCAGGCGGCACAGCGCGACGCGGCGCTTCTCGCCGCCGGAGAGCACTTTCACGGGCGTGTCGCCGGGCGGGCAGCGCAGTGCGTCCATGGCCATTTCCAGTCGCGAATCGATGTCCCAGGCGTCGAGCGCGTCCATCTTTTCCTGCAGCGCGGCCTGACGGTCGCACAGCTTCGTCATTTCGTCGTCGGACATTTCCTCGGCGAATTTTTCGTTGACGGCGTTGTATTCGGCGATGACGTCCATCGTTTCCTGCACGCCTTGCTCCACGATCTGCCGGACGGTCTTCGTCTCGTCGAGCCTTGGCTCCTGCTCCAGATAGCCCACCGTGTAGCCCTGCGAGAGAATGGTCTTCCCCAGGAATTCCGCATCGACGCCCGCCAGAATTTTCAAAAGCGAGCTTTTGCCCGAACCGTTGAGGCCGATCACGCCGATTTTCGCCCCGTAGAAATAAGACAGGTAAATGTCCTTGAGGACGGGTTTTTTTTCGTAAACCTTGCTGACTCCAATCATGGAGTAGATGACTTTGTTTCCTTCGTTCGCCATGCGTAGTTTTTCCTCCCAGCCGCGAAATATTCCCTAAATGTAGGGGAAAATATTTTGAATGATGATGTTGAAGTTGTCCTGAATCTTGTCGTGGCCTTCAATGATGCCCATGTGGCCGGGGAAAAGCACATCGATATCCAGATCGGACAGGGTGACGATGCTTTTTTTCAGAAGCGAGCCGTTGCCGCCGGGGAAATCCGTCCGTCCGACATTCTGTTGAAAAACGACATCGCCGCTAAACGCCACTTTTTTCGCCGTCCAGTAAAGCGCAATCGAGCCGGGTGTATGACCGGGAATGGAGATGACCCGGAAGGCCTGGTCGCCCAGTTCAAGCCTGCCGTCTTCCAGCGGCATGTTGATCTGCATCTGCGGCGCGGAAATGCCGAACAGGCCGTAAATATCTCCACCCACCCCTTTGAGGAAATCAACCTCCTTGCGGTGCAGGGCAATGCGCACCGTTTCATAATCGAAGAGCTCCGAGCCCTGGAAGTGATCGGGATGCGAATGCGTGTTGATCACGTATTTGATGTCTTTCTTTTTGATGCCGTCATTGGCCATCTGCTTGAGCAGATCCGGCAGATATTTTGTAAGCCCCGGATCGATCAGCGCCCCGACGTTGCCGCCGATAAAATAGCTGTTGCAGTTGTTGTCGAAATAGTTGGTCCACTCGTAAATGTAAATGTCGTCTTGATACTTCATTGTCCACCCTTCCTAAAGCAATGATGCCTTTTGTCTAAACCAGTTTGCCAGGTCTTGTGCTGATGTTTCCCATCCCGCCTCCAACATGGGCAGATGGGCATACTGTTCGTAATGGATGTAATCGGCCTCCAGGAAATCGGCCAGACTCTTTTGCATGTAAGGCGGTGCAATCACATCGCGGGCCCCGCCGATCACCAGTTTCGGGCATGTGATGCGCGCGGGAAACACCGGAAAGCCCTGAGCGACCTGATAACCCACCACCAGCGATTCGGCCACAAACATCTCAAAAACTTTTTTTCTGTGCTTCGGGTCAATATTATTGAGCACGGTTTTTTCCGCCATCAAAAACGTCGGCTTCACCGGCTTCATGTTGATGAGCCCCCACATTGTTTTCAGAACCGCCCCGGCGTAAGGAACATCATTCTGAACGTCGAGGGCAATGCCCATCGGCGGCGCGCTGCCGATGGTGACCAGCGCCGAAATGGGGGCGGACGACTCCGCCGTTTTCTGGGCAATCAACCCGCCCAGACTGTGTCCGATCAGGGCGCAGCGCCCCAGATCCAGTTTGCGGATGACTTTTTCCACATCGTCGATATAATCTTCCAGCGTCACCTGCGCGAGGGTCTCTTCCCGGTCGGAGGGAAAATGGCCGCGCAGATTCAACGCAAAAACAGTCCAACCTTCGCCGGCAAAATACGGAAGATAATTTTTCCAGTACTGGCTTGTCCCGCCCGCGCCATGGATGAAAAGCAAAGGATAGTCGTGCCGAATTTTTTCGGGCCGGATATGATCCAGCGCCAGATTGTCAACTTTAACCCTTAACAAACAATGGCCTTCTTATTGGTTTTCGCTTTTATCATCGGCGTTTTTCCCGGAGTCCATCGGCGTCTTGCGCGGAACAAAAATCCAGAGAACGATATAGACCAGCACGCTCATGCCGTAACAAACCACAAGCAGGACAAACAAAAGCCTCCACAGCCAGGAAGGCACGGACGTGTGCTCGCCCAAACCGCCGCAGACGCCGCCGATCCAGCGGTCCGTATCGGATTTTGCAAAATTCTTAAGCCAGTTATCCTCGTCTTGCGCCATGGATTCATCCTTCCTGTTTATTGTTTATCGGCAAAAAAGCGGCTTGATAAAACAAGTCGTTATTTTGTTTTCCCCTTGCCGTCTGGTGCGGCTTTGAGGGGTTGCTTTTCTTTTCCGGGGGCGTTCGGCAACACTTGCTCCAGCGGCATTTCCGAGGAACTGTGGCCGACTTTGATGACCTGGCCGTCTTTATCCACCAGCATAATCGTCGGCACGCCGACCACGTTGTATTGAGTGCCCACCGCGCCGTCTTCGTCCATCAAAGCCCGATAAGGCATGCCGGTGGATTTGACAAACCGCATCACCTTGGAAGCCGGCTCCATAATATTGATATACACCACCTCAAGCCCGCGCGGCGCATAGGTTTCATACACTTTTTTATAGTTGGGAATTTCCGCCCGGCAGCCGGGGCACCAGGTGGTTCCAAAGAAAATCAGCACCGGTTTGCCCTTCTGGGCGCTCATTTTGAAAATCTTACCCTGCGTGTCTTTCAGGGTGAAGTCCGGCGCTTTGGGCTGTTGCGGCTTGAACGGCGCGTTGGCGACATATTGCCCGAAGGAAACCGTTGCCGGCGCAAAAAACGCAATCGTCAGCAACGCAATTAAAATCTGTAGTGTTTTTCGCATGATACTCCTTTTCTAAAACGACAGCGTGCCGGCAGTATACAGAAAATACTCGGCCGCGCCAATCAATATTACGCCAAAAACCCGGTTGATCAGGGTCATCCACGCGCCCGAGCGTGGAAGCGCCGCGATGGCGCCCGCAAACGTTCCGACGATCATAAGCAGCGTTCCCATGCCGAAGGCAAAAACAAACAAAAGGCCGATGCCCATGAGCACATGTGTCTTGAGCGCGACAAAGCCAAGCAGCACGCCCAGGGCCGGTGCCGTGCAGGGGCCGATGACGAAACCGGAGGCCATCCCCAGAAGAACACTGGGAATAAAGCCTTTTTTGCCGCCCGCGGTGTAGCTCAAAAGCTTTTGCGGAAGCGGGATGGATATTTTGAAGACGTCAAGCATGGCAAGCCCCATGATCAGACACACGTTGGCCATGATGAAATAAATCAGGGGGGTGGTCTGCATTTGACCGAAAAGTCTGCCCGAAAGGGCCGCGACGGCGCCCAGGGCGGCGTAGGTGATGGCCAGTCCCGTCACATAACACAAAGACAGCAGGAATCCGCGCAGTTTGGAGGTTGTTCCCTGCGCGCCGATAAATCCGACTGTCACCGGTATCAACGGATAGGTGCAGGGCGTAAAGCTGATCACCAGCCCGCCTAGATAGGCCGCGATAAAAGCCAACAGAACCGAACCCTGCAAGTATCCGGACAAATTGTTTATGAGGTTTTCAACCACCCGTTATTCTAACCTGCCTGCGCGCACTTTACCGGAAGATAGGAAAATTAGCGCAAGGCGTCAAGTAAAAAAATGGACTCGGGAAGAATTGTCCCACGGCCTAAAAAAATCATTGACACGGTTGGGCGTCCTGATTATAACGCCCTATCCTGCATGGGAAATCCTAATTTTAAGCAACGTGAAACACGGGTACGGCAAGGCTCTCTTCATGAACGAAGAACGGTTACTGGAACGCATTCGCAGTTGGGAAAACGAACCGCACAGGCGCAGCCAGGGCGATGTGCGCCGGCAGATCGATTCGGTTCTGGCGCATCTGCAGCGCATTCTCAACACGCGGCAGGGCAGCGTTCCCATTTCGGATATTTACGGCATTCCGGATCTGACCGATTTTATGACCTCGTATCCGGAATCGGTCACGGAAATCGAGCGGTCCATCCGCCAGGCCATCGAAGAGTACGAGCCGCGCCTTTGCGCGGTCAAAGTTGTTTTTATGCCGCAGGAAGACGACATTTTATGCCTGCGTTTTCAGATTATCGCCAGGTTGAACACGGAGGCGGGTAAGAATATCTTGATTGAAACCATCGTCGATTCGGACGGCCGGGTCAGGTTGAAATGTTAAAAAAGTATAGTGGTCAGGTTATTAGACCCGAAAAAGGAAATAACCGGTAACCGTTCCCATCGGATTCAGGGGGATCAGTCACAGGCTGCGTCAGTCCCCCTTTTCTAAAGGGGGATTCAGGGGGATTTTTCAGACGTCACGGCAAAAGAAAGAATCTCCCCAGGCCACTCTTTTATCCTTAAGGGCACGCGAGGAAAGAGGGGCAGCCCTGTGCTGCGAAATACACTTCACGAGTTACGAGATATGACCATGGAAAGCATTTTAGCCCAATCGGACGAATCGAAAGCTTTTGTGAAAGATCTCTGCTTTGAGTTTGCAGACGAAGCCGCGTCTTTGTGGCGGGTGCGACAGCGCGCCGTTTGCGCGCCGCATTACACGCTTTCAGGCCTTCGAGAACTGGATAATCGTCTGGAGGCGCAAATCGACGCGCTTCGCGTGGCGGGCGAGCCGGGTTGGGAAACCGCCTTCGCGCAAACGCGAAGGCGGCGTGTTGACTGGCTGTTCGCCCCTTCTGTTTTGGCCTTTCAAAGCAACGATGAGAACCGCATCAAAACTCTTCTGGAAAAAGCCGAAGCCGCGCCGGATACAATCGAAGCCGTCATCTCCGCTCTGGGATGGCTCTCCTATGAACAGGCCCAGCCGCACATCAAACATCTACTTTTGTCCAAGTCAACCGTCCATCAAACCATCGGCATTGCCGCCAGCGCCTTTCACCGGAAAGACCCCGGCCCTTTTCTGGAAAATGCTTTTTATTCAAAAGATTTATTTTTGAAAGCCCTCAGCCTCAAAGCCGTGGGCGAACTGGGCGGGCGCGGCGACAAACTCATGCCGGGCCGCCTTCAGGATCAAATGAAATCGCAAGACCCGCCAACCCGCTTTTGGGCCGCCTGGTCCGCCGCTCTTCTGGGCGACGCAGCGGCGCTAAACATCCTGAAGCCTTTCGCGCTTGATCCCGCATTACCTCTGGGGCAAGACGCCATGAATCTGGTTTTAAGAAAGATCGAACTCAAAGACGCCCTGGCCCTGCAGGCGCAACTGGCGCAAAAACCCAGATTCCAGCGTCAGGCCGTCATTGCCGCAGGCATCATGGGCGACCCCGTCTTGATTCCCTGGCTCATCCGCCAGATGAGCCTCCCGCCGTTGGCAAGACGCGCCGGCGAAGCGTTGACAAACATCACCGGCATAAATTTGGAAACAGAAAAACTGCAAGGCTCCTGGCCAGAAGGCTTTAGCGCCGGTCCCACCGACGACCCGAAAGACCCAAACGTCGAGATGGACCCGGACGAAAACCTGCCCTGGCCGGATGCACCAGCCGCCTCCGCCTGGTGGGACAAAAACAAAACAAAATTCAAATCCGGCGAACGGCTCTTTCTGGGCAAGCCCGTTACCAAAGAACATCTGCAATCCATCCTGCAAACAGGCTTTCAGGGCCAGCGCGCCGCCGCCGCACTCGCGCTGGCCATCATGGAACCGGGCAAACCCCTTTACAACGTCTGCGTCCCCGCCCATCGTCAACTGCCGCAGGCCCCGGAAAAACCGTATGCCGCCGTCTTGCCCAACTACGGCTCACGGCCCCTGGCCATCACCGCCGCAAACTGCATCACCCCCCTGGGCCACAACGCTGAAATGACGGCAGCGTCCGTGCGGGCGGGGGTTTGCAGGCACGTCATTTACGAAGGTTACCAGGATCAAAATGGAAAACCGGTTACCGTCGCGAGGATTCAAGGGATAAAAGACCATGTTCAAAAAACCAACGAGCGAATTCGAGGCATCGCGGAAAAAGGTCTCGCGGACTTGCTGGATAAATATTTTGTAAATAAACACCAACGTCCGCCGCAGGCGTATTTCTTCCTCGGAACAGCGGTCGAAGAACGCCCTGGGCCGGATTACGGTGAAGAGAGCATGATCGTTTTAAAGCATCTGATGGCGAAATATATGGGGAACGTTTCCTGCCAGATGATTAATAAAGGAAATGCCTCGCTTCATTATGCCATTGGCGAAGCGTCACAAGTGATTGAGAAAAGGCCGGACAGCCTGTGCGTCATCGGTTGTGTCGATTCCTTGCTGGCGGAATCGATTTTAGATGGGTTTGAGTCGGACAGCCGCCTGAAATCGTTCAGCCATGGCCGTCATCACGGGCTGATTGCCTCGGAGGCGGCCGGTTTTTTAATCGTGGAAGACCTTGAGCATGCCAGGCAGAATAAACGGGCGGTTCTGGCCCGAATCCGCTCTCTGGGCCTGGCCGAGGAGAAGACCCCTCGCGTATCGGGCGAGATTGGCTTAAGTCAAGGTCTGACCAGCGCCTGCCACATCGCTTTGACACCGCTTAAAGATCAGTCTGTGCAAAATATTCTGGGTGATTTAAACGGGGAAGATGCACGCGCAGAAGAATGGACCGTAAGCAAAGGGCGTTGTTTTACTGGGAAACAGGCATTAAAGCTCTGGAAACCTGCGGAGTATTACGGCGATGTGGGCGCATCCGCGGGTGTCACGTTGTCGTGTATTGCCGCAGAGGGGTTTAAAAGAAACTGGCTTTCCTCCCCGGCCCTAATCTTTTGCTCCGACGATTCCGGCCCCTGCGGTGCGGTCATTCTGGAGAAACATGAAGAAAAAGAACGGTCGCAAGAAATCGCGCAGGCATTGCGGCCCATGACCTATCTGGAAAAGAAACTGGCCGATCTTGAGGAAATGAATCGGCATAAATGATGGAAAGGAGTCAACAGCCATTGGGAAAATCAACCGTATTTGCCAACAAACAGGGCGTGACCAGCAAAAACAGCGACGCGACGGTTATGAGCGCCACGGACGTTTGTCTGACGCCGGTGGGCTCATCTCAGGTTCCTATCCCTTATCTCAACATCGCCAAATCCGGAACACTGGACAAGGGGAGCAAAACCGTCCAAGTCGATGGGGCCTCCGCCGCGATAGACGGCTGTTGCTACAAATCCAGCAAAGGCGATGAGGCGGGTTCCGGCAAGGGCGTCATGTCCGGCACACAGGGCGATAAAGCGGAATTTGCCAACAGTTCGTTTGATGTAAAAATCGAAGGCAAGGGCGTCTGCCGCAACGCCGACCTCATGACGCTAAACGCGGGCAACACGACAGGCGTCAACCGGGATTCCAGCGATTTGCCGCCTGAACCCAAAATTCCACCGCCTCCGAAAGGCGCGTTTTGCTTCAGGGTTGTGGAGCACATTTCCTGGGAAAATTATGACCCGAAAGCAAAAAGCTTTAAACCCGGCGATGCCGGCAACAACCCCATAAAAAACCGGACATTCAAAATCCGCATGCCAAATGGAAGCATTCAGGAAAAAACAACGAATGACGACGGTGTAATCGAGTTGCCGGATCAGGACATTCATGCCAAGTTTGACGTCATCTTTGAGCCGGAAGAAGCTAAACTGAACAATAAACACTATCTTTTCCATCATGCCGTAGAACCGCTGGAAAAGATTCTTGGATAAATATTGACAAAAAGCCAAATAATGAGGACGCGACATGGCAAAGAAAAAAACAGAACAAAACGATCCCAATGGACCGATCTTAAAATCGCATAAACCAAACATGCTGCCGGGAGTGGACCATCAGATCAGCATCTACCAGCCGTCGATTATCGTCGATTGCCATATGCACATCCAGAGCGGCAACTGCGCGACGTTGCCTTTTATGTGGGCGCAGGCCGGCCCGCTGAGTTCCCTGCGGATGAAGCGCGTCACCCTGCAAACCAACGCCGGACGGGTCGATGCCGCGTTGGACGGCGCAAATGCCTGGAGAAAAAGCGCGCCCACCACGGAAAACATGGCCGCCACCGCCGACCAGAAAGAAATCTACCGTACGCACAAACTCCGGACGGCGCTTGATGTTTCGAAAGATAACACTTATGAAATCGGTGAAGATTTCATCAAGAAAAAAAGAAATAAAGTATTCAATAACTTCTTTTCCAAGGACCCCCTTTACGCAAACGCTCCTCACCTGATGTTCGCCTGCATGGTCATGACCATGGACATGGAATACGCCCATCTCGACGGCTACTACGGCCTGAAAGTCTGCAACGCAATATACGCCAGCCCAGACGATATCGCCAATGACAAAGACCCGATTGCCTACTGGACGCCGATCCACAAACGGAAGGACAGAGATTTCGGCGGTCAAACCTATCAAGGCCGCAAAGACGACCGCAAGGCCCTATTGGACGATCAGACACAGACCCAGTTCAACCAGGGAAAGGACGTCATGGCGGCTCAGGGCATTCCGGGCGTTTATTATGACGATGTGGAGCGTCCTTACCAAGTCAACGTCCAGGCGGAAATCATGCTGCTCGACGGTGAGACGGGCGTTGCGGCAAAAGCCTCGCAACCCTCGGACGATTCGAACATCACCGCCAGATACGAACAATGGAAGAAACAGATGCAACACACCGAACTGGCCATGCTGGCCCATCCCCTGAAGCTTTTGCCCCTGTTTCATTACGATCCCCGGCGCTGGCAGGTGCAGGATACCAAGAATGCAAAAGCTTTCGAGCAGGTGTCAGGAAGCGGCCTTTATCTGGGATTCAAGATGTATACCGCTCAGGGCTACCGTCCGTGGGATCCCCGCCTGCCGGTTTTGAAACATTTTTACGCCCGGTGCGTCACGGAACGCATTCCGATTATGAACCACTGCACGCCGGAAGGGGCGCCGACCTTTGACCGGGAGCAATACATCAACTTCCAGCATCCGCGCGACATCCGGGAGGATATTTTGCAAAGGGAAGACAACGCCCCAAAAATTATGAGCGCCGGAAGCAAGACACCCCCCAGAGCCTTAAGCGCGCTGGACTACTTCAATAACAACTTTGTCGCCCCGAAGGCCTGGGAAAACGTATTGGATAAAGAAGTCAACGGGTCGGCGTTAAGAGAATTGCGTTTATGTCTGGCGCACTTTGGCGGCAACACCCAGATTGGGCGCGAGTGGTTTGTGGATATTCTCGGGATGATCCGTAAATATCCCAATGTCTATACGGACATTTCCTCGTCGTTTTGCAGCAAGGATTTCCGGGACTTTTTCAAAGCGGAAGTGATGAAAGACAAGGCGGCCTTCGACAAGAAAATCCGGCATCGGATTTTGTTTGGTTCGGACTGGTATTTGACGCTTTTAGATGGCAGAGATTACCGGGAATACTGCGAAACGGCGAAAAACTTTCTGGATAACATGGACACCAGCCTCTGGATTCGCTTCACGCAGGCGAACCCCTACCGGTTCTATCGTCTGGACGAAGAGATTGAACGCATTGC
>CAZGDK010000027.1:0-28589 GCA_964525155.1 uncultured Smithella sp. | reverse complement strand
ACCATCTTTTCCACATCCTATAAAAATGTTTTCATGCGCATTGATCCTCATTCGCATTAATCGTGCGCTTCGCGCCGGGTTATCAAAAAGACAAAGGCTTTTTACCCCCTTTGCTAAAGAGACCGTGTTACGAAGGACTTTAATGTCCTCCGCTGGCGGAGGTGTCACGAAGTGACGGAGGTGGAGGAGGTGGCCCAATATGGAACTTATGAAAATATTTACGACATCAAAGACATCCACCCCCTACCCCCGCCCGCGGGGGACATTTGCCCTTGATTCCGATGTTACCCGGATGTTCGACCCCTTCCGCGTGAGACTGCGTATGCAATTGCTTTTCTGTCATTCCGGGCAAGCGGCGCGCGACCCGGCTTGCCGTGCCACCCATCAGGGTGGTGCCCTTTAAGGTGAATCCAGGCGTCGTCCCCGCGGAGGCGGGGAACCAGTTCTATGCACGTCTGGATTCCCGCCTTCGCGGGAATGACGACACGACGCTATTACGACACAGTCTCTGCGCGGGAATGACCACTTTTTACTATTCTGAGATGGTTTCAAGAAAGAGGCGATTTATCTTCATGCATCCAAGGATCAGCAAGAATCGCGTTTTTTAACGCGGTGAAATCCCGAATTTTGCCATCTTCAGATTGCGCCTGCTGGTTTGGCCTGCAATTCGCCGTTAAAAATATCTTCAACGCTTTCCTGAAAGCGGCTGCAAAAATTGCCTTGTCAAAGATACCTTCCATAACAACTTTTTCCGAATGGGTTTGTTCGATGACGCGCAAGAATATTTGGTCGAGATCATCCGTGTTATACGCGCTCAGGGTCACTTCAACGCCTTCCTCATCAAAGGAAGCGCTGACGGGGATGTTCCCCCGATCAACCATCTTGAGCCATTCCACTAATGCTTGAAGTGGAGAATCCCCATCGGAAAGAGAAATAGATGCCGATTGCGCCCCGCTTGTCAGGCGTAAATCAATCCAACGGCTTCCCACAAGTTGAAATTCAACATGTATAGGACAATAAAGAATATCAGGCGCAAGGCGGAAGAATTTGCTCAAGTCCAGCGTGGGTTTGCCAAGAGCGTCGCGCTCGGAGCGGAATGCGCCGATAGGGCAGGTCCGGTCATAGACAAAAAACGGATAGCAATGTTCCCATCCCCAGTGAGCGGCGGGAATGTGTTCGTAAAACCATTCCAGAAATTCGCCGTAAGAAAGCCATTGGAAAGCCGACAGGCATGCCGGTTGTGCAATGCCGGATGGATTGTCACGGATGGCGTCAACGTATTCGAAGGAAGCGCAAAGAAGCTGAAACAAGGATCGATCCGGAACCAGTTCGATAAAGCCTTGCATGGCTGTTTTGTCATGAATATTGACCTTTCCGCCCAGCCGATCGTGCAGGAGGGCCTGCGCCTGGATTCTTTTTTCATTTTCCGAGACGCCGGACGTGTCTGTCTGGAGAAAATGATGAAGTTCTTCAAAGCAACGTCGCACGGCTTCATCCTTGCAGAAGCGCACAGGCAAGACAACGCCGATGAAGGGACAGCCGCCGCTGTCTGCTATTTGACCGATGGTAAAAAGCCCTTTTCTGTTTTCCCGGCAGTTGGGGACGTTCTCACCGCAGCGAACGCCGAACCGCGCGATAAAGATAAACGGCGTCAGATGTTGAAGCGAACCGGCAATTGAACCGGATGTGATATAAAAAGGGTCCGTCATTGTTGCATCACCATTGCATAACTTTGCCATCAACGCGCCTCTGCATTTTTTTGTTGATTCTATGTTCTTCATTCTGCTAATTCAATAGCGATGCGACAGAGGCACGTCGTATTATTTTAAGAAATGCCGATTTTATTCACAACGAAAGGGTTCAAATATGACATCATCGATCAATCAGCAGGCAAGACTGATCCGCCTGGGGCGGATGCTCAAACTGTTTCTGGAAAAAGACGAAGTGGCCAGCTCCTGGCTGGGCAAGCATTTTCAGACGACACCCAGAACCATTCAGCGGGATTTGCGGCTGCTGAAAGAATCGGGTTTTCCGCTCCGGGAAATCAAAAAGGGGTCGCACCAGTTGAGCAAAGATATGCTCCGTAATCTGGATGTTTTTGACGACACGGAGCTTTCGCTTGTCGTGGCCATGAAGAATATGATGACGCAGTTAGGTCAGCCCTTTCAGAAAGCGGCGGATGATCTTTTCAGCCGGGTGTGCGACGCCGCCGCGAATATGCCTGTTTTTGTAAAGATTGATGAGTCGGTTGTCATCGATCCGCGCCTGCTCAATAAAATTGTCCAGGCCATCCGAGATCGCAAGCAGGCCACTTTTCATTACACGGCGCACGCCCCGCATGACGTCCTTTTGCAACCGTATCGCATCGCCTGCTATCAGGGTTTCTGGTATCTGGTCGGCCTGGATTGCAATACAAACATTCTCAAACGGTATATTCTGGACAAGATCGAGAATTTCAAATCGACAAAAACATGCGGCAGGGGCGCACCGAAAAATCTGGATGACACCTTGAAGAGCAGCGCCACCATCTGGTTTGCCGATCAACGGAATCTGGAGATCACCGTGAGGGTGGATCAGTCATGCGCCGACTATTTTAAAAGGCGACGCCTCTATCCGACACAGGAAATCAAGGAGGAAAAGCCGGACGGCTCTCTGGTTGTTTCCTTCCGTGTCGGGCATTATGATGCCGTGCGCCATCTGCTCAAGGCGTGGTTTCCCCACGTCATCATTCTGAAACCGGATGATTTTCGGAAAGAAATGCTCAAAGACATGAAAGAGTGGGTGAGACTGCAAGAGGCCGCTCAATAACGATAACGTATGACGAAACAGCAAATCAAAAAATATCTTCAATTGAGTTATACGCCGGCAAACATCAATTCGGCCAAGGCGGACATGCTCAAGAATAAAAAGCATTGGTTGATTCCCTTCTTTAATTTCGTGGATGATTTCAGGTATTCTCGGGGCGACGCCGCGCTGTTTTTCCCCGAAACGCTGCGCTTGAGCCACCCCCGCTATGACGCGCTTCTGGCCTCTACGGTTGAAGCCTTATGCGCGGAGATGCGCCGCAAAGCGCCGGATTGGGTTTGGGATGTGCCCGGCCTGAAAGCCCCCTGGTTTGTTGCGGATATGGAAAATCTTAAAGCCATGGCGCTAGCGGAAAGCCCCGTATTCTTCCGGCGGCGAAAAATCTTTGTGCTGGGCAATTTCCTGACAAGGGTTTAGGCAGCCAACGACGCCGACCGGCTCAGAAAATATCTCGCGCGCTTTGGCCTTGTCTGGAAAGATCTGCGGGAGAAGGGCGCGCCCGTTGAATAGCCTGGAAAGCCTGTTTGTCCTCCGGAAACAATTTTTGCAATTTCACTCCACTTCATGACTTATCCCACACGGTGCGCAGCATGTCCCGAAAGAGATCGTCAAGAACATCGTAGCCCTGAAACGCCGGCGGTGCGACCCCGCCTTGCCGATGAAAATGATGCAGCATTTCATCGATAAAATTATTTAATTCCGGAACGCGCGGGGCGAAAGCCAATTCTTCACCGGACATCTTTCGCGCCAGCAGATCGTTGATCGTGTCTTGCAGCGGGCAGGAAAGTTGCGCGTCATTCACCAGAAGCTGAAATTCCGTGGGCGGCATACTCCCGTGCTTTTCGATCCAGAGACATGCAAGAATCGGCCGCAGGACATAAAGATACTTTTTCAACCGGACCACGTCGCCTTTGAGATATTCGCGATAGTTTCCCATCGCCATGTGCAGATAGTGATACATGCACCGTTTTGTGGAAAGGGTTTGCCTGACAAGACTTCTTAAACGATCGGCAAATCCGTATTTATCCATGTACACCATTGGCGAGCCCAGCCATTCAAGGAGCGGGGGATTAGACTTGCTAAACAGGATCAGCGCCTTTCTGATATCCCAGCCGCTGACATCAAGGGTTTCCGATACGCCGCACTCAATGACATCGCGGCGATTCAGAATAGACAAATACTCATCCTGCGGATGAATATAGATGAAGCGCACATCGAAATCACTGTCTTGAGAGGCAAAACCCCAGGCGCGGCTTCCCGACTCGGCGGCAAACAGGATGCGAACACCGTGTTGGTTTTCGATGTCTGAAAGCCTATCAAGAATTATCGTTTTATTGATCATCGTATCCTGTTCCCTACGGGATAAAAATCAGGACAAAAGAAGCTCCAAATCTTCGCGGCCCAAGCCGCCCAAGAGGCTGGTGTCTTCCCGGATCAGCGCGGAAAACAGGTCCCGCTTGCTGTGCTGCAATTCCAGAACGCGCTCTTCCACCGTGTTGCGCGTGATGAGGCGATAGGCGAAAACCTGCTCGGTCTGGCCGATGCGATGGGTGCGGTCAATGGCCTGCGCCTCCACCGCCGGATTCCACCACGGATCCAAAAGATACACATATTCCGCCGCCGTCAGATTCAGGCCCAAGCCCCCCGCCCGCAAACTGATCAGGAACAGAGGCTCGTTTGCGTCTTCCTGAAACGTCCGCACCAGTTTTTCCCGGTCTTTGGTTTTTCCGTCCAGATACAGATAGCGCTGTCCGCTGTCGTCGAGCTGCTTTTTGACGATGGACAGAAAGCTGGTGAACTGCGAGAAGACCAGCGCCTTGTGCCCTTCTTCCAGAATTTCCGAAAGCTGCGGCAGGAGAAATTCCGTTTTGGCGCTTGCGCCGGTTTTCCATTTGTCGTCGAGCAGTCCGGGGTGGCAGGCGGCCTGACGCAGCCTCAGAAGCGCCTCCAGAATGTGCATTTTGGTTTTTCCCATGCCCTCGCGGTCAACCTTGGCAAGCAGGCTCCGGCGATAATGGTCGCGCAGCTCGTTGTAGAGCTTGCCTTGCGCCTTGTCCATTTCGCAGTAGATGACCTGTTCCGTTTTTTGCGGCAGCTCCGGCGCGACGAACGCCTTGGTCCGGCGGAGAATAAAAGGTTTAAGCGCCCGCGCCAGCAGCGCGCGGTTTTCCGGCGCGGCGGCCGTGGTATCCGTGGCCGTGCGCTTAAAGACGGACGCCGATCCGAGAAGCCCCGGATTGAGGAATTCAAACAGGCTCCACAGGTCGCTTAAGTGGTTTTCAACCGGTGTGCCGGAGAGCGCCAGACGGTGCCGGGCTTTTAACAGGCGCACGGCCTTGGCGGAGGCCGTGTCGGCATTTTTAATAGTCTGGGCTTCGTCCAGAATGATATAGTCGAATTCCATGTCGCGGAAGGCGGGTGCGTCGCGGCGAAGCGTTCCGTAGGTTGTCAGCACCAGATCGTAGTTTTCAAAATGCGCGCGGTCGACCTTGCGGGTCTGGCCCGTATGATCCAGCACGGTCAGCCTTGGGGTGAACCGGGCGGCTTCTTTCTGCCAGTTGAAAACGACGGAGCGGGGCGCAACCACAAGCGACGTCCGGACGGCGGGCTTAGCGCTATCCGACGACGGGGCCGCCCCGGCGGGCGTCTGGGCCGCCTGTCGGATTTCATATTGTCTGAGCAGACGGCGCGTCTCCAGCAGGGCCAGAACCTGGACGGTTTTACCCAGCCCCATGTCGTCGGCCAGGCAGCCTCCGAAACCGAATTGCCGTAAGAATCCGAACCAGCCCAGGGCATCTTTCTGATAATGGCGCAGCGTGCCTTGAAAACTTTCGGGGGCCGCAACCGCGTCAATGCCGGAAAAGCTTTGCAACTGCCGTCTCGTATTTTCAAACAACGCGTCGCAGGTGGCCTGCGGCTCGGCGGCCAGAAGCGCGTCGAGCAGCCCCGCCTGGCTTTTTTTGAAGCGGACGCGGCCGTCCTGGACCTCGCCCATCCGGGCCAGAAAAGCATATTTGTCCAGAAGGTTTTCGGGAATGACGCCGAAAGTGCCGTCGGGAAGTTCAACCAGGCTCTGCTTTTTTTGCAGCGCGGCCAGAAGCGCGGGAAGCGTCGCCTTTTGATTTTCAAAGTCGCAGGCGCCGTCGAGTTCGAACCAGTCAATACCGGTTGTGACGTTGAAGGAAAACGAGCCGGCCTCACGATAGAGTTTGCCGTCCGCTTCGACATGCCAGCCCCGCGCGGTAAGCTCGGAGACGACGCGGGCGAATTTGTCCGCGCCGATTTCGTGGGTCGCGTCGTCGCCTTTGTCCCGGGCCGGTTTAAATCCGAGGGTCAAAAGCGTTTCCTGAGCGTCCTTTTCCGACTTTGCGTCGCGAAGCAGAAAACAGCCCTCCTGTTCGGCATAAAAACCGCGCCCCGCCGGTTGGGACGAAACGGAATGGTTGCGGTAACGAAAGTAAAGCGTCGCCCGGAATTTTCTCTTGTCTTGCAAATAGTAATGAGCTTCTTCCGTGCGCAGCGCCAGGCAGCATTGCGCGTCGGCTTGAATCTCTTCCACTTTCAGGTTGTCCGGGAAGGAAAGAGACGGAAGGCCGGGAAGCGAATAGATGCGTCCGATGAAATCGTGGATGTGCTCTTTGGGAACGGAAATTCGTTTGCGCTTGCGCAGATAGTCGATCCACGGCAGCGTTTCCGGAGCGTTAAGACGGCAAAGCGTCTGTCCGACCAGCATTACACCCTGGCGCGAGATCACAAGCGGCTGGGAGGCCGGCATGGTCTGCGACGACTGGCGCAAGTCGGCGGTGAGCTCATAGTGGTCTTGCGCGGCGTCTGGCTCAAGCTTTAGCGCGGGCGTCCAGATGTCCTCGGGATGCCACTGAAGCGGCCCCACAAGCGTTTCATCACGGTCGTTTAGAAAAAAAAGGCGGCCGGTGGCGGCCATGGGCGGCAGCACGACGTCCGCCAGCGGGTGCCTGAGGAGAAACGTCGATTCGCCGTAGTGATACCGGGAATAATCATAAACGTTCTGCGCGCCCAGAAGCATCGACAAAATGGCCGCGTCCTCGGCGGGAAGGCCCGCCAGAGCGTCGGCGGAAATATTCAGAGGTTTGCTCTTGCCCCAGTCGCCGTTTTTCTTGCGTGTGCGGCTCTGGATGTTTACTGCCAGATTCTGCGTCCGGCCTTCATAATAATGCATGGAATGCTCGCGCAGAATATAAACGATTTCGCGTTCTTCCGTCCGGGCCGCGTTTGTGCCCGATGTCTGTTGCCCGAAAGCGGCTTCGATATCGTCAAGACAGGCGGCCCAGGCGGGTGTCGGAATGGAACGGATTTCGGAATAAAAGATTTCATCATCATCGTCATCGACATTGGCGTCGTCGTCCATAATGATGTCGTCGGGAACAAGCTGCATCCGAAAATCCGGAAAGAGCTTGATATTATTCAGTAAATCATGATTCTCAATCATCAGCAAAACGGCGTAAATGTGCTTGCAGTAATCGCCGCCTTCCGCATGAGGGCAGTCGCAGGCGACGCGCAAAACGCCGTCTTTGACATCCACGTTGACACAGTAGAGTTCCGAGCCCCGGACATTGGCCATCACTAAGTCCTTTCCGGCATAAGAAAGGCTCACGCGGCCTTGCTGATAATACTGACTGCCACGCTCCCGGATGAGAATGGGAAACTGGCTTCGAATGCGGTCGAATATGGACATGGCGATTGAAACATCCTTTTTGCATCCGCGCGGGTCCGAAGTCGAGGTTATGTTTGACGCGCGGCGCGCCTTGGGCCTATCATACTTTTTCGGAAAATAAAACAGACGGGTGCTAAATTGAAATATTTATAAATATTTAGCCTGTGGCCTCCGGATGAACTTTCGTTTGTGTGATTCGCCATCTTTTGATAAGGCAACCTCCTGCTGTAAAAGAGGGATCATGACTTCAGGCATTTACATCATCGGGACGGATACGGATGTCGGCAAAACCGTCGTTGCGGCGGGGCTTATGCATCTGCTGCTCAAAAATGGCCGCCGCGCGGCTTATTTCAAGCCGGTGGCGAGCGGCCAAGTGGCGCTGGACGGACGCGCCGTGCCCGCCGACGCCGCTTTTGTCCGCGCGGTGTCGGGGTTTGACGAAGAGCCGACGCTTGTCACACCGTTTTCGTTTGCCGAGGAAGTGGCGCCGCATCTGGCCGCGCGCCGGGCGGGATGTGCCATTGACCGGGATGCTATCCACCAAAGCTTCAACGAGTTGAAGACGCGTTACGATCTCATCATCGCCGAAGGCGCGGGGGGGCTTCTGGTGCCGCTCGACGATGCAGGCGGCCTGCAATCGGATTTGATTCGCGATCTGGGGTTTTCCTGCCTGCTGGTTGCCCGCGCAGGCCTGGGGACGATCAACCATACGCTTTTGACGCTCGGCGCGGCGCGCCATGCCGGGTTGAAGGTGCGCGGCATTGTCGTATGCGGCGCGGGCGATAGTCTTGTGGAATTAGACAACATCGCCATGATCCGAAAATTATCCGGCGTGTCCGCCGTTTTTGTTGTGCCGCAGCTCGACGGCGTGGACGCGCGCCTGCTGCGGGCGGGAAATTTGCGGAAGGTCTTTGAAGATACGATTCCTGTCGAAGACGTGATCGCCCTGATGGACGCGATCTGAAAGAATTAAGGCATGTTTGAAGAAAAAATTGCAAAGATTAAAAGCGCCAGTCTTTACCGGACGATGAAATACCTGCAAACGCCGCAGTGCGCGCGCGTGCGCATCGCCGGCGCGGATGTGCTGATGCTTTCGTCCAACAGTTATCTGGGGTTGTGCGACGATGAGCGCTTGAAACAAGCCGCCCGGGTTGCAATCGAGCAATACGGCGTAGGTTCCGGCGGTTCGCGTCTTATTTCGGGAAGCTATGATATTCATCAGACGCTTGAGGCCGAGATCGCCGCGTTTAAAAACGCCGAAGCGGCGCTGATTTTCAATACCGGCTACATGACCAATGTCGGCGTGATCTCGGCGATTGCCGATAAAAGCTGGACGATTTTTTCCGACCGCCTCAACCATGCCAGCATCATTGACGGCTGCCGGCTTTCCGGCGCGAAGATTGTTGTCTATAACCATTGCGATCCGGCGGACCTGGAAGCAAAAATTAAGGCGCATCCCTGCGGTGCAAAGGGCATGATGGTCACCGACGGCCTGTTCAGTGTGGACGGCGACATTGCGCCACTTATGCAACTGGCTGAAATCGCCCGCCGGTATCGCCTGCTTTTGATGGTCGATGAAGCGCACGCGACCGGTGTCCTTGGAAAAAATGGCGGCGGCACGGCGGATTATTTCGGCCTGACGGAGGGCATCGACATTTCCGTAGGCACCTTCAGCAAGGCGCTGGCCTCCGAAGGAGGCTTCGTCGCGGGCCGCCGCGCGCTGATCGATTACCTGGCCAATACGGCGCGCAGCTTTATTTTTTCCACGGCGCTGTCGCCTGCGACGATTGCCGTGTCACGGGCGGCGCTGGATATTGTGAAGGCAGAACCCCAGCGCAGGGAAACGCTGCTTGCGCATGCCGCATGGTTCCGGAAGCGGCTCGTTGACGCGGGCTTTGCCGTGCAGAATCATCCCACGCCGATTATTTCCGTCGGCCTGGGCGCGCCAGATCTCGCGTTGGAATTCAGCAACCTGCTCATGGCGCGGGGCGTTTTCGCCAATGCGATCCGGCCGCCGACGGTGCCCGCCGGAACCAGCCGCCTGCGTGTCAATCTGATGGCCACGCATACCCGCGAAGATCTGGAGCGGGCGCTGGCCTGCATTGAATCCGTAGGTCGCGACCTGGGGGTAATTTAGAGCTAAGCACCATTGGGCCTGTCCCCCGCTGGCGGGGGTAGGGGGTGGATGTTTTTGGTGTCGTAAATATTTTCATAAGTTACATGTTGGGCCACTTCCTCCACCTCCGTCACTTCGTGACACCTCCGCCAGCGGAGGACATAGAAGTCAGTTGCGATAGATCCTCCTCGTGGGAGGGGCGGGGGAGGGGGACAAATGCTCTGGACAGGCCGTCGTAGTTCCGATATACATCCGCCATGCAAAAACACTCCGGATAGAATGAATGAACCGTTTTCAGCAAAGAGATCTGCAATACATCTGGCATCCCTGCTCGCAGATGAAAGATTATGAAGACTTTCCGCCAATTGTGATCGAACGGGGGAAGGGCGCGTATCTGTATGACATGGACGGCAAGAGCTATCTGGACGCGATTTCGTCATGGTGGGTGAATATCTTCGGGCATGCCAACGAACGCATCAGCCGGGTGGTAAGCGAACAAGCGCTTAAGCTCGAGCACGTCATCTTTGCCAACTTCACGCATCCGGCGGCCATTGATCTGGCCGAGGAAATCGTCCGCATTACGCCTGACGGCCTTGCTAAAGTTTTCTTTGCCGATAATGGCTCTTCGGCGGTGGAGGCGGCCCTCAAGATGAGCTTCCATTATCATCAGCAGACCGGGCGGACGAAAAAAACAAAATTTGCCGCCATTACCGACGCCTACCACGGTGAAACGCTAGGGGCGCTGTCGATGGGCGATCTGGATTTGTACAGCAAAATCTATAAACCCCTGATGCTCAGCACGCTTCGGGCCCAGGGGCCGGATTGCTACCGCTGCCCGTACGGCAAAACCCGTGAGACCTGCACCGCGGAGTGTTTTGAACATATGGCGATGCTGGTTTCGGAACATGCCGATGAAATCTGCGCTGTCATTATTGAACCGCTGGTGCAATGCGCGGCGGGCATGAAAATCTATCCGCCCGTTTATCTCAAAAAGCTGCGCGATCTGTGCACGGCGCATGACATTCACCTGATTGCCGATGAAATCGCCGTGGGCTTTGGCCGCACAGGAAAAATGTTTGCCTGCGAGTATGCGCAGATCAGCCCCGATATTTTGTGCCTGTCCAAGGGGATTACGGCGGGCTATCTGCCACTTTCGGTTGTTGTGACAACCGAAGAAATTTATTCGGCCTTTTACGGGGATTACACGGAGCTCAAGGCCTTTTTGCACTCGCACAGCTATACGGGAAATGCCCTGGCCTGCGCGGCGGCGCGCGAATCGCTCTCTATCTTTCGCGAGGAAAACGTTCTGGCGCGAAATGAAATCAAGGCCCGCCTGCTTTCCGATAAGGTAAAAACGCTCTTTGACGACCATCCTTATGTGGGAGAGTACCGCCAGCTGGGCATGATCGGCGCGCTGGAACTGGTGGCCAACCGCCGGACCAAAGAGCCTTTTGACTGGAAAAAACGAGTCGGCTACGGCATTTACCGGCTTGCCCTGGAGCGGGGTGTCCTTTTGCGGCCGCTGGGCAATGTCATTTATTTTATGCCGCCTTACGTCGTGGAAGAAAAAGATATTGATTTCATGGTCCGGGCGGCGCTGGATGCCATTAACCGGTATTTTGAAATATGCTTTTAGAACAAGGGATTGCAACCACCTAAAGGTGGCAAGTTCCCTTGTTCTGTGCAGATAAGAAAAACTTGACAAAGGGCGGCAAGACACTAAGATAGCAGAAAGATTTCAAGGGCCTTATCGCCCTTTTTTGCAATAATAAAGAGGAGGTAGTAAACCTATGAAAAGAATATTGTTGTTTCTGGCGACCAACGTCGCCGTGCTGGTTGTCTTAAGCATTGTTGTAAGAATTCTGGGTGTGGATCGCATACTGGATGAAAGCGGCATCAATTATGTGAATCTGATCATTTTATCAGCCGTGATCGGTTTTGGCGGTTCGTTCATATCTCTTGCGATGTCCAAATGGATGGCCAAATGGAGCACGGGCGCACAGGTCATTGTGCAGCCCCGGTCGGAGGCAGAAATCTGGCTGGTGAACACCGTTAAAAAGCAGGCCTCGATGGCGGGCATCGGCATGCCGGAAGTAGCCGTTTTTGATTCGGATTCGCCCAATGCCTTCGCCACCGGCATGAGCCGGAACAAGGCGCTGGTGGCGGTGAGCACAGGGCTTTTGCAAACCATGAATCGCTCCGAAATTGAAGCCGTTTTGGGTCATGAAGTGAGCCACGTCGCCAACGGCGACATGATTACCATGAGTTTGATTCAGGGCGTCATCAACACATTTGTCATTTTCCTGTCGCGCGTGGTCGGTTATTTTGTGGATCGCGTGATTTTGAAAAACGAGGAAGGCCATGGCATCGGATTTTTTGTCACCAGTTTGGTGGCGCAGATTGTTTTTGGTATTCTGGCAAGCACCATTGTCATGTGGTTTAGCCGGAAGCGTGAATATGTGGCGGATGCGGGCGGTGCAAAACTTTCGAGTGCGGCCAATATGATTGCCGCTCTGGAGAGCCTCAAACAGAGCACGCATGAGCCGCTGCCGGATCAGATGAAAGCTTTTGGCATCAGCGGAAAACCGGTGAAAAACTCGATTGCGATGCTGTTTATGACCCATCCGCCGCTCGATGACCGCATCGCCGCGCTGAAGCGCTCCGCCGGCATGGCGGCGTAAAACCGTTTAAGAATAGTCCACAAAAAAACAGGGAGTTTACACTCCCTGTTTTTTTTATTCCCGAATCCGTCTCAATTCCATCACGACGGGATTCAGCGGGTCCGGGCATGCCACAATGCTTTCATCACTCTTTCAGATGTTGCACAAAAGTCACAATTCTTGCCGACCCGACCGCCAGGCCGCCCTTGTTGTCCTGAAAGCTGAACTCCGTTTCCGCAAACGGAAGGCCTTTGTGGAAGTACATGCGGTTGATCGTGATCCGGCCTGTGAAGTCGGTGGGATCAGTCGGACGGACAAAGATGGTGTTGATCTTGGCGATCATGATATTAATCGTTGTTTTGACCGTTCTCAAACTTTTAATGTCGATGCCCATTTTATCAAACGGAAGCAACTCGCGCATGCCCCCTTCAATGGTCTGGATAAATCCCAGCTGATTGTAGCAGATGACGGCGTCCACGGCATTAAAGTGGTTATACCGGTTGGCGTCGGGATCACTGTCCAGATTGGGATTCATATAGAAAGATCCCGGAATGGAGAATAATCCTTCGGCGGCAAAATAATTTTGCGGGTCCGTGTTGTCGATTAACGATTCCGGTTCATACGCTTTCGGATGAATGATCCAGGCTTCTCGCAGATACCTGCATTCTTCCCTGTAAAACCAGATATCACCGGTAAGTTCTTTCTTGTCTAGATGCGGATACGAAATTTCCTGGGCGCTGATTCTGACCGTCATAGCCGTTGACTCTCCTTTCAGATATTGATGTTGCAAAACCGGACGCAAAACGCGATGTCATAAAAAAACGGCACTGCCTCGGTGATATATAATTAATTCAGCGTTTTGTATAGAAGGAAAAGGGTTACGCATGATTTCTCAGTTTTAATTCCAGCGGGTGCGGCTGAAGGTAAACCTGATCTTTCAAATACGGCTGATTGTATTTCTGAACTAAATGATTGAGCAGCATAACAGGCACAATAAGCGGCAGGTAACCCGCTTTGTACTGATCAATGACGCCCAGCAGTTCCTGTTTTTCACCGGCGGACAGTTCCTTTTTGAAATACCCCATCATATGGTGCAGGACGTTGACATTTTTGGCGGGGGTTGTTTTGATCCGCACCGCGTCGAGCAACTGCGCTTCATATTGGGTAAGCAATTCGTTCATCGAATATTTTTTCTGATCGGCAACGAGTTTTCCCATACTCGTATAGTGCTTCAAACTGTGCGACATCAGAAGAAGCTTATGCCTGGCATGGAAGTCAACCAAAGCACCGCGACGGCCGCCTGCGGCATTTTTGGCGTCGCGCCAGCGCTGAAGCGTGAAAATCCGCTCAATGAAATTTTCCCGAAGCTCCAAATCATGCAGGCGGCCTTCGTCTTCCACGGGCAAAAGCGGGAAGTGTTCCATGAAAGTTCTGGCGAAAAGCCCGACGCCGGTTTTGGCGGGCATTCCTTTTGCGTCATAAACTTTGACGCGTTCCATGCCGGAAGATGGAGAATCGCTTTTGAAGATGAAGCCGCAGAGGTTTTCAGCTTCCAGTTGGATCACGCGCTTTTGCGCCCAGGCGAGCATGGTGTCGGTGATGTCTTTGCGGGTTTTGTGCGTCATCAGGCGGGGGGCGCCGGCGTTTCCTTCCAGGCGCATCGCTTCCCGGGGGACGCCCAGGCCGCATTCAAATTCCGGGCAGACGGGAAAGTAGTCAACATATTGTCCGAGCGTGTCTCTTAAAAAACGATCGAGCTTGTGGCCGCCGTCGTAGCGGACGGGATTTCCTAAAAGGCAGGAACTGATGCCGATTTTTATTTTTTCCATATCGTCTCCTTGAGAGGGGCACTTTAGCAGCAGTTCCCCCGTTTAGTCAATAAAATGAATGGATACCTTAAGTTGCAAAATTGCTTCACAAAAATGATTTGATAGTGTAGCATCGGGCCAATTCGATCCGAACCGGAGGAGTCCATGACCGAGACATTAAATAAAGCCAAAGTTTCCGTTCGGCTTGCCGATGGAACGACGATCAAGGGGTTGCTCAATATCGGCAAGTATAATCGTTTGTCTGATTTTCTCAATTCCAAAGATTCCGAGCCGTTTTTGATTGTTTATGAAGCATCCATGCCGGGCACGACGGGACAGGTAGTCATTATCAACCGCAATCACATCGCCTGGGCCGCTCCGGAATAAATTGATCTCCTTGAATATCTTCTACTACATAGCGCTTTTCGCGATTTACTGTTTTCTGGGCTGGGCGCTGGAGGTGATTTACCGCTCCGTCGCGCAGCGCAAGTTTATCAACGCGGGATTTCTCTTCGGACCTTTTATCCCCATTTACGGAATGGGCGCCTTCCTGACGCTGGCCCTGCAGGAGCTTTTGAAAAGCCAGCCGCTGGCGCTGCAGTTCGTTGTTTTCGGTGTGGCGATTACGGGCCTGGAATATCTGGTCGGCTTTTTTTCAGAAAAAATTTTCAAGCTGCAGCTCTGGGATTATTCCGAAAACCGTTTTAACTTACATGGCCGGGTGTGTCTGCCTTTTTCGCTTTGTTGGACGGCCCTGGCGTTTAATTTTGTGCTCTTCATCCATCCGGGAATCTTCAAGGAGCTTTCAGCGCAAAGTGATACCGCCGTCCGGATTGCCGCCGTGGCGTTCATGATTTATTTCTGGATTGACTTTACCTTTTCCGTGATGTCGCTTGCCGCGTTTCGCAAGGGCATGAGCTACCTCTACGACCAATATTTCAATTTGAGCAGTCTGGAAATTGAGGACATCCTGAAGTCGTTTCAGCGTCTGCGGGAAGCTTTCCCCGATTTGAACAAATACATCCATCAGGGCATCAACCGTAAAATCCGAAGCCGGATCGGCTCTTTCTTAAAGCCGGTTCAGGAAAAGCTGATTCAGGAAATCGAGGGCCGCAAACCGTTTGAAGCGGAATACTATGAGGTGGTCGGCGATATCCTGCGGCACGAGGAATTTCTCAAGCTCAAGGATTTCTTTCATCACAATTCGTCCATTTATCATCATGTGCATGACGTGGCGTATCTGTCGTACCGGATCAGCAAATCTCTGAAGCTCGATTACCGTTCGACGGCGCGCGGTGCGCTTCTGCACGATTTTTTCCTGTATGACTGGCGTCATCACGATGTGCCGGATCTGCCCCGTGAAAAATTTCACGGTATCGAACACCCGAAAATCGCGGTGGCCAACGCCAAAAAGCATTTTACGATCAATGAGATTGAAGAGGACATTATTCGCAAGCATATGTGGCCGCTGACGCTGGTTCCCCCGAAATACAAGGAATCGTATATCGTTTCTTTTGCCGACAAGTATCTTTCATCAAAGGAATTTGTCAGTGAGTACAAAAAGAGAATTCAGCGGTTTCGATCGGATAAAGCCGAGCTGCGCCGCGGGAAAAACGGTTTGCCGGACGAGAACTGACGCCTGGCGCCGCTCAATGTGTTAAAAAATACGAATCGTTATTGCGCGGTTTGAGGCAAAGCCCGGCGCGGGCTTTCTGGTCGAGCACTTCCCGGATTTTTTGCGAAAGATCATCGATGCGGAACGGTTTCTGAATCAGGCCCTGGCAGCCACTGTCCAGAATTTGCTGCGCCTGGTCGCTTCCGCTGTAGCCGGTGGAGAGGATGACTTTAATGTCCGGATTGAGAGATTTTAATTTTTTATAGGTTTCACTGCCGTTCATGCCGGGCATGATCATATCCAGAATGACCAGGTCCACATCGCCTTTGTTGAGTTTGTAAATATCGACGGCTTCATGGCCGCTGCCGGCGGTGAGGATTTTGTAGCCCAGATTAATCAGGATGTCCCGGCACACTTCAATAATGGAGGATTCATCATCCACCAGAAGGATGGACTCGCTGCCCGTTAAAATAGTTTTGGCGGTGTAGACTTCCTTGGGCACTTTTTTGTCCGAGGTCGGCAGGTAGATGATAAACGTCGTGCCGGCTCCCGGTTGGCTGGTCACATCGATAATGCCGCCATGTTCCTTGATAATGCCGAAGGAGGAGGCCAGCCCCAGCCCCACGCCCCGAACTTTTTCCTTGGTGGTGAAAAACGGTTCAAATATTTTCGTGCGCGTTTCCTCATCCATGCCCATGCCGGTATCCGACACGGTAATTTTAATGTAGTTGCCCGAAGCGACGCCTTTGACGGGAGATGATTCGTCAATGGAGATATTTTGTGACGCCACATAAATGTCGCCGCCCTGCGGCATGGCCTGCCAGGCGTTGACCAGCAGGTTGAGGATGACCTGCTCAATCTGCACGCGGTCCACTTCCACCGTCCAGGGCTTCTTTTCGTATTGCTGGTGGACGGTAATTTCCTTTTTGGTGCGGCCGAACAGATTGACGGTTTTGGCCAGAACCGTATTGACGTCCGTGGGTTTGAGTTCATAGCGCCCGCCGCGGGCGAAGCCCAGGAGTTTGCCGGTCAGATCCGCGCCGCTTTGCACCAGCGTCTGGATGTTGATGATTTTTTCAAAGTCCGGATGCAGCGTGTCGATTTTCAAAAGCATCAGGGAAATGTAGCCCTGAATGCCCATGAGGATGTTGTTGAAGTCGTGGGCGATGCCGCCCGCGAGGCGTCCGATGGCTTCCATCTTCTGCGCGTTTTGGAGCTGGAGTTCAAGGCGCTTGCGCTCGGACACTTCGCGCATGTTGGCCACGATGCCTTTGATGGCCGGGTTGGGAAGGCAATTGTTGGCCAGCACTTCCATGAAGCCCCAGGTGCCGTCGGCTTTCCGGATGCGCAGCTCCGTCGGGATGCCGGGATTGGCGCCGTTAATTACCGCATCCATGGCCCTGACGGTTACGTCAATATCCTCGGTGTGAATGAATTCAAAGATGCTTTTGCCCAAAATTTCGATGGGTTTATAATTCAAAATGCGCTCCACCGCCGGAGAGATAAATTTTATGATTCCCTTGTCGTTGAATACGCACACGATGTCGGAGGAGTTGCGAAACAATTCCTGAAGGCGGTCTTCGGATTCCTGCAGCCGCATTTCCGCTTTTTTGCGCACGGTAATGTCAAGGATGGATCCTTGCGCATGCGTGATTTTTCCTTCACTGTCGAAAATAAAGACGGTTTGATCTTCAACCCAGCGGATGTCACCCTTGCTGTCAAAAATCCGGTAACTCTGAGTGAACATCGGCGATCTGTGTTTCAGATGCTTGAGGACTTCAAATTTGAGACGGTCGGTGTCGCCCGGATGGGTGATGTCGTACCAGGAAATGCGGCCGGAGAGAAAATCTTCCGCTTCATATCCCAGCTGGGAAATATTGCCGGAGATATATTCGAGGGGGGCGCCTTCGGAGAAACGCCAGATGCAATAAATGACGGGGCTGCGGTTGATGATGGATTCCACTTCATACAGCCGCCGCAATGAGAATTCCAGTTCCTTGTCCGTTGTTGCAAACGCCAGGTTATTGGTTTTCATGTTTTGCCACCTTAAACGTAACTGAAATAAAAATCAATTGTTAAATGCGTTTGTCACATAATGCCGCCTATTGCCGTCACGGATTTCTCGGGACGCAGGATAAAATCGGCCGTCAGGGTGACGCCGATTTTTTCCAGGTGCAGTTCGTTGTAAATGTCTTTCTGATTTTCGAGCGCGAAATCGGCGTAGCCCGCTGAAAACCGCCGGGGCAGCATGCGTCTGGCCTCGCGTTTGAGCTCGCGGCCGATGTACTCCGTGATCCAGTCGAGCGCGGCATCCGTCATTTCGCTGGCGGTTGCGTCGTAAACGACGGCCGCCGTCATGTCGCCCGCGCGCGTTCGATCGTTGATGGCGTCGAGGATGCCCGATCCGGCGGTTGCGCCCATCAGGACGGCTTCACGGGAATCCGCCAGAAACGCGGCAAGTTTTGCGCTGGTAAAGGAAAGCCGTCCGGCCAGACGAATCGTCCGGCCGTCGTTGTGGTCAATGGGCAGGCGGAGATAGGCCCCGCGAAGCGAGATCAGCGAGGCGGCTTCTTCAATGTGATGGTTGGTTTCCCGTTGGTGGGTCGCGGGCAGAGACGTCGTTTTCTTTCTAAACCCCAGGCGGGTATAGATTTTGTCTACCGGTGGCTCAAAAACTATCTTTTCCAGTATGATGACGGAATCGACCATGTGAAGCCTGTTGCATCCTGAGCAGGTTGCTTATTTTTGAATGTTGTTATAACGCCGTTTCCACCGTTCCAATTTTTTAAAAGCGTCCGCCACGACCCCCAGAAGCATTTCCATGTCGAGCGGTTTTTCAAAATAATCGTCAAAGCCCGCCTCGCGGCATTCCTCGATTTCAAACAGAGGCGCCCAGCCGGTAATGGCGAAAATCATCGAGACGGGTTTGGTTTCGCGAATCTGGCGGCAAAGATCAATGCCGTTCATTCCGAAAAGTTTCAGGTCCAGAAAGATCACGTCAATATTATCCTGTTTGAGGATGTTCAGGGCCGAATTGCCGTCTTCCGCGGCAATCACTTCATAGCCGTCATCCGTGAACACGCCCGAGAAGAGCTCCCGGACCGACGCTTCGTCGTCAACAATGAGAATTTTTCCTTTCAAGACGTTATCGACTCCTTCCTTTAAGGGGTTACCCCAAAAGCGCCATAAGCTTTGCCGCCACCGCGTCCCCCATATCTTTTGTTGTGGCCCGGTGCGCGCCTTCCGAATAAATGTCCTGTGTGCGCAGGCCGTCTTTCAAAACGCCCGCCACGGCTTTTTCAATAAGGGCGGCCTCCTCAACCAGATTCATCGAGTGCCTAAGCATCATGGCCGCCGACAGGATCGTCGCCAGCGGGTTGGCGATGTTTTTCCCCGCGATGTCCGGCGCCGAACCGTGAATCGGCTCATATAGAGCTTTGCTTTCGCCCAAGGATGCCGACGGCAGCATGCCGATGGACCCGGTGAGCATCGCGGCCTCGTCGCTTAAGATGTCGCCAAACAGATTCGTCGTGACGATCACGTCAAACTGCGACGGGTTGCGAATGAGCTGCATGGCGCAGTTGTCGACGTACATGTGTTTGAGCGTCACATCGGGATAATCCCGGCCCACCTCCGTCACCACATTGCGCCACAGTTCCGTCGTTTCCAGAACATTGGCCTTGTCGACCGACATCAAATTCTTTTTGCGTCCGCGCGCCAGCTCAAAGGCCCGAACCGCGATGCGGCGGATTTCCGCTTCCGTGTACACCATCGTGTTCACGCCGGTGCGTTGTCCGTCTTTATCTTGGGTGACGCCGCGGGGCCTGCCGAAATAGACGTCGCCGGTCAGCTCGCGTAAAATCAAAATATCAATGCCCCGCACCACGTCTTTTCTCAAAGGCGAGGCGTCGATCAACTCGTCGAAAACGACAACAGGCCGTAAATTTGCATAAAGACCCAGTTTTTCCCTCAATCCCAGAAGCGCCCTCTCCGGTCTGACGCTGTAATCGAGCCCTTCCCATTTGGGTCCGCCCACGGCGCCCAAAAGCACCGCATCGCTTTGCAGGGCCAGCGTAAGGCTGGACTCGGGAAGCGGAACCCCAAATTTATCGTACGCGCTTCCGCCAATCAGCCCTTCCGTCAGCATGAGGTCAATACCTCTCTTATCGGATATGACTTTTAAAACCTTTAGCGCTTCCGTAATAATTTCATTGCCTACGCCGTCTCCGGGGAGTACGGCGACTTTGAATTGTTTACTCATGGGGTCCTCATTTCTTCGCGATATGTTTCATCAAGCCCCCGTCGGCGATCAATTGATCCATGAACGGTGGAATCGGGCTGATGGTGTAAGTTTGACGGGAATCCGCAACCGTGATGGTCCCTTTGGCGCTGTCGATTTCGATTTCCTTGCCTTCGGCAATCGCGTCGGCCAGTTCCTGCGATTCGAAAATGGGCAGTCCCATGTTAAACGAATTGCGGTAAAAGATGCGGGCGAAGCTTTTGGCCACCACGCAGGAGATGCCCGCCGCCTTGATGGCGATGGGGGCGTGCTCCCGCGACGAGCCGCAGCCGAAATTTTCGCCGCCCAGAATGATGTCTCCGGCTTTCATTTTTTTGACGAAGTCGGGATCGGCATCCTCCATGCAGTGCATGGCAAGCTCTTTCGGATCGGATGTATTGAGGTAACGCGCCGGAATGATCGCGTCGGTGTCGATGTTGTTTCCAAATTTCCAGACTTTTCCCTTAAAGATCATGATTTAAAAACCTTCCTTCAATGATTTATAATTCTTCGGGTGATGCGATGCGTCCCAGGACGGCGGACGCCGCGGCCACGGCGGGGCTCGCCAGATACACCTCGCTTTTGGGATGCCCCATGCGCCCCACGAAATTGCGGTTGGTGGTGGCCACCGACCGTTCGCCTTCGGCTAAAATGCCAAGATGCCCGCCCAGACATGCGCCGCATGACGGCGGCGATATTACCGCTTCAGCGTCCATAAAAATGTCAAGCAGCCCTTCGGCCATCGCCTGTTTGTAAATGAGCGGCGTTGCCGGAACGACGATCAGACGGACATGCGGCGCCGCCTTGCGGTTTTTCAAAATCTGCGCGGCGATTCTTAAATCTTCAATCCGGCCGTTGGTGCACGAACCGATGAGGGACTGGTCGATTTTGACGTTGCCCGCCTGGCTTACGCCCTTGACATTCGAGGGCAGATGCGGAAACGCCACCTGCGGCTCCAGTTTGCCCGCGTCGATTTCGATGACGTTTACGTAAACCGCGTCGGCGTCGGAGGCGTAAAATTTATAAGGACGTTTGGCCCGGCCCTTGACGTATTCTTCTGTAATGGCGTCGGGGGCGAAAATACCGTTTTTTGCGCCGGCTTCAATCGCCATGTTCGCCATGGACAGGCGGTCCGCCATCGGCAGCGCGGCAATCGTCTCGCCTGTAAATTCCATCGCCTGGTAAAGCGCTCCGTCCACGCCGATGCGGCCGATGATGTTCAGAATCAAATCCTTGCCGGAAACCCACTTGGGCAGTTTGCCGTAAACGACAAATTTGATGGTCGGCGGCGCCTTAAACCAGAGTTCTCCGGTCAGCATCGCCGCGGCGAGATCCGTGCTGCCCACGCCGGTGGCGAAAGCGCCCAGAGCGCCGTAGGTGCAGGTGTGGCTGTCCGCGCCCACGACCAGATCGCCGGGCAGTACAATGCCTTTTTCCGGCAGAAGGGCGTGCTCCACGCCGACCTGTCCGCCTTCATAAAAATGCGTGACGCCGTGCTCGATGGCAAATTCGCGCACCGCTTTGCACTGCTGGGCCGAGCTGATGTCCTTGTTCGGCGTGAAATGATCCAGCACCAGGGCGATCTTGTCTTTGTCGAAAACTTTTTTGCCGCCCGCGGCGCGAAACTCGCGAATGGCAATAGGCGCGGTGATGTCGTTGCCCAGCGCGATGTCCACTTTCGCGTTAATGAGCTGTCCCGGCGCGATGTCTTTGAGATTCGTATGCGCCATTAAAATTTTTTCCGTAATCGTTTTCCCCACGTTTTTTCCTTCCTCCAATAAACAAAAAATACTTTTTATGAATTAAGTTGGTTTAATTAGCCTATTTTGCATCATAATTCAATGTTAACCTTCCTCAACTTTCACTTTCCGGACGTTGTCTTTCAAAAACTCCAGACGGTTGAGCGCGTTGATGTAGGCCTTGGCCGAAGCGACAATGACATCCGGATGCGCGCCGCGCCCGACGACGGAATGGTCGTTGTACTTGAGCTGCACCATCGTCTCGCCCTGCGCGTCCGATCCGCCGGTGATGGCGTTGACCGCGTACTTCATCAGCGGATAGTTGGTTTTGGTGATGTTGCGGATGGCCGCAAACGTCGCATCCACCGGGCCGTTGCCGAACCCCGCGTCGCGGATGAGTTCCTTGCCCACGCGCATTTCCATGGTGGCGGTGGGAATGGCCACATTGCCGCTCACCACGTTAAGATATTTCAGATCATATTTATCTTCGCCCCGGTAGACTTCCTCGTAAAGAATCGCTTCCAGGTCTTCATCGTAAATATCCTTTTTAACGTCGGCCAGTGACTTGACTTTGGCGGCCACGCGGGTGAGCTGTTCGTCATTCAGGACGTAGCCCATTTTTTTCAAATGGTGCGCGATGGCGGCGCGTCCGGAATGCTTGCCCAGAACGATGTGCGTATCCGAGATGCCGACGGATTTCGGCGTCATGATTTCGTAGGTGATCTTTTCTTTAATGAGCCCGTCCTGATGAATGCCGGACTCGTGCGCAAAGGCGTTGGCGCCGACGATGGCCTTATTGGGCTGCACGGGGATGCCGGTGATCTGCGTGAGCAGGCGCGACGTCTTGTATATCTGATCGGTTTTGATTTTGGTGTAAAGGCCGAACAGGTCCTTGCGGGTGGCCAGCGCCATGACGATTTCCTCCATGGCCGTGTTGCCCGCGCGCTCGCCGATGCCGTTGATCGTGCATTCCACCTGCCTTGCGCCGTTTCGAATGGCGGAAAGCGAATTGGCCACCGCGAGCCCCAGATCATTATGACAATGAACGGATATGATCGTATCCCCCATGTTTTTCACGTGGGCGAAAAGGTAGGCGATCATTTTGCCGAATTCCTCCGGAATCGCGTAGCCGACGGTGTCGGGAATATTGACCGTGCAGGCGCCGGCGTCGATGACGGCGGAAACCATCGCAACCAGATAGTCTTTGTCCGAGCGCGTGGCGTCCATGGGCGAGAATTCGACGTTCGGCGTGTAGGAGCGCGCCAGCTTGACGGCTTCAACGGCTTCCTTGAGCACCTGTTCGCGGCTTTTCTTGAGCTGGTATTTCAAATGAATATCCGACGACGAAATAAAGGTGTGGATGCGGGGCTGGGCTGCATTTTTAATGGCCTGCCAGGCGCGGTCGATGTCGACCTTGTTGGCGCGGGCCAAGCCTGCAACCTGTGATGTTTTGATCACTTTGGCAATTTGCTTTACGGCGTCAAAATCACCCTCCGAGGCGATGGGGAATCCCGCTTCAATGATGTCCACGCCCATTTTTTCAAGTTGCCGGGCCAGGATCAGCTTTTCTTCCGTGTTCATGCTGTTGCCGGGTGACTGCTCACCGTCGCGAAGCGATGTGTCAAAAATATAGACGCGATTTTTATCCTTCTTCATAATGTGCTCCTTTCCTGACTATCAAAATTTTGAAAATTTTCTTAAAAAAAAGGCCGTGGGATGTTTTGCCCACGGCCTTTGAGGTAATCAGCTATGCTGCTCGTTCAGTGACGACCTAAAGACGACGGGCTTGCGGCCTGAAGTAACAGGCGAAGCAGGGCGAGGCCCAGAAGCAGGGTCAGAAGAGCGCCGGTCGTCATAAGGGTTGTCGTAAAGCAGAACATTTACTTTATCCTGAATAAAAATACTTTACTTAAGTATCGGTGTCATTAATGCAAAACTTGAATGTTGTCAAAATATTTTTTCCTGAAAAACAGGGGGGCCCAAGAGGGCTCCCCTTTCTCAAAGAGGGATGGGTGCTTTGGCGATTGTAACATACCCATTCCTAAACCGGGTCCGTGGCCGCGACCGTAACCGAATTCACCGCCGCCTCTCATGCCGCCTCTGGGACCGAAACCGGGCCCCTTCCACAAGCCCATGTTGGCGAGTTTTTCATTTTGTTCCGGCGTGAGCACCTTGCGGATATCCAGTCTCATGGCGGTTGCTTTGTCCTGCATGTCATCGCGCAGTGTTCTTAACTCCTTTTGAGCCTTGACGATTTTGTCCTTGTCGGGATTGGCTGCAAGCCAGAGCCTGCGCAGCTCCACCGACTTATCGAAAATCTTTTCCCGAAGCGGTTTGGTCGCCGCATCATTGGCGGTTTGCAGCGCTTCAATCTTTGTTTTCTGGTCACTTGTTAAGTCCAGTCTTTCCAGCCCGGCTTCCCGGCAATAGCCCGGTCCTCTGCCCGGACCGGGGCCCCAGGCAAACGCCTGCGCCGTTAAAAGCAGGCCGACCAAAACGGCCATTAATGTCAGTGTTAATTTTTTCATGGTGCATCTCCTTTTCGTACGTTTATTGCTGATCAGTTACCCGATAATAGAGCAAGGCGCATGCCATTTTTGTTAAGTATTCGTTATTGTTTGATATTATGTAAAATGGCGTAAATAAAATTTGCCTTTTACTCCCGACGTGTGGATAATAGGTATCCATTTTCGTATCCAGATGGGGCGATTGTATCCAAAAAATTGGAGCCACGAAACATGAAAGAAAAGAAAAAAATCCGCTTTGATCTTTCGCTGTGGGTAACCGCAAGCGCTATGGCCGTTTTGGCTGTTTTGCTGGCTTTAATGACATTCATGCAGTTCCAGCAGCGCAAAAATCAGGCGGTAGAGATTTTTGTGGAGAAAGGGACCACGCTGATTCTGTCTTTTGAGGCGGGGCTGCGCAACCGGCCCGAGCCGTTTGGCTGGTTTGGCGATATCTTTGATGTTCAAAAATTATTAATGGAGACCGCGCAGCAGCCGGATATTGATTATATGATCATCACGGACGACCGGGGGCAGATTCTTGCGGACAGCGATCCGTCGATGCTGGGAAGGCAATACGGACTGGATTTGGACACCCGTGAGATTGCCGGACGCCGTGACATCCGCTGGCGTCAGACGGCCAATCCCGAGGGGGCCGGAACGTTTGAAGTCTATCGTGGATTTTCTCCGGATAGCGGCCCGGCGGGGGCGCATACCGCGCCGTCCTGGATCGTTTTTGTCGGTTTTAACATGGAAAAAATCGAAAAAGCGTCGCGTGAAGATGTCTTCGGGATGATCGGTTTTGCTTTTTTGCTGGTCCTGTTCGGTTCGCTGGCCATTGTGTCGCTTTTTCTGGTCCAGACGTATCGCCAGACGCGTTCGTCCCTTTCGCGCATTACGGTATTTTCCGACGCGCTGGTGAAACACATGCCGATTGCGCTTGTGGCGCTGGATAAAAACGGAACCATCGTGACATGCAACGAACAGTCCCAGGGGCTCTTGACCGCTCCCTGTGCCGATGCGGCAGGCGGGCTGGCGGGCCGGTTGATTCCCCCGCCTTTTACTGATCTTCTGGATACCGTGACGAAGGACAATCCCCTTGCCGAAAAGGATATTCTGATTGAATCGGACGAAAAAGGCGAGCAAGTCTGGGAAGCCGTCGCCGCGTCCTTTTCCGGCGAGGACACGCCGGAGGGTAAAATTCTGCTGGCGCGCAACGTGACGGCGATCCGCCGGATGGAAAAAGAAGTGGCCAAAAGCCGGCATTTAAACGCCATCGGCTCGCTTGCCGCCGGCGTGGCGCATGAAATTCGCAATCCGCTCAGTTCCATCAAAGGGTTTGCCCTTTACTTCAAAGGAAGGCTTGCGGGGCATCCCGAAGATGAAGAAACCGCGGACATTATGATTGCGGAAACCGAGCGGCTCAACCGGGTCATCAGCCAGCTCATTGAGTTTGCGCGTCCGCTGGAGTTGAAAAAAGAGCCGACGGACTTGACGGACCTGGCGCGGCAAACCATACGGCTAATTGCCGCCGAGGCGAAAAGCAAATCCGTCGAGGTTGATGTGCAGGCCTTGCAGCAGATGCCGCGCGTGCCGGTCGATCCTGATAAAATCAAGCAGGTGTTGCTCAATATTTATCTCAATGCCCTGGCGGCCATGCCCAAAACAGGCAGGCTTTCCATTGCCTTTGCGGCGGAAAATCATTATCTGGCGGTTATCGTATCCGATACGGGGGACGGTATTGCGGAAGAGCATCTGCCCCGGATCTATGATCCCTATTTTACATCCAAGCCAGCAGGGACGGGGTTGGGGCTTGCCGTCGTGCAGAAAATTATGGAAGCGCACGGCGGATCGGTCCGGATTGAAAGCCGGCCGCAGGCCGGAACAGCCGTGACCCTGCGGTTTTTATGGGACGCTTCTGAAAGGAAAACAACATGAAACAGAAAATAGATATTTTGATTGTGGATGATGATCCGGCGCACCGCATGATGCTGAAAAAACTGATCGGCGGCTGGGGGTATAGCGTGTTTGAAGCCGACGACGGCGCGGGGGCGATTGAAGAGGTCCGCAGGCGGCCGTTTGATTTAATTTTGATGGACATACGGATGGTCAAAGTCTCCGGCATTGAAGCGTTGGAAGAAATCAAGAAAATGCATTCATCCCTTCCTGTCATCATCATGACGGCTTACGCCTCGGTGGAAACGGCCGTGAGCGCGCTCAAAAAAGGGGCGTATGATTATCTGACCAAACCGCTGGATTTCGACGAGCTGCAGATGGCGCTCGCCAGAGCGACGGAGCACACCCGTCTGAAACAGGAAAATGAAGATTTGAAGCGGCGGCTGGGCGAGGCTTTCAACCGGCAAAGCATTATCGGCCAGAGCGCCGCGATGGTCAAACTCCTGGAAATGGTGGAGCAGGTGGCGCCCACGCAGGCCACCATTTTGATTACCGGCGAATCCGGCACGGGCAAGGAAGTGATCGCTAACGCCATTCATGTCAACAGCAACCGCAAAGACGCGGCGTTTGTCAAAATCAACTGCGCAGCGCTGACTGAAACGCTTCTGGAGTCGGAACTGTTCGGCCATGAAAAAGGCGCGTTTACCGGGGCGGACAAAAGAAGGGAAGGCAAATTTGTTCAGGCCGACGGCGGCAGCATTTTTCTCGATGAGGTAAGTGAAATGTCGCAGGGGATGCAGGTGAAGCTTTTGCGGGTGCTTCAGGAGCGCGAACTTACCCGTGTGGGCGGCTCGGAAGTCGTTAAAGTGGATGTCCGGGTGATTGCCGCGTCCAACAAGGATTTGAAAAAAGAAATCCGCGAAGGACGTTTTCGCGAGGACTTGTTTTATCGATTAAACGTTGTGGCGCTGGCCGTGCCGCCCCTTCGGGAGCGGCCCGAAGACATTCCGCTTATGGCGCAATCTTTTTTGAAAATGTTTGCCGAACGAAACGCGAGGACGATCTCCGGCTTCACGCCGCAGGCCATGCAAAAACTTTTACAGTACGCCTGGCCCGGCAATGTCCGTGAACTGATGAACAACGTCGAGCGGGCGGTGGTTTTGTCGCGTGCCGAATTGATCGATGCCGATGACCTGGCTTTTCCCATGGCGGATGCGGTTGATCCGGCCGCTCCGGTGCAGGGGGCGGCCCGCGCCGCCGGAGTCTTTGAAAACCTGCCGCTTGACGAAGTGGAAAAAAGAAGCATTCTGGAAGCGCTTGACGCCTGCGGCGGCAACAAAAGCGAAGCCGCAAGGCGTTTGGGCATTACGCGCAAGACGCTGCGCAAGAAACTGGAGAAGTACGAAGGGGAATAAAAAGAGGCACAAAGGGACACAGGCACACAGGCACACAGGCACAAAGAACATCCTTTGCGGGAGCAATCATCCGGCATGCACCGGACAAGTTGCTGATTGCTCCTGAATATTTTGGTTCAATCGCGGATGACTAAACGAGCTGGAACGTCCATCTTTCGTTGATAACCCCGAAGGGGTTTTACGTTTGTAGCAATGGATAGTAAAAATGTTCGACCCCGACGGGGTCGTAGATTATTTGTGGCAAATATTTCTATAAACCTGTTATCCCGTCGGGATAAAAATGGTGTTAGGTGAAATCCCTTTGTTGGAGGGATCATGCCAATGGCTTTCGAATATTTTGGTTTAATGAGTCTGACTGGAACGGAAGAAAACATCTTTTTTCGTCGTCCCCGCCTTCGCGGGAATGACCGTATTGCTGGTTTGGTGCAGTTATGTAAAGCTTTTACTCGTCTTCTTTGCAGGAGAAATCATGCTGATTGCTCCTGAATATTTTGGTTCAATCGCGGATGACTAAACGAGCTGGAACGTCCCTTTGTCGTTGATAACCCCGAAGGGGTTTTACGTTTGTAGCAATGGATAGTACAAATGTTCGACCCCGACGGGGTCGTAGATCCTTTATTGAAATACCCATTTTCTTCAATTTTGAAATATGGTAATTTAGGTCACAAAAACTTTTGAAGAGGTCCTGAAGGTGCCAACCATTTCAATGTTTTACGGCATTATTATTCGAATGTATTATACTCCCGGTGAGCATCCACCACCGCACTTCCACGTATATTATAAAGAGTGTAGCGCTTCGGTGGACATCAATTCATGCGAAGTGATTCAAGGCAATCTACCCATGCGGCAAACGAAACTTGTTCTTGCATGGGCCGAGTTGCATCAGGAAGAGTTATTGGCCGACTGGCGTCTTGTAATGAATGGGGAAGAGCCATTCAAGATTCAACCTCTTCAGTAAGGAAATTAATGATGTACCCTTCCGTAAAACAGGTTACCCCCGGTGTGGATTACACGCTTTCCGTGCTTTTTGATAACGGAGAAAGCGGCATGATTGACATG
>CAZGDK010000026.1:0-28626 GCA_964525155.1 uncultured Smithella sp. | reverse complement strand
TCTCGCTTTTCCCCGTTTCGGGATTGATCATCTCCGTCCAGAGCATCCCCGCTGTCTTGCGCGCGTAATCCGCTTCATCTTTGGGCAGAACTTTCAGCGCATCGGCAAACCATTTCGCTTCCAAAGACGGCGACATGCCGTATGGCAGGCCGACAATCACCTCTTTGAGATCGCCGTATTCGTAATCCACATAAACAGACGGTTCCCCTGCGCTTACGGATCGGGCGAAAAACGGAAACCCTCCAAACGCAAGCGCCGCGGATAAAACCACGATCATTTTTTTCATGACATTCCTCCTGGCCCGTGGGGAAAAACATTTGATATGAAATAAACGCTTCACGAAATCGACCAATTTGTCTGGAAAACGGACCGTTTCCCCGCCGGGAGAGGCGCTTCATCCGGCGGGGAGAGGCGCGTCCAGCAGGTCTTTTGCACCATCGTCCAGACCCTCGCAATGTGCAGCCGGTTTCTTGCTTTTTGTGTCGGAACAGGTTGTGCCCGATTCGTTGTTTGCCCCTTGCTTTTCCATCTTATTCCTCCTGCATTTTTGTGCCTGAAAGATTCTCATTTCCTCGATGCCTGCTCGTTATTTAACGGGCAGGGTTTGTCCTTGAAAAAGACATAATACAAAAGAGGCACAATGATGAGTGTCAGCAGCGTGGAGGCGACGGCGCCGAACATCATGGCGATAGCGAGCCCCTGAAAAATCGGGTCAAAGAGCATGACGAAGGAGCCTGCGACAACGGCGGCGGCCGTAAGAATGATCGGCCGCAGGCGGACGGCGCCCGCGCGGATGAGCGACTGCCGCAGGTCGCCCGTGTCGCGCCATTCCATCTGGATGAAATCCACAAGCAGGATGGAGTTTCGCACCACGATGCCCGCGAGAGCGATGAAGCCGATCATGGAGGTGGCCGTGAAAAAAGCGCCGAAAATCCAGTGGCCGGGCAGGATGCCCGTGAGCGTAAGCGGAATGGGCGCCATGATAACCAGCGGCGTGACAAAATTTCGAAACCAGGCCACAACCAGAATATAAATGATGATCATGACCACGGCAAAGGCGATTCCCAGGTCACGGAAGACTTCATACGTGATGTGCCATTCGCCGTCCCACTTCATCGCGTAGCGGTTTTCCAGCCAGGGCTGGATTGACGAATACTGGGCAAGCTCATAACCTTCCGCAAGCTTCAAATTTGCGATGTCCTTCTTCATTTTCAAAATGGCATAGACGGGGCTTTCTTCCGTGCCGGCGACATCGCCCGTCACATAGGTGACCTTCTTGAGGTTCTTGTGGTAAATCGTTTTGTCCTCGACGCCTTCCCGGACACGGACGAGTTCGGCAAGCGACACGAGTTTGCCCGATGGCGCGGGAATCGACAGGGACTTAAGCGCGGTCAGATCCGCGCGCTGAGCTTGCGGCATGCGCAAAAAGATGTCGACCGGCTCTTTTTCCCGGTCCATGTGCACGATGCCCGCCTGTGCGCCGCCGAGGGCGACGCGAAGCGACCGGGCGACTGCATCCGTGCTGATGCCGCTGTCGGCGGCTTTTTCACGGTCAACCTCGAAGATGACTTTGCGCTGATCGTCTTCCACAAACCAGTCCACATCCACGACTCCGTCGGTTTTTTCGAAAATGTCGCGTACGCTTTTGGCGATTTCGATCTGGCGTGCCGTGTTAGGGCCGTAAATTTCCGCCACCAGCGTGCTTAAAACCGGCGGCCCCGGCGGCAGCTCGGCGATTTTGATGCGCGCGCCCCAGCGGTCCGCAATCTTTTTGAGTTCCGGCCGCAGGCGCTTGGCGATGTCGTGGCTTTGATCGTCGCGCCGGTCTTTGGAAACAAAATTGACCTGAATGTCGGCCACATTGCTTCCCGTACGCAGGAAATAATGGCGGACCAGGCCGTTGAAATTGTAGGGCGAGGCCGTGCCGATATAGGCCTGATAATCCGTCACTTCCGGAACCGTCTTGAGATATTCCGAAAGCTCGCGCGTCAGCGCGGCCGTTTCTTCCAGCGTGCGCCCTTCGGGCATGTCGATGATCACTTGCAGTTCGCTTTTGTTGTCAAACGGCAGCATCTTCATCGTGACCTGTTTGAGCGGTACAAGGACAAAAGCCGCCAGAAGCAGCAAGGCGATGACTGTAAACGCCGCCCTTCTTTTTTTCCGGACGTCGATAAGCGGGGTGAGCATTTTTTCATAAAGGGCTGCAAACCCCGATTTGCTTTCGTCCTGGCCATGCCCGCGGCGGACGTTTTTCAACACGATGTAGCTCAGCCAGGGGCTCACGATAAAGGCGACCAGAAGGGAGAAGACCATGGCCGCCGAGGCGCCCACCGGAATGGGCCGCATGTATGGACCCATGAGTCCCGAAACAAAGGCCATCGGCAGCAGGGCGGCAATGACCGTGAAGGTTGCGAGAATCGTCGGGTTGCCCACTTCGTCCACGGCATAAACCGCCGTCAGGGGCTCGACCTTGTGCATTTGAAAGTGGCGGTTGATATTTTCCACGACCACAATCGCGTCGTCCACCAGAATGCCGATCGAGAAAATAAGCGCAAACAGCGTGACGCGGTTGAGCGTGTAACCGAAAAGATACGTGATTAAAAGCGTGAGGGCAAGCGTCACGGGAACGGCAATCGCAACGACGATGGATTCGCGCCACCCCAGAAAAAGGGCGATCAGGATGATGACGGAAATGGTGGCCAAAAGCATGTGAAACAGCAGTTCATCGGATTTCTCTTTAGCCGTTTCTCCGTAATTGCGTGTCACCGTCACCTGAACGTCGCTCGGGATCAGATGCCCTTTGAGCGCTTCCACTTTCTTGAACGCTTCATCGGCGACGACGCTGGCGTTGGCGCCTTTCTGCTTGGAGATGGCGATGGTCACGGCTTCATACTGTCCGGCGGGATCACCCGTTAATCTCTTTTGGGCCGCCTGCGGTCCCATGCCCATAAAGACGTAGTTTTGCGCCTCCTCCGGCCCGTCGGTAATCTGCGCGACATGCTTTAAGTAAACGGGGCGGCCCTGTGACACGGATACGACAAGGTTGCCCACATCTTGCGCGTCCTTGAAGAAACGACCCGTTTCTACAATCGTCTCGCGGTTGCCTGCGGAAAATGTTCCGGAAGGGACGACCACGTTGGCTTTTTCCAGCGCATTCATGATCTGGAATGCTGATAAATGATAGGCCCGCAGGCGCTGGGCGTCGAGGGTGACGCGGACCTGGCGGCGCTGCCCGCCGATGATCGAAAACTCCGACACATGGGCGTTCTTTTTGAGCTCGCCGCAAAGCGACGTGGCGATGCGTCGTAGTTCGTAGCCGGTGTATTGCGGATTGGGGCTCCACAGTGTGAAAGACAAAATGGGCACATCGTCAATCGACTTGGGCTTGACCATCGGCTGGGAAACGCCCGGCGGAATCAGATCGTAGTGGGACATGAGCTTGTTGTAGAGCTTCACCAGACTGTCTTCCATGTCTTCGCCGACGTAAAAGCGGACAATGGTGATGTTGAAGCCCGGCTTGACGATGGAATAAATGTATTCGACCCCCTTGATCTCCGACAGGAACTTCTCCATCGGAATTGTTACGCGCTCTTCGACTTCCTTGGGTGTTGCGCCGGGGTAGCCGACAAAGACATCGATCATCGGAACGACGATCTGCGGTTCTTCCTCCCGGGGCGTCATCATTACGGCAAAAAGCCCCAGCAAAAGGGCGGCGATAACCAGAAGCGGCGTCAGCTTTGACTGAATAAAAGCACGGGCGATATTTCCGGAAATTCCCGTCATTTTCATGGGGCTTGCTCCCCGGTAAGAATACCGCCGTCAATGACCCGGTCGACACCATTCGTTACGACGCGGTCGCCGGGCATAAGGCCCGACAGAATTTCCGTCATTCCGGCAAACGAAAGCCCCGCGCGGACCAGGCGATACGTGACGACGCCCTGGCGGTCGACGGCGTAAACGCCCGTCAGCTGCCCTTTGTAAACGAGCGCTTGATTGGGAACTCTGATGGCCTCTTTTTTGCCTGCGGGAATTTTCAGGCGGGCAAAAAGTCCGCTGCGCGGCTGGGCGTCTTTCAGACTCACTTTGACGGTAAACGTCCGCGATTGCGGGTCCACGGCGGAAATCACTTCCCGGATCACGCCCCGGAGGGGCTTTGCCTGCGTTTCAATAACGGCTTCCACCGCCTGGCCGGGTTTCACCTTGCCTTCCCAGGCGGCATCGAGAGATGCTTCAATGTACGGGCTTCCGCCGCTTTCAATCGTGACGAGCGGCGCGCCGGGAGAGGCCATGCTGCCGGCATCGATGTGCTTACGGATAACCGTTCCGGCCGCAGGCGCCGTCACGCGGGTGAAAGACAGGTGCGTGCGGGTTTCCTCCACCATCGCTTTTGCCCGTTCATATTCCGCCTGGGCCACTTTCTTTTGTGTTTCAATCTGGTCCATCTCCTGGCGAGAGAGCGCCTTTTCTTCGTAGAGATTCTTGTGGCGCTGCCAGGTCCGCGAGGCGAGCTCCGTGTTTTGCCGGGCCGACTCCAGTGCCATGTCGGCGGCGCGCGCCTGCTGGGCCGCCACCCGTTCGTCGATGGTTGCCAGAAGCTGCCCGGCTTTGACGGCATCGCCTTCGCGTACCGGTACGGAGGTGACAACGCCCATCACGCGGCTGGCGACGACGCTCACGCGGTCGGACCGGACGGTGCCCGTGACCTCGGAAATATCATCCACCGTGGATAGGGAAATGTACGACACGGTGACGCCTTTAATCTCCGGACGCTTGGCCGCTGCCGTCTGTGTTTTTTCGCCGCAGGCGGACAGGATGCCGAAAAGCAACACCGCCGCCGCAAGAAAACACCAGACTTTTACGTTGAGGAAAATATTTTTAACCATTTTTATTTCTCCATCAGGGCGTTTGGTTGTCCAGATTCAAATCCTTGAGAATGGTCCCGCTTTCAAAACTCAGCGCGGCCAGCGCAGTTGTGTGGGCGTTTTTGCGCGCAACCAGCGACGCCCGGGCCTGCTCCAGGCTCGACTGGGCGCTCAAAAGGTCCGCCAGGGGCGAAAGGCCGTTTTCATAGCGCATTTTCAAAAGTCTTGTTCCTTCCGTGGCCGTTTGGAGGGCCTCCGAGGCGAGATCGATATTTTTGCGGGCCTCTTCCACATTGAGATAGGCCTCATGAATCCGGTAAAAGACTCCTTTCTTCAGAGCGGATGTCTGTTCGACGGCCTGCTGGGCCAGGTGTTTGGCCTTCATCCGTTCATATTCACGTTTTGTCCCGTCGAACAAGTCCCAGCGCAAAAACGCCATGACCTGCCAGTTTGCGCCTTCAGACCCGAGAGGATAATTGTGGTCATTGAAGTGATACGCGCCGCCCATGCCGACGTAGGGAAAGTAGCCCGCCTCGGCCATTTTAATATTTTGTCGGGCGTTTTCCTTGCGCAGCTCGGCCGCGCGCAAATCGCTGCGGGCATCGACGGCTTTCAAATAGAAGGAGAGGTCATGCAGGGGAAGGTTGAGCTCCGTGTCTGCCAAATCGACGGCTTCATTTGACGCCATCAAAAGGCCCAGACCCCGTTTGGCCAGATGGAGATTCTTATCCGTGATATTCTTTTTTTGCCGCGCTTCCGTCAGGGCGGTGGCGGCGCGCAGCGCATCCGTATACTGCCCCAGGTCGTTTCTATACCGCAGCTCGGCCACCCGCTTATTTTCGTAAGCGTCGGCCACGCCCTGTTCCACGGCCCGGACGTATTCCTTGAGGCTTGCGACTGCCAGGCAGGCCCGCACGACCTGGAAGGCGATGTCTTCGCGCTTGCGGTAAAGATCTTCCTGCATCGCCTGCGCCTCTTTGTGGGACATGTCCAGACCGATGTACGCTTTTTTAACGAACAGGGGCTGTTCCAGCGTCAGTGACGACTGAAAGTCGTTTATGGGATCGGGATGGTTCAACACGGAGGGATTGAAATCCTGCTGTTCGATGCGTTCCTGATTGAGACGGGACATGAAGGCATAACCGGGGTTGGTCGTCCGCAGATAGCGTTCCTCAAAATACAGCTTTGGCAACAAAGCGCTGCGGGCAATGCCGATGTCCTTTTCCCGGGCTCCTGCCGCGCTTTGCAGGGCTTTGATGTCGTGATTTTCGGAAAGGGCCGCGCGCACGGCCTCAACGACGCTCATCCGCCGGTCCTGCGCCTGGAGGACGGCGGGGAAAATCATGGACAGAGAAAGGAGCAACCCGGCAACCAAACCGGGGATGCTGATCGGTGTTCGCAATAAAACACGCACAAACCATCGCATGGATAAAACTCCTTCGGGGAATTTTAAAAACATCTCCGGGCGAAGCCCAGTTTTTCCAGGACATTTTCCATCAGGCGCCATTTGGTAAAAGCGGACTGCAAGAGATTGAGTCTGATAAAAGCGGTAAAGAACAACCAGTACGGATGATGGAAATGCCCCAGGCTCACGGAAATCAAAACAAACGATCCGAAAACGGCCCGAACCCAGTCTTCCATGTTCATAGGCATCCTCCCTTTTGATTTTGGCGCATTTTATCACAGTTTTTTATCTGTGATCAGATGTTTTATTTCTCCGGAATGTTGAGGGATCTTTTTCCGACCATTTTCTTCTTGTCCTTGACCGGACAAGCCTCTTTCATTCAGGTGGAGACGCCCAGGCGCGGCAAAAGCCACGCCTGAACGAATATCCATCCGCCGACGATTAAAAGCAGAATCCAGAGATCGTTCATTGCTTTACTCCTTTCTCTCCCTCGGGCGACTGTGTCGCAATTCTAATTTTTGGCATACCTTCCAAGCGAAGCACGACTCGGCTTGTACTCTTTAGGGTAAATCTCAGAATAAAAAACCGTTTCTCCGCTTCGGTCGTTACGGCGTCTGGATTCCCGCCTGCGCGGGAATGACCGCCCTTTAATATTTTGACACGGTTTCTCCACAAGGAAATTTAAGCGCCGCTTCTGTATCAGTTTAAATTCCGATCCAGCAGGGCCGCCAGCTGGCTTTTGGACGAAAGTCCGATCTGGGTGTCCTGCACCTGACCGTTTTTAACCACCAAAAGCGTCGGGATGCTTCTGACGCCATATTGGGCTGCGGTCGCCGGATTTTCATCCACATTGACTTTGACGACGTTGACCCTGCCTTCATATTGGGCGGCCAGTTCCTCCAGCACCGGTCCTATGGCCCGGCACGGTCCGCACCAGGGCGCCCAGAAATCGACCAGGCTTACTTTTGCTTCTTTTAAAACCATTGCGCTGAAATTGGCGTCATCCGCATGTTTCACAAGTTCCGACGTACTCATTTTTTTCTCCTTTATCTTTAAATTTATTTCGTTTCTCTTTATCATCTGTGGTAAAGACTCCCTGCTTTTGATTTGCAATTTACACGATGATATTGAAGGGTGCATTGATCTAAATCAACGCGGGAGATTTTTTTGAACATGGATTTATCCGGACAACTCAGGGGCATTCTTTTGTTTCAAGGCGTTTCGCCGGAAAAGATCAAAATGCTTGCCGCCCAGGCGGCTTTTAAAAAATTCAAACCCGGCGAGCTGGTGATCGGAGAGGCGGATGCCATCCGGTCGTTTTATGTGGTGCTTTCCGGCCAGTTGAAGCTTTACCGCAGTTCGGCGGAAGGCAAAGAGCAGACGCTGCAACTTTTGGGACCCGGAGATCCGTTTGGCCTGTGCACGGCTTTTGCCACGGATTCCTTTCCGGCTTCCGCCATGGCCATCGAGGAAAGCGCAGTCATGCTGATTCCCGGCACGGTCATGGAGTCAACCGCCCGACAGGAACCGGCGATTCTGTTCAACATCATTCAAATCCTGTCGCAGCGCCTGAAGGATTCCATGGCGCTCATCGAAGCGCTGGCGCTCAAAGAGCTGCCGGGACGCCTGGCGTCATTTCTGATGCATGCCCTTGCCGGGAACCGTTCCGATCACAACGCCGTGGAATTGACGATTTCGCAGCGGGAGCTGGCCAAGATTCTGGGCGCGACGCCGGAGGCGCTCTCCCGGACGCTTAGAAAAATGGCCGGTGACGGCATCCTGTCCACGGCGGGCCGTACGATCATCATTCAGGATCGCCTTGCGCTCAACCGGCTGGCGGAAGGCGAATAATAACTCTTAAGGAAAAAACCATATGGACATGATTCAAGCGATCATTTTATCAATAGTGGAAGGCGTTACCGAATTTCTGCCTGTTTCATCCACCGGCCACATGATTCTGGCCTCTTACATCATGAAAATTCACGACCAGGCGTTTGTGAAAACCTTTGAAATCGCCATTCAGATCGGGGCGATTCTGGCGATAGTGATGCTCTACTACAAACGCTTCATTCAGGGGATCACGATCTACATCAAACTATTTGTCGCCTTTATTCCCACGGCCATCATCGGCTTTCTGGCCTACAAAACCATCAAAACCTACCTGTTCAACCCGCTGGGGGTGTCGCTGGCGCTGATCATCGGCGGCGTCATTTTGATCTTGATCGACAAATGGGTCGTGAGCCGGGAAAGCCGTTATGTCGAGCTCGAAGACATTTCCTACAAAAACGCCTTTTTCATTGGGCTGGCGCAGTGCGTCTCCATGATTCCCGGTGTGTCGCGCGCCGCGGCGACCATCATCGGCGGCGTCGGAAACGGGCTCAACAAAAAACAGGCCACCGAGTTTTCCTTTCTGCTGGCGGTTCCCACCATGTGCGCGGCAACGGGCTACGATCTGCTCAAAACCGACGCCACGTTCTCGTCGAATGAACTTGTGCTTTTGGCGGTTGGTCTGGTCGGGGCCTTTCTCTCCGCGTGGCTGGCGGTAAAAGTATTTATCAAGTTTGTGGAAAACCACGGCTTCAAAGCTTTCGGCTACTACCGCATTGTCATCGGGGTGATTTTCATTGTGTACATGATGCTCAGCGGATCGAAATCTCTACTGGAGATGTTGTAGGCGGCTGCGACGGTGTCTTTTCCTAAGCGCAATAATATTGATCCATTGACTGTCTTCCGGCCGAACCGGTAAACGGTCCGACCGGAAGACAGGTCCTTTATACAAATACGATGAAAACCCCTCGTTTAACTCCAGGCTTTTTCCGCCGCCGCGTTTTGACCGGCAATGCGGCCAAAGATCAGGCAATCGAGCGTTGCGCAACTGCCCAGACGCACCGCGCCGTGCACACCGCCTGTAATTTCTCCTGCCGCGTACAGGCCGGGGATCGGTTTATCCGTCTGAACGTCGATGGCCTGCGCCTTGGAATTGATGTTGATGCCGCCCATGGTGTGATGGACCTTGGGCATCAGGCGTAACGCGTACCAGGGTCCGGGGCCCAGGGGCTTTTGGTTTTTCTGAAGATATCGGCCCCATTCTTCGTCTTTTCCGGCCAGAACGCTTTTGTTCCACTTTTCGACGGTTGCTTTCAGCGCATCCACCGGGATGTTGTAAGCCGCCGCCATGTCTTCGAGGGTTTCATATTTCTTCACCACGCCTCTTTCCATGAGTTTGGGCAGCGCCTCGGCAATGGCTTTCTGGCCGTAGGCATAGCCTGCGGCGTCGGTGAAGGCGATGCACTTGTTGCCCGCCTTGATGATCGCATCGGCGCGGATTTTCCGGTCGGCCAGTTCGTTGACAAACCGTTTGCCGGTTAGGGTGTCCACCCACAGACCGTACATCGCGCCCAGTAGCTGGGCGAAGAAGGGCGAAAGGCCCATGCCTTTTTCATCCGGACTGCCCCAGGGGCCAAGCTGGATCCAGGAGACCTGAATGGGAATACATCCGATGCGAAAAGCTTCGCGCAGGGCTTCCGACGTCGCTCCGGGTTGATTGGTGGTTTGCACTTCCGCGGTCAGGCGGGGATCCTGCAAGGTCCGAAACGCCACGTCGGCGCCGAAACCGCCGGTTGCCATCACAACGGCTTTTTTAGCTTTAATGTTTTTCAACTTGCCGCTTCCGGTGTCCGGAAAAACGTATTTCTCACGAATCTGGACGCCTTTGACCCGGCCGTCGGCATCGCGGTAAATCTGCGTCAGAAAACTCTGCAATTTGGGCTGGACACCCAGTTCCTTGAGTTTGGCCAGTTGTCGCGTGACAATGGCCGATCCGCTCTGGTTATGAGTGCTGTACATGCGGGGAACGGAATGGCCGCCTTCCTGCGTGACCTTTTCCTTATATTTGACGCCCAGTTCGTCGATGGTCCACTGTACGGTTTCCATAGATTTGAAAGCCACCATTTTGGCGAGTTCAGGATGGTTGAGATTCAGGCCTGCTCTGAGCATGTCCTTGAACAGCAGCTCCGGCGAATCCTGAATGCCGTCTTTAGCCTGCATGGGAGAACCGGCCGCGGAGACGACGCCGCCGTTGATAATCGAGTTGCCGCCGGGAGTTTTCATTTTTTCCAGGATGACCACGGATGCGCCTGCTTTTTTTGCTTCATAGGCCGCCGCCAGTCCCGCGAAACCGCTGCCGATGACGACGATATCATACGTTTCATCCCACTTTTTGGGCAGATTGGCGCATGCCGCCTGAGCCGTCCAGGGCGCAAGCGTCGTTCCGGCGCCGGCCAGTCCCGCGACGGCCGCCGTTGCCCCCGCTGTCTTTAAAAAATTTCGTCTACTGAGCGTTTTATTTCTGGTATCCTCCATGTTTTACCTCCTGATCTGATTGCCGTTTGTTGTTGAATAACATCTTCGTTGCCTCGCTATGCGGAATTGATCCGCCAGGATCAACACTTAAAGGTTGAGATGGACGGCCAGGGGTAATCCCTGCTTTCTGCATCTTTCCGATGCAGTATAAATTTTCAAAAAACCACTACGAGCAATGACGGCGAAGAAGCGGTGTTTGGGAATTTGAGGAGGACTTTCTTTTGTTCGAGTGAAGCAAAGCATGAGAAACCGCCTTTTGCGCTTATAGCACAGTTGCCGTGGGGAGGCAATATGGCTTAAATCTATATCGGAAAAAGAGAGATTGCGGAGGCATCCTCTGTTTTAGCGTGAATTACGATGTCCCGTTCAAAGACGCTTAATGCTGAGTCGGCAAGAATAACGCGTTGAATAATTTGTGCATCGGGCTGCCCGGCTACTGGCCGCGGTGCACCAGCTGACAGTTGATGACGTCCCGCAGGGCATCGGCCATTTGCTTGCCGGTTTGATAACGCTCCCCGGGTGATTTGGCCAGGGCGCGATTGAGAATATCATCCAGCACGCGGGGAAGGTCGGGATTTACGGTGGTGGCCTGTGCGGCGGGCGTCTCCAGAATCTTACGCCAGAGGGCCGCGATGTTTTCTCCTTTAAACGGTTTGGCGCCGGTCAGAAGTTCGTACAAAACGACGCCGAGGGAAAAGATATCGGATCGTCCGTCAACGCCGGTCGCATTGATCAGCTCCGGCGACATGTATGCGGGCGTTCCCATGACGGCGCCCGCCTGTGTCAGCGTGGATGAGGCAATCTTGGCGATGCCGAAATCCATGACCTTGATCCGGCCGTCGGTCGCGAGCATGATGTTGGCGGGCTTCACGTCCCGGTGGACCACGCCTTGCCGGTGCGCAAAATCCAGGGCTTCCGCCGCGTCGATGATGACGGCGCATGCCTGACGCCACGGAAGCGGGCCGTCTTCGGCCGCAACCTGTGAAAGGTCTTTGCCTTCGACGTATTCCATGGCGATAAACGACAAGCCTTTCTCGTCGCCGACGTCGAAAATCGTGACGATGTTGGGGTGGGTCAGCTTGCCTGCCGCCTCGGCTTCCTTGAAAAATCGCGCCTTCATGGTTGAAATTTCGCTTGCTTCATACAACCGGTCGAAGAGGATTGTCTTGATGGCGACGAGCCGGTTGATGATCGGATCTTTTCCCTTGTAGACGACGCCCATCGCGCCCTGACCCAGTTCGCCCAGAATGTCATAGCGTCCGATTTTTTGAGGAGGGCCTGCCGTATCCGGACCTGCTGCGGCCGCTGCGTCGTCAGCGTCGGGCTGAAGGGGAATTGTGGAATCGGCCTTTGGAACGTTTTGCGCCGGAGCGGTTCGGGGCGTTATGAAGGCCGTTGCGGCATACAGAAGGAGCGCAAGCAAAACGGGGAAGAATATCTTCAGCCATACGCCCGAAGAGAAGGCGACAATCGATAGTCCGCCCAGCCCCAGCACAATGACCGCAACCACCATTAGCCGGATCAAAGGGCTAAAGACAGGCAGCAAAAACGCCAGCGCAAGCCCGACAGCCAGAAGCAATCCGAACTCCATAAAAGACGCCCAAGCAGGGCGTGTAAGCATGCGGCCCTGCAGGATGGCAGCCGTTTCCTGAGCATGCTTTTCCACGCCGGGAAAGCGGCCGTCGAAAGGCGTCGCCATCAGATCCTGAACCCCGGCGGAAAGCCCCGCGGCTGTGATGCCCACGAAAACGATCTTGTCCCTAAATGCATCCGCTGTTTTTCCTTCCAGAACATCGGCGGCGCTGTAATGGCGGACGGAGCCTGCGCCCCCATAGTAATTCACAAGCGCCATCGCGCGTGCATCCGTAGGGATGGATGATTTGCCCAGACGGACGGACTCGCCCACGCGGACGGTGATGTCTCCCCGTGTCAGGTCCCAGGCCGACGCGACCACCTGCGCGCTGAATGAAGGATAATACGCCGCTCCATATTTGATGATGAGGGGCGCCCGGCGCACCGTACCGTCCGGATCGGCCATGACGTTGATGTGTCCCAGCGCTTTTGCGCTTTTAGCGAGGTCCAAAGCGGGGGCGAAAAGATTCGAAGCGGCAGGCGGTGGATAGTCCGCGAACTTTTTGGGGTCGTCAAACAGCAGATACGCCTGCGAGGCGATGGCGGCGTCGCGGTCGTTCTGGCTGGTGACGCTTTCGGTTTTACCGAATTCAAAATAAAAAGGCAGCACGACATTGCCCGCCCGGCTCACGGCCTCTTTCAAAGTCTGCGTCTCGAAAGCGTCGCTTTCGGCTGTGTCGGGAAGGAAAACAATATCCAGGGCGATGATTTTCGCGCCGGATTGTGACAGGCGGTCGATCAGGGCCGCGCACACGTTGCGGGGCCAAGGCCACCGGCCCACGTGCAAAAGAGCGTTGTCGTCGACGGCGACAATAACGATGTCGGAAGGGGCCGCAACCGTTCCCCGGATGTAAAACGCCGCATCGTAGAGTTTGCCGTGGATCGTTTCAAAAAACGGCAGAGGAATAAAAAAAAGAACGGCGACCAGGACAGTCAGACCGATTGCGGCAAATGTCGTCGTCCATCGGTTCTTTTGTTGTGCGGCCTGCTGTGGTGTCATAAGAAAGTTGTCCTTGATTTACCGCGGCCTTTGGGGCGGCAGAAATTCCGCGTCTCGGGCTTCGTTCCATCGAACCCATTCGTTTTGTCTTTCCCGCTCGATGTCGAAAGAGACGGGTTGGGGAACGCCCTGATCGGTTACGGTCATCTGCTGGGCTTTCCTCAGAATGATTTCCGTCCAATCTTCGCGGGAAACCGCCACGGGGCCGGAAACGGGTTTGGGGCCCTCAATCTTTTGGGGAGCCGCAAGCACGGGTTTGGCGCCTTCGGGGCGCGGCCCCGAAGGCGGAAGCGGATTGGTGACCGCCACCGCTCCGTCGTAAACCTGAATATTCGTGGCGCGTTCGTTTTCGACGTTGACCGCATAGACGGTGCCCTGAACGCCGGCAATGGCCGTGGGCGTGCGGACTTCCAGGCGGGAAGACCGGTTAAAGACTTTGCTCGCTTTTGTCCAGAGCTTTCCCAGCGAAAGGCCGACGCTTGTCGTTTCTTTTTTGGATGCCGGCTCCACGTCCAACTGCTTGAGCGCCAAGTGTGTATTTTCAGAAAGCCGCAAGACGCTTTGGTTGTCCAGAATCAGTTCAGCGCGCGATTTGGCCAGAGCCCGGATTTCGTCCAGGGCGTATAAAATTTGATTGGGGGCGGCGGAGGACCATGCGGCGCTTGTGCTTTTACGGACCTGCACCTGCCCTTCGAGGTAGGTGATCACCGCTTTGTTAGCCGTCGCTTTCACGTGCGGAAGGTCTTCGGCCTTCGCAGGTTCTTTGGATTGCGGTTGTTCCTTGGGTTCCTGCAACTGTGGTTTTTGATCGCCGAGAAGTGTTTTCAGCGCGGCAGGCGTCGGAAAGCGCAGTTCCTGACCGGCATGAATCACATTGAAGTTGCTTACGCCGGGATTTTCTTTCTTGAGCGCATCGAGAATCCGCAGGTTATACATGCCGTAAATTTTGAAAGACAGGTAGCTTGCCGTATCGCCCTTGCGCACCGTGACAAGCCGGACATCGTCCGCGGCAAAGAGGGTTGAACAAAGCGTCAGGCCAAGAAGGCAAAGCATTGCCGGGAAAAACTGTCGGATCATACGATGTTTCATCAGCATGAACCTCCGTGTGAAAAAGTGTTAACGTTCCTAACAACTTCCCAAAAACATTTCAAGAAAAAACAAACCGTTTGTTATGCGATTCCCATCCACTATTACCTATTCCCTCAGGGTTTAATTCCGAAGGAATTGCACGTTTATAGAAACCTCCAGTCTCCAGGTTCGACCCCGACGGGGTCGCAGATGTTGAAATGGCCCAATGATCTATAAACGTTGAATCCCTTCGGGATTGAAAAAGCAGTAAGCCTTTTGCCTATCGCCCATCGCCTATTCACCATCCACTATTTCCGGAAGATCTTTAACGCTTGCTAAAATTTTCCATGCGTCCGCAAAATGGCTGCCGCGTGTGAATTTGCTCGGAATCACGATGCACCGGATGCCGGCGCTTACGGCGGCGGCCAGGCCGCGCGGCGAATCTTCAATGACCAGGCATTCCTCGGGGGCAAAACCCGCAACCTCCATCGCCTTGAGATAGGGTTCGGGATGCGGCTTGAAATGTTTGCAGTCTTTCATGGTCAGAACAAATTGAAAATAAGGCAAAAGACCGGACTGCCGGTGAATGATTTCAAAATGTTCATGTCCGGAGCTTGTGACAATGCCCATGACGTATTTTCCGTGAAGCGCATCCAGCACGTCCCGGATTCCGTCCATGACCAGCGGCTTTTCGGCAAGCAACTCGGCATACAGGGCGTCGCGTTTTTGGCGCAGCCGATAAAATGCATCCGTCCCCGGCGTCGCCGCAAGCTGCAGCACGCTTCCGCCTTTGGCCAGAGATATCTCTTCAAACTGTTCCCATTGGAGCGCTATACCCACCCCCGCCAGTGTCTCCGAATTGGCTTGGAAAAAAAGGCCCTCGGTTTCGACCAACACGCCGTCATTGTCCCAGAAAATCGCCTTGATCATTTCTTTTTCTTCCCTCTTTTTAATTCCGAACCCTACACTTATTCTCATGCCGGATCAATGATGACAACGAAAAAAACGCGTCTGCCTGTAAGGGGTAGGCAGACGCGCCTCTGAAAAAGGAGGTGTTCCGCGGATTGCGGAGGCTCTCCTTGTTGCTCCGTTATCACCGGCAAAATAGAGATGTGCCGGCTCTTTATAAAATCATCACATCATTTCCAGCGCCACGGCCAGGGACACGCCGCCGCCGCCGCACAGCGTGGCCAGACCGAGCGTTTGGCCGCGCTTCTGCATGGCGTGCAGGAGCGTCACCATGATGCGGCAGCCGGTCGCGCCGGTCGGATGCCCCAGCCCGCAGCCGGAGCCGTTGACGTTGGTAATTTCGCGGTTCAGTCCCAGTTCTTTTTCCACCGCGATATATTGGGCGGCAAAGGCCTCATTCACTTCGTTGAGCTCGAAATCCGCAATTTTCAAATTGGTGTTTTTCAAAAGACTGCGCACGGCCGGCGCGGGAGAAATGCCCATCACCGAGGGGTGGCTGGCGCCGTAGCCCACGCCTTTAATCCGGGCGATCGGTTTGATCCCCAGCTCTTTGGCCTTCCCGGCGGACATGATGACCATGGCGGCCGCGCCGTCATTTAAACCGGAGGAGTTTCCCGCCGTCACTTTGCCGATTTTCGGCACAAAGGCGGGGGGAAGGGCAGACAGTTTGTCCATCGTCAGGCCGGGCATAAAATGTTCGTCGCGCTCGAAGATGACGGGGGGCTTGCCTTTTTTCTGGGGAAGAGACATCGGGACGATTTCCGCTTTGAAGGAACCGTCATGGGTTGCCCGCTCAACGTTATTATGGCTTCGAAGGGCCACTTCATCCATTTCTTCCCGTGAAATTTTATAAAGCTCGGCGAGGAATTCCGCCGTTTGACCCATAATATAGGGTTTTCCCTTGTACAGGTCGATGAGCGCGCCTTCTTTTAACGGCCCTTTCTCCGGCCCCGGCAGCAGTCTTGATCCGCAATGCAGCTGATGGATCACTTCATCGGCGAAGACCTGATCCTGAAGACGGCAGCCCCAGCGGGCCGTGAGCACCCGGTAAACGCCGCCGGACATCTGTTCCACGCCGCCCGCTAAAATGACATCGGCAAAGCCCGCCTTGATCATGGCCGCGCCCGACACCACGGCTTCCATCGCTGAAATACACACGCGGTTGACCGTCACGGCCGGAACCGTTTCCGGAACGCCGGCCATTAAAGCCGCCACGCGGGCCGTATTCATTTCATCGATGTGTTCGTTGCAGCACCCGAAACGAACGTCATTGATGATGGCCGGATCGATTGCGGCCCGAGTGATCGCCTCTTTCATCGCCACAGCGCCGATGGTCGAGGCGTTACTATCCCTTAACGTTCCGCCGAACTTGCCGATGGCTGTCCGGCAAGCCGACACAATTACAACATCTTTTTCCATAAACATCCCTTTCTACTTTGTATTTGTTATGTGTTCATTCATCCCGTTTGAAAGACCGAGACTGTTGAAACCGATTCTTTGCAGCACTTCCCCGGCAAGCGTTAAACAGGCGACGGCTGGCCATGCTTGCTGCCCGGCATGGCCTTGAGAAGTTGAGAGGATAAGCAGCGCCAGCGTCAAGCCGATGAAAGACAGTCCCGATCCCCACAGGGTGAGCAACTGGTGCATCGAGCCGATTTTTTCCGGCAAAGGCAGGGGCGAGGCGGTCACCAGTTGATCCACGCTTCGGCGTTTGGAGCCGGCAAGCTTGCTGAAAAGTTTTTTCTGATAGACGAGTCTCACCCCCAGAATAAAAAACGCGAGTGCGAGGGATGCCTTTGTCCACGTCTGAAAGTCGCCTGCCTGCATCATTACGATTGTTGAACTTACGCCCCCGAAAATCATCAGGGTTCCGAAAAAACTAAGTGCTGTATTCAGGCCGGACCAACCCGGTTTGCCGGTTGCGGCATAAATCCCCGACATGCTCAACACACTCAAAAGACCCGCCGCGGCGGCAAGCCAGATGACGTTCATGCCTGCTGTCCCGCTCTTTTCCATCCAGACGCTTGCCGCCCAGAGAACGCCGAAGGCGCAGGTGAAAAAGACTTCGCGGCTGAGCCACGACGTTTTAAGATGAGCCATTGCCCGGTAAGCCCGCAAAGGACGCCCCAGATGAAAAAGCGACAGGATCATGGCCGCGAAAATGACCGGCCCGCAAAGCAGCATGCCTGAAAAGACAGCCCCGGGCGCCGTCCCGGCGTCCGGCCGATTAACCAGAAGTTGACGATATGCCGCCAGATAAGTATACAGACCCGCGGCAAGCTGGATCAGGATGCTGTTGGTGATTAATGACCATTCTTTACGCAACACGCTTATTGAGCCTCCGGGTTTATGTCAGCAGGTACACCGACGGTTGAGTGTTTTTATGCGCCAAAAGCTTAGTGAATTGCCGGCTGGCCAGCAGCCTGGCCACTTCGCTTTGCGGATCATTTGCATCCCCGAAAATACGGGCCTGGACCGGGCAGACCTCTACGCAGGAAGGCGGCAGTCCCTGGTCGATGCGGTAATAACAGAAATGGCACTTGGATACCGTTCCTTTCTGCTGCGGTTTGGCCTGGGCGTCGCCTGCCGGAAAGTCCAGAGCATACGAAGGCTTGCTCTCGTTGTAACTGCGCACACCGCTGTAGGGACAAGACAGAATGCACAGGCGGCATCCCAGACAGGCGTCATAGTTTTGCATCACAATGCCGTCATGCCGCTGGAAGGTGGCTCCGGTCGGGCAGGCCGCCACGCACGCCGGTTTTTCGCAGTGCTGGCAGCTGAGTGTTAGATATTGCATTTCCAGATTCGGAAACGTTCCGTGCGGCGTGTCCAGAGTCGGGCCGCCATAAGTCAGCGCCCGGTTCCACCAGACCTCCAGGGGTAGGTTGTTGCCGACTTTGCACGCCACCGAGCAGGTGTGGCATCCGATGCAGCGTTTCATATCAATGAGCATGACGTATCGTTTTCTGGTCATATAAACATCCATATGTTCATTCCGGCCCAGCATAATCTCTCTCTTTCTAAAAGAATGTCGGGGGAGATTATCCGTCAGGGCACGTTCCCCCTCTTTTTAAAGAGGGGGACAGGGGGAGATTTTTATCTGCTTGAACCATCTCATAAATCCCCCTTGATCCCCCTTTAGAAAAGGGGGAAATCTTACCTGAAAATAAGTTTCTTCTATTCATAACCCTTGTTCATAACGCCAGGGCACTTCCATGAAATGTGATATGGTCTCGTCGGCGCGTGCCGATATCAGAGCTTTTTATCGCCATTTCCTTACCTCGCACAGCACGTCGTAAAAGCTCTGATTATAGCTCGACGTGTTGAGATAATCGGTGGTCAGTTCCTGATAGGAACCCGCGATGAACTGGTCGCGCCGCCAGCCTTTGGGGACGGAGACCATCCCCGGCCGCTGGGCTTCGCTTAATCTGGCTTTTAAAACGACGTGGCCGCGGTCGTTGAAAACCTCGACCGTGTCGCCCTCTTGAATGCCCCGCGCTTGGGCGTCGGCGGGATGAATATTTGCCAGCGGCTCGCGGTCGAGTTCGCGAAGCCACGGTGTGTTAAACCACTGGCTGTGCAAACGCCAGCGCTGACGCACGGTGTGGTACACGAGCGGATATTTTTTTCTCAAGGGATTGTCCGGCCAGGCCTCCACGGGCGGCGCGAAAGCGGGAAGACGCTCGCGGCTTTGATCGATGGCAATACCACAGTCGAGCCTCGGCCTGGGATTTTCCAGATAAAATTCCAGGCGTCCCGAAGGCGTCCGGAATTTGTTGCCTTCCCAGTTGACCCAGGCGGTGGGAAGCGTCTGCACGACTTTTTCTTTTTTCAGGCGCTCCCAGGTAAGCCATACGGCGCGCGCGGCGTCCGTGTCGAGAAGCATCCGGAAAAAGTCCTCATCCGTATAGTCGAAATATTTTCCCAGGCCCATGCCGCGGGCGATCATCCGCCAGATGTCCATATCCGGCTTTGATTCATAGGCGGGCTCAAGCGCCTTTTCGCTAAAGCATGTGTAAGGATGAAACGGCCCCTGAATGATGTCTTCCATTTCAAACCAGTGGCAGATGGGCAATACCAGATCGGCCTGGCGCGTGGTGTCCGTTTCCACCATGTCGGCCGCCACGATAAAGTCGATGGCGGGGAAGATTTTGCCCAGAATGTCGTTTTGATTGCTGCCGTTGCATACGATGTTGCTGTTGTGAATGACGAGCGCCTTGATCGGATGGGGCTTGCCGTAAAATTGCCCTGTCTTCAAAACCTCTTTGAGGTAAATCCACGGAATGGTTGCCGGTCTTTTTCCTTCGGGATAAAAGAATTCGGCAAAGTTGATGTCGTGCCCCGCCCGGCCGATATGCCCCACGGATGCGCCGGGTTTGGCGATGTTTCCGGTCAGCGACGCCAGAATGCCCCAGGCATGCCCTGTTTGCAGGCCGTTGTCGTATTGAATAAAACCATTGTAGATACTGGCCGGTTTGTGGGTTGCATACAGGCGCGCCAGATTCCGGATGATCTCGGGCTCGATGTCGCAAAGGGCCGCTGCAACCTCCGGCGTGTAATGCGACATCGCTTCTTTCAATAGGCTGAAAGCGGTCGTCACCTTGATTCCCGAGACCATAAACGTGCCTTCCAGCGACGGCTTTTGCACCTGATTCACCACGCGTGCTTCACTGGTTTGAGTATCCCACACGATGTAGTCGCGCGCTTTTTTATCCGGCTTGACGCCGGTAAGATCGCTTTGCCTCAGAAAGCGCCCCGTGTCTTCGCGCACCAGAAATGGCGCCACGGTGTGATGGAGCAAATAATTTTCATCATGCAGCCGTTCGGAAAGAATCACCTGCGCCATGGATAGAGCCAGCGCCGGGTCGGAGCCGGGGCGAATGGAAATCCACTGATCCGCTTTGGAGGCGGCGGTCGTAAAGCGCGGATCGATGACGACCACCTTTGCGCCTTGATCCTGGGCCTCGACAATAAAGCGCCAGTCATGCGGATGGGAATCCGTAACGTTTGCGGCCCAGATTAAAATGGTTTTGGCGCGGACGAGATCGGCGCGGTCGTTGCTCTGATTGAAGGAGTTGCCGCTGCCGATGACGCGGCCCAGGCCATAGGTGTCGGCCATATCCAGAGAATGCTCGGTTTGTGTCGCCTCCATGACGGAGGCGAGGCGATACGCGGAGTAGGCGCCGTTTAAATAGGCTTCGCTGCCACTGACAGCGGAGAAGGCAATCGATTGCTTGCCGAAATCCTGCTGGTAGCTTTTGAATTTAGTGACAATGAGTTCAATGGCTTTATCCCAGGAAATTCGCTCCCACTTTCCTTCGCCGCGGGCGCCTTTGCGTCTCATCGGGTATTTCAGCCGTTCGGGATCATAAATCCGTTGGACATGGCTCAACCCCCTGAGGCAGATGCGGTTGTAGCGGGCATCCGGATACGGCGCCATGGATGTTTTGACCGCTTTGCCGTCGCGCACATGAACGTACAGGCGACAGCGGCTCTGGCAATTACCGGAACAGATGCAGCTGTAGATTTGTTCGCCTGCCGCCGGCTCCGGTTGGCCGGAATTGTTTGGTGAAAATGTTTGTTTCATGACAAATGACTTTGATTTTCCGGTGTTCCCTCCGGTTATTCACCGGAGGGAACGTGTTTAAAAGTGTTGATCCGACATACTGCGGAAAGGTTAAAATATTTCCATTAAAGAGTTTCCCGTCCGATTGATGCAAAAGATCACTTCAATCCTTTTTATATATGGGCCTTTGAATCCCTTAACATCAGAACTCCGATTGCCGCAATCACATAAAATACCGCCACGGCGGTCATGACCACCGTCAGACCGATTTGCTGGGCCGCGGCGCCCATGACAAGAGGAATCAGGGTCGCCACGAGGCGTCCGGTTGAAAATCCCGCGGCCATTCCGACGGCGCGAATGTTGGTGGGGAACTGCTCCACCACGTAAGCGGCCAGAATCGCCCAGATGCACGAAGGCGGCGCCCAGGCAAGGGCGGCAAACATATTGAACTTCCAGTCCTCTTCCCATTCAATGCCCAGCCACAAAACGAGCGTAATGGCGGCGAGAATGCCGCATGCCGCCATGGTCGGACGCTTGCCGAATTTGTCGCCGCACCAGCCGCCGATAAAATAGAAGATAACCCCGACGCCCGTCAGAGCCATCAGCAAGGTGGAATAGGCCTTGGGGGACATGCCTCTTTCCCGGGCCAGAATCGTGGGGAGCCAGGTGTTCACGGCCCAGTAGGTGCAAAGCATGGAGGTGCAAATCAACACCACATACAGGAAAGAGCGAATGTTTTCCTTTTTAAAAAGATCCTTTGTTCCCGCCTGCGCAATCGGCGCGCCCGCGGCAATTCCCTGGGTGCGGGCCTGCTGCATTTTCATCCAGATCGGTGATTCCGGAATGGCGTAATGAATATAAATGGCCAGAAAAATGGCCGCCGTGCCCATGTAATAAAGCAGCTGCCAGCCGTAGATCGGCGTCAGAAAGTAGCCCGCGGCAATGGTGAGTCCCCAGCCGATGGGCCAGCCCAGCGTCATATAGGAGCTGAACTTCGCCCGTTTGGCCGGTTCCGCGAATTCCTGAAGCAGGGTTCCGCCCAGCGCCCATTCCGCGCCCAGCCCCAATCCCGCCAGAAACCGCATCACGCCCATCTGAATGTAGTTTGTACAAAATCCCGTCAGACCCGTCATCAGGCCAAAGAAAGCGATGCACCAGACCAGCGCTTTTTTGCGTCCGTACTTGTCGGCGATCGGACCAAAAATATAACCGCCGAAGCTCATGCCCAGAAGCATGCATGTGGCAATAAAACCGAGTTGCACAATCTTGAGATCCGGCCAGGCATTTAACAAAAGAGGCGCGGCGAGCGCAAATACCATGATGTCCATGCCGTCAAAAGCGTAACCGGCAATCGCAATCGTCAATACTTTTCCCCGGTACTTTGCCGGATCAACAATCGTTCCATTGGATATTTCAGATCCGGTTTTTGCAGAATCCACAGTCGTTCCATTTGTTCCGTCAGACATGTATCCCCCTCCCTGATGAAAAAAACATTAAGCCATACTCGATGCATTCATTGCATCTCTCTTCCTGCCGCTTTAAAACTGCTTCCTCCTTTAAAAATTAACGTCACATCCTCCCACCCGAGGACAAAGACATTACTTTAGCACTTGTCATGCCAAATCCGGCTGTTCAGTCGTAAAATTTCATCTCTTTGTATTATTTAACGTATTGAGTATTCCCCCTTGCTTCATTTGAAAAATTACGTATCATAGTCGTCTCAATAGTCGTAACTTGAGACAAATATGAGAATAAATCAGAAGGGATATTGATCCGCGTGGCTGCAAAAGATTCCATCGAACTGCAACGTTTTAATGAGACGAAATTGGCGGAGCTGGAACATTACAAAGACAAGTATCGCCGGACGCTAAAAGAATGGAAGAAATTCATCGAAGGCCGCAATGACATCGACGGCGCGGTCATTCCGCCGGACGTGCTGGCCGCCTGGATTCGCTGCCGCACCTTCGGCATTAATCCCCTCAAGATGCCGGCCATCACCGTTTTGAAAGGCAAGGCGCTAGACGATCTGCTGGAGCGCAACAGGACTTTCATTGACGTCAGCCGGCCTTTTTTGACCAATCTTTATCAGTTTCTCAAGGGGTCCAGATTCCATGTCGTCCTGATCGATCGTGAGGGATATTTGCTCGAGATCATGGGAGATCACGATCAGGCCGAGTTGACGCGGGCGGCGGGCGGCGTGGTGGGCGCTCTGTGGAATGAGCGCTCCGCGGGCTACAATGCCACAGGCGCGATTGTCGAATTCAGGAAACCGGTCCAGATCTTCGGCAGCGAGCATTACATCAAAGCCTATCACGGCGAAACCGGCTGCGGCGCGCCGATTTTTTCGCCGGAAGGGGAACTCCTGGGCGGCATCACGTTAAACTCTCGAAATTTCCGCGTCAATCCGCACACGCTGGGCATGGCCGTCGCGGCCGCCTACGCCATCGAAAATGAACTGAAAACCCGGCAGGCCTTTAATGAGTGCCAGACCGCCTACCGGTATCAGCAAACCGTCATCTCCTCCATTGCGGAGGCGATGATCACCGTGGACAATCTTGGTGTGATTTCGCTTCTCAACGCTCCGGCTATAAAGATGCTGGGGCTGTCTTCTACGCGGGCCGAGGGGATGGCGCTTGCGACCGCTTTGGAGAAGAAGAATGCAACGCTTCTGAAGCTGATCGAAAATAACGACTCGGTCACGGATCAGGAAGTTCGCATCTTTTCGCGGCATTCCTGGAATGATTACACGCTGACGTTGACTCCGATCATTTCCGCGCAAAGACAGCGGATCGGGAAGATTATTGTTTTGAACGAAATCAAGCGGGCGAGAATCATGGTGACCAAAATGCTGGGCGCGGGCGCCGCCTATTCGTTTGACGATATTTGCGGCCGGCACCCCCGGTTTCTGGTGACGGTTGAACAGGCCAAAATGGTCGCGCAAAATAATTCCAACGTGCTTTTGCTGGGGAAAAGCGGCACGGGAAAAGACGTCTTTGCCCAGGCCATCCACAATGCGAGCCCCCGCGGCAACGGGCCTTATGTGGCCATCAACTGCGGCGCCATTCCCCGGGATCTGATCGCGAGCGAACTGTTCGGCCACGAGGAAGGGGCGTTCACCGGCTCCCGGCGGGGCGGCAGCCCCGGTAAATTCGAACTGGCCGACGGCGGCACGATATTTCTTGACGAGATAGCCGAGATGCCGCTGGAGCTGCAAACCGTGCTTCTGCGCGTCATTGAAGACAAGGCGATCACCCGTGTGGGCGGCAAGCAAACCCGGAAGATCGACGTGCGCATCATCACGGCCACCAACAAGAATCTGAGAGAGCAAATTGAAAAAGGCAATTTCCGGGAAGACCTCTTTTACCGGATTAACGTCTTTTGCATCGAGATGATTCCACTTTGGGAAAGACCAGATGATATTGAGCTTCTGACCCGCTGGTTTATCAAGCGGTACGAAGACAGTCTGAGAAAAAAAATCACTCGCGTGGATGACTGCATTTTCGAGGCCTTTGAGCGCTATCCCTGGCCCGGCAACGTCCGGGAGCTGCAAAATGTCGTGGAACGCATGATGAGCTATGCCCGGTCCAATGAGCTCACCGCTGATTTGGTCCCTGACGAAATTCTCCAGTCCGGAAAAATGCCCGAGCCGCTGGGCGACATGGAATCGCCCCGCGAAAAAGAAAAAAAGTTAATTGAGAGAATGCTGGAACTGGGTTTCGATAAAGCGATGATCGCCGAAAAACTCAATGTTTCCCGGGCGACGCTGTACCGCAAATTCAAGCGGCACGGCATCGTCTTGAAAAAATGAAACCGTATCCTGGCTCAGGCCGGAACGAAATCGACCGGCCGCACCTCTTTGAGCTTCAACGCCTCCGTCGGGCAAACGACCGTGCAGGCGCCGCAGCCCAGACATTTTGACGGATCGACGGCGGCCAGATCATCCTTCATGGCCAGCGCGTCGAAAAAGCACCTCTCCAGACAGACTTCACAGCCGCTGCACAGATCGGTATTTACAAAAGCTTCGAAACGGCTCGGTGCGACCCACTTTTTCGCGCCTTTCATTACGGCCCAGTTGAGACAGCAGTCACTGCAGCAGTTGCAGATGACGTGACCTACCACTTGGCGGTTGTCCACCACATGCACCAGCCCTTCCTCCCGGCATTTTTTCAAAATCTCCAGCGCTTCGCTTTTGGCCAGCGCCCGGCCCGTGCCGCGTTCAATGTTATATTCCGCCGCGCGGTCCACCTGCATGCAAACCTCCAGGGGCTTTTTGCAGTTGCCGGAGATCACCCGGCAGGAGCAGTTCGTGACGGAAAGCGTTTTGGCGTCCTGCACGATTTTGACGACGTCGTCGTACGCCAGAATCTGTGATTGCGGCTCGACGCTTTCGTTAACGGGCACCACCCGCATGATGGAGCCGGGCATCATGTCCATGATCTTCCCGCCGTAGGCCGGCCATTCCGTCTCCATGTAGTCCTTCCACAAATCCAGCACCTGCCGGGAAATGCCCGGTGTCAGGCTGGTGGAGTCGTGCATCTGCGGAATGGTTTTGACGCGGTAGAATTTTTTCTCGCCCCCCTTCGTGGCTTTGAAAATCAGGCCGCGAGAAAACAGCGAATCCATCATTGCCTCAATGGCCGGAAGCGGCAGGCCGGATTTTCTGGAAAGATCTTCAGCGGTAGCCGGAGGGGCGGCCAGAAGCAAAACATTGGCTTCCTCATCGCTGACCAGCGCTGCAAAAATTTTTGGGACCAGAGGCGACTCCCCCGCGCCTATTGCTTCCGCAAGCTTTTGGCATAAGGCCATATCCGTCATGATGATCTGTTCTCCTTTTTCAAGGTGAGATGAGCTAAGTCCTGAAGGTCAAAAAGCCGTCCATGAAGCGGGCTCATTTGTAAATGATTGTCCCCGTCTTTTTTCCCGCCAGCGCTTTGGTCAGATTTCCTTTTTCCAGACCGTTTACGATTTGGATATTATTGAGCACTTCACTGTTCTGGAGGATTTCCAGGCAGGGGCGCTCGATAATCAGATCGTCCAGGTTTTTCTTAAGCAATTCCTTGACACTGATTTCGGCAATAAAAGACGCTTTGGGATTTTTCTTCGGGTCGTCCGTATAGAGCCCCTTTTCGTCTTTGACGAAAATACAGCTTTTTGCGCCGATCAAATCGGCGGCGATCAGAGTGCCCACGTCGGTGCGGTGAATAGGAATGCGCCATTTGGGGGCGGGGAGCGCAAAGTAATCGTAAGGCGGCATGCCGTGCATGACGGGAATGCAGCCCTGGGAAAAATAGGTGTAGAGCTTGGTGATGTCGTCATGGCCGATTTTAATGCCGCCCGAGGGAGCCAGAAGCGTGGCGACCAAAAGCGCGTTTTGCTCGGAGATGGAACTGCCGAATTTGGCGATGATGCCGGTGGGCATGCCCAGTTCCAGACCGATGGAGTAAATATGGCGGCTGCGCGTGCCGCCGCCGGTGGTTATGAGGATTTTGTGTTTTTGGGCGCAGGAAACGATTTCCTTAACAAGTGCGGGCAGCACTTGCGCGCCCCGGTCGCAAATGGACTGACCCCCGATCTTGACGATATTGACATCGGGGAAAAGCCTTTCCTGCGGCGCCACGGTCAGGCTGTCCATAAAGGTTTTCCCAACCAGGCTTTCTCCCATCAGTTTGCTTTTGACATGCAGGCGCTTGCCGTCGCGCTCTCGAATCAGGGCCATTTTTTTATCCTTCCGTTGCGGTTACTGTTATTCTTTCACTTCCACGTCATCGTCTTTGTCTTCCTTGGAGACCTTTAAAAGAACCAATTCCGCCCCCACGGCCTTGGCGATCTCTTCGAGCTCCTTTTTCCGGAGATGATCGCCGTAAAAGGTGATGTCTATGCCGGCCACCGCCACCAGCTTAAAGCGCGGTTTTTTTTCTTTCGTGCCGACCTTGTGTCTTTCCCGATAAAAAATTTTTCCGGCCATCCTCTTGTCCTCCTTTTGCGTTAAAGTGGCCGACATTTTACCTGAATTATCGGAATTCGCCAACTCGTATTCCGCAGGGCGTTTTAATACGTTTTGACGATATGTTTGGGGCAGGTGATCCACGGCGCGCGTGCGTCCGGGGCGTTTTGCGGTACGACCAGCAATATCCGTTTGCCTTCCAGAAGGACCGGTTTGACTTTTTCGCCCAATTCAACCATCTGGTTGCCGGAGAGGTTCTCGCCGTCCAGAGTCCGGACGTTGTCGATGGCGGGATGACGGCACAGATCGTCCGCGGTAAGCATATTGCCGGGGCAATCGATTTGGATTTTACCCCGCATGCGCCCGTCATGACCGCTTAATCTCAGGCCGACGCCGGCCAGCGCGCCGATCACGCCGCCGCCCGTGCCGCCGTGTTCGGAGAGATGAATGTCCAATTGGGCGGCCAGACCATAGGCGTCGGATTTGGCAAGAACCGTCTGTTTTGCTTTACGGCCAAACGCAATGACGTCTTCCGGGCGCGTCAACTGATCGCAGACGGCGACGCAAAGCCCCGGGTCCGATCCGTCGGCGCTTTCTTTTTCCAGAAAGAGCGCGGCGTGGGCAATCAGGGGATGAAGGTTCGTTTCCATAATATCGGCGGTAAAGCACATGGCGCTGTTGTGCGAGGTGTAAGGCACATCGGGATGAACCAGCAATTGATGACGCGAAATGAAATCGCACGTTCCCCATCCGTTTTCCTCAATATCATGCACCAGCAGGGCGGCCAGCTTGCCCGTGCCCCTGCTTTCCAGATTGTCCGTATCGTCAATGCTAACCAGGATTTTCATTTTGACATTCTCGCCGGAGGCGTTTGTGGCGCTCGTTTCTTCATGGCGGCAACGTATAAGAAATGTTATTCATGTGTCAAGAACAACCATTTCATTTTTTATGCCAAAAATTTTGCGCACCCGATCTGTCCGTGCCCGCGGTCAGTGACTAAAAGTCACCGGCCATCAAACTGATGCGAATCAGGCGTTGCATGAAGCTGATCTCATTATCCTTTTTTGTTATGTCAAAAATGACATAAGTAGCTGAAATTATTCATATTTTCCGTTGACAACGGCCCGCGATCCTTATATAAGAACCAAGCGGTTAATGGGTTGTTTTCACGAAAAACATCATGCTTGAAAGCTTCTGGTTTTTCTTAAGGCTTTTCCCTGAAAATGAGAACTCCATGGAAACGGCTGCGCGGTGAGAAGGTTAAAAGCATGAAAAGAACACGTATAATTTCTGAGGAAAGGAGACAGAATTCATGAACGTCAGCAGAAGAGGTTTCTTGAAACTCTCCGGCGCTGTCGCGGCTGTAAGCGGTTTGGGCGTAAGCCTGCAACCGACAGCCGCCCACGCCAAGGAGCTGAAGATCAAGTACGGCAAAGAAACCACAACGGTTTGTCCTTATTGTTCCGTCGGATGCAGCATTATCGTGTCCGTGCGCGACGGCAAGGTGATCAACACGGAGGGGGATCCGGACAGCCCCATCAACCGGGGAGCGCTGTGCAGCAAGGGCGGTTCGATCTACCAGATGGCTGTCAACGAAAATCGTCTGGGCAAACCGCTTTATCGCGCGCCTTTTGCCACCGAGTGGAAGGAAGTCGAGTGGGATTGGGCGTTCGAGAAAATCGCGGAAAACGTCAAGAAAAGCCGCGACGCCAGCTTCAAAAAAACAAACGCCAAGGGCGAATTGGTCAACCGGACGGAAGGCATTGCCTCTGTCGGTTCGGCGGCTATGGACCTTGAAGAATGCTTCACGTACCAAAA
>CAZGDK010000025.1:0-30353 GCA_964525155.1 uncultured Smithella sp. | reverse complement strand
GCGCAAACATTGCCGGCTTCACGAAAGTCGCCAAGGCCATGCTGGCGTTCGGGATCGTTTAAAAACAGATGTAGGGAACGGTCTTGCCACCCGCAGGTGTGGTCGCGACCGTTCCTTACGGATTATTAGGTTAAGAGGGGCGCTTTGCGCACTGTTTAATAAAAAATCAAGAGAGGATATTTATGGATTTGAAGCCGAAGTCCTTTGAGAAAATTCAGCAGTTGATGGAGAAGGGCGTGAACATTCCCAATCCGGCAACGATTGATATCGGCGATGACGTCAATTGCAATCAGATATGGGGAAAGGGCGTAACGATTTATCCGGGCTGCCGGATCTACGGCGGCAAGACCGTTATTTCCGCCGGTTGCAAGGTCGGCTACGAAGGTCCGGTCACGATTGAAGATTGCCAGCTCGGCGAGAAAGTCGAGCTGAAAGGCGGCTTTTTCAGCAAATCCGTCTTTCTGGAAAAAGCGAATCTGAGCATGGGCGCGCATGTGCGCGAAGGGTGCATTCTGGAAGAAGAAGCCGGCGGGGCGCATTGTGTGGGATTGAAGCAGACGATTCTTTTTCCCTTCGTCACGCTGGGGAGCCTCATCAACTTCTGCGACTGCCTGATGGCCGGCGGCACCAGCCGCAGCAATCACTCTGAAGTCGGCAGCTCCTATATCCATTTTAACTTTACGCCGGAAGCCGACAAGACAACACCTTCGCTGATAGGCGATGTGCCCCGGGGCGTCATGCTCAACCAGCCCCCGATTTTTCTGGGGGGCCAGGGCGGCATGGTCGGGCCGGTGCACATGGGATTTGGTAACATCGTTGCGGCGGGTTCCATCGTCAGGAAAAATTATCCCGGGGACAATCATCTCATCTTCGCCGTGGGGCCGGCCCGAAGCCTTCAGCTTTCCCGGCAGGCGCCCTATTCGGACATCGTTGGCGTCGTGGAGAACAACATTCTCTATCTGGCCAACCTAGTCGCTTTGGAGGCATGGTATCGAGACATCCGCAAATCGTTTCTCGAAACCCATGTTTACGGGCCTCTGCTGTACTCAGGCGTGATGGAACAGCTGGCCTCGGCAAAGAAGGAGCGCCTCAAGCGATTAAAAACCATGGCGGAAAAAGCGGCCGCCCAACCCGTCAGAGACGGCGAAGAAGCGCAGGTTCGCACCAGACAGGATTTTTTCCGGCAAATGGATGAGATCGAGGCGCTCTTCAGCGGCAAGAAGCCCGAGGTCCTCGCGGATACCGATCAATCCCGCGACGCTTTTCTGGAAGGCTTCCACCAGAGCGTGGGAAACGGCAAGACAAACTACATTGAAGCCATCCAGGGATTGCCCGCGGAGGTTTCAGCAAAAGGCGTCATGTGGTTGAGCGGCATCGTCGATGCGATGAGTCAAAAAGTCGCACAGGCTCTGCCGTCCATGGGGTTGTTCAACAAATAAGAAAATTATTATTTTGATCAATGGATTCACAAGACGTGAATGATAATTGAAAGGAGCACATCAATGGGAAAGTTATTTGGAACGGACGGGATTAGAGGAGAAGCCAACCGCTATCCGATGAACGCAGCCATCGCGTTCGGCGTTGGTCAGGCGGTGGCGCATTTGTTTAAAAAAGCAAATCATCGCGCCCACATCATTATCGGCAAGGACACGCGTCTTTCGGGATACATGCTGGAAAGTTCCCTGGAGGCGGGCATCACCTCCATGGGCGGATATCCTTATCTGGTCGGCGTTCTGCCCACGCCGGGCATCGCCTTCATCACGCAGAGCATGCGGGCGGACGCGGGTATCGTGATTTCCGCCTCGCATAATCCCTTCCAGGACAACGGCCTGAAAATCTTCGGCGGCGACGGCTTCAAACTGACCGACGACGAGGAAAACACGATTGAAGATATGATCCTCAATAAAAAACTCACGGAACTCCTGCCCTCGGCGGGCGGCATGGGCAAAGCCGAGCGCATCGATGACGTCAAGGGGCGTTACATCGTTTTCCTGAAAAATTCTTTTCCCCGCAATCTCTCCATGGAAGGAATGAAAATCGTTCTGGACACCGCCAACGGCGCAACCTACAAGGTCGCCCCGGAGGCCTTCATTGAACTGGGCGCGGACGTGGAGGTCATTCACAACACACCCAACGGCGTCAACATTAATGACAAATGCGGCTCCCAGCACACGCAGGATCTGCGCAAAAAAGTCGTGGAAAGCGGCGCGGCCATCGGTCTGGCCTTTGACGGCGACGGCGACCGTCTGATTGCCGTGGATGAAAAAGGCCACGAGATCACAGGCGACCAAATCCTGATTATCTGCGCCAATATTTTAAAACGCGAAGGCAAGCTGAAAAACGACCTTCTGGTGAGCACCGTCATGAGCAACCTGGGTCTGCGCATGGCCTGCAAGAAATACGGCTTCAAGCACCATGCCTCCAAAGTCGGCGACCGCTACGTGCTGGAAGACATGCTGAAGATGGGATCGATCATCGGCGGCGAAGAGGCGGGGCACATGATTTTCCTGGATCATCACACCACCGGCGACGGCATTGTCGCCGCGATGCAGCTTGTGGCCGCCATGGTCAAGGAAGGCAAGCCGCTTTCGGAGCTGGCGCGCTCGATGGATATTTTCCCGCAGAAGCTGATCAATGTGGACGTTAAAAGTAAGCCGGATATTGAAAAAGTTCCGAAACTGATGGAAGCCATAAGGCAGGTGGAAAAAGAACTGGGCGAAGAAGGGCGCGTTCTGGTGCGCTATTCCGGAACACAGAATATGTGCCGCGTCATGGTTGAAGGACCGTCCGACACCGTGACGGCAAAATACTGTCAGCAGCTTGCCGATGTCGTGAAAAGCGAACTGGGATAAATTTGAAAGGGAGAATACACTTTATGGGAATCAGCGTTTTTGTTGCAAAAGACTTTGCGCATATGAGTGAATTGGCTGCGGGCATTGCCGTCAGAAAAACCGTCGACCTTCTTAAAAATAAAGACGAAGCCGTGCTGGGGCTGGCCACGGGCAACTCTCCCACGGGCATGTACAAGCATTTCGCCCGCGCGGCCAATGACGGCAAGATTGACGCAGGACGGATCCGCAGCTTCAACCTCGACGAATACGTCGGCCTGCCGGGCGACAATATTCAGCAGCGCGTGATCCATCCGGAAAGCTACGCCTACTTCATGATTCAGGAACTCTTCAGCCATCTCAATAAAAAGTTTATCGAAACCCGCGTCCCCTACGGCTCACTCATCGATCAGAAACGATTGATTCGGGAACTGAAGGAAAACAAAAGCGACTGGGAATTCAAGGGCGCGGACGCGGGCAAATCCATCGCCATCGCCGCCAGACCCAAATCAGATTATCTGGCCTGGATCAAAAAGGATATTCTGGACGGCTATGCGCGCAAGATCAAGGCGGCAGGCGGCATCGACCTTCAGGTCATCGGCGTGGGCGGACGCGGCCATGTGGCCTTTCACGAATCGGGCATCCCGTTCAAGGGCAGCACCGTCTTGCTGGTCAAACTCGACGACAACACGATTGCCAACGCCGTCGCCGACGGGCATTTTAAAACCAAAGCCGATTCGCCTCAGTATGCCGTGAGCATGGGTGCGGAATTGGTTTACCAGGCCAGAACCGTATTGCTTCTGGCCAACGGAAAGCGCAAAACGGAATCCGTCACCCGTTCGCTTTTGGGCGAAGTAACCCCGGAAATTCCGATCTCCTACGGACAGATTTATGCCCGGCAGGGCGGCGAATTGATTTATGTCCTCGACCGCGTCGCGGCCGAAGGGCTGCTTGCCAACCCAAAAGAAGTTAAAGACCGGGGCATTGTATTAAAGAACATGGCGTAAGCGCCGATTAAAAGCCATCACAAAAATGGCAGAGGAATGAGAAGTGAAAAACACAAAATTCATTTTTGTGACCGGAGGCGTTTTGTCGTCACTGGGCAAGGGGCTCGCGGCCGCGTCCATTGCGGCCATTTTAGAGGCGCGCGGCTTGCGCGTCACCAATCAGAAACTGGACCCGTATATTAACGTCGATCCCGGAACAATGAGTCCGTTTCAGCACGGCGAAGTATTCGTGACCGACGACGGCGCGGAAACGGACCTCGATCTGGGCCATTACGAGCGATTTTCCTCCACGCCAATGGGAAAAAGCAATAACCTCACCACCGGCCAGGTTTATTTTTCCGTCATCACGAAGGAGCGGCGCGGCGATTACCTGGGTAAAACCGTGCAGGTCATTCCGCACATCACCAACGAAATAAAAGATTTCATCCGCGAAACCGCCAGAGGATTTGACGTCTCCATCGTGGAGATCGGCGGCACCGTGGGCGACATCGAAAGCCTGCCGTTTCTGGAGGCCATCCGTCAGTTCCGAAACGAGGTCGGCCGGCAAAACGCCATCTTCATTCATCTCACCTGGGTGCCGCTGATTAAAACCGCGGGCGAAGTCAAGACCAAGCCCACGCAGCACAGCGTCAAGGCGCTGCGCGAAATCGGCATCCAGCCGGACATTCTGCTGTGCCGGACGGAAAATTTCCTGTCCGACGACATCAAGGGCAAAATCGCCCTGTTTTGCAATGTCGAAGTCAACTGTGTCTTTACCGCCAAGGATGTCGGCTGCATTTACGAAGTGCCGCTGGTCTATCACCGCGAAGGCCTGGACGCCAAGATCATCGAACTTTTGAACATGTGGACCGGTCAGCCCAGGCTAGGCGATTGGGAAAACGTCGTTGAAAAATTTTATCATCCGGCGCGCGAAGTGTGTGTGGCCATCGCGGGCAAATACGTCAATCTCACGGATTCGTACAAGAGCCTCAACGAAGCGCTGATTCACGGCGGCATCGCCAACAACTGCCGCGTGACGCTGAAGTTTGTCGATACCGAAAAAATCGAACTAGACGGCGCGGCGGCCCATCTGTCGGATGTGGACTGCGTGCTGGTGCCGGGCGGCTTCGGAAATCGCGGCATCGAAGGCATGATTCTGGCCGTTCAGTACGCGCGGGAAAACAACATCCCCTACTTCGGCATTTGCCTGGGCATGCAGATGGCCGTCATCGAATACGCCCGCAACGTCTGCGGTCTGGAGAAAGCCAACAGCTCGGAATTTGATCCGGCGACACAATACCCGGTCATCGATCTTTTGCCCGAGCAGCGCGCGGTGCGCGATCTGGGCGCTTCCATGCGCCTGGGCGCCTGGCCGTGCGTGATTGAAGCCGCATCGTTTGCGTTTGACGCCTACGGACTCAAGGAAATCTCCGAGCGTCACCGCCACCGTTACGAATTCAACAACGATTTCAAAAAAACGCTCACGGAAAAGGGCTTGCGCATCACCGGCGCCTCGCCTGACGGGACGCTTGCGGAAGTTGTCGAAATTGCGGATCACCCGTGGTTTCTGGGCTGCCAATTCCACCCGGAATTCAAATCCCGGCCGACCAACCCGCATCCGTTGTTTGCCCGGTTTATCGCGGCGGCGCTGAAGCGGGCCGACCGGAAATAAACGTTCCCCCTGAACGGCGGCGGCAAAAACGTGTCACAACTGTCTCTGACACAAGACAGTTGTGTCTTGTGCTCCGACGCATAAGTTGTCACATCCCGTCTCATTTTGGGACAGATATGTACCGGGCAGGCCGCAAGAAGCCTAAAGCCTCTAAAATATATCTTATTATTTTAAGCAGTTACGAAATTATTTCCATGTGGTGCAATAATTGCATTTATAAAGGCTTAACGGCATTGTGTGTAAAAAAAGAAGTGTCTGATCCGTCGATCCAAAGGAAAGTTCAACAGGTAAGAACATGAAAGACATCGGTGCATTTTCATCATTTTGGGAAATTGGTTTAGCCGCGTTGAGCATGGCGTTGATCTTTATTGTGCCCCTGTCCTCGTGCAGCGACACGGTGGCATCGTCCCAGGCGCCGCGCGTGGGTGGACCGTGCGCTTACAAGAGTTACAAAGGCGACGCCCAAATTCTTTCCGTGAAACCGCTACAGGGCTCATCGGGAACGTATGATGTTCAATTTTCATTTCATCCGGAGGCCCCCGTCCGCGAAGACTTCGCCCAAACAGAAGGCCGCAAGTGGTCATTGACGCGGAAGGACTCTTCGCAACCGACAAGCGATTTCATATCCCAACACGACATCAAAACCGGAAAACGATTTCCGTGCATCATGAAAGTTATCACCCGCGGCACTTGCACGCCGGTTATTTTTGAATTTCCAACGCTGGAGCCGGGCAGCGTTCGATAAGATAGGCATGTGCGCCGGAAACAGCGTAGCGCTTGCAAATATTATTTCATCAAGGGAGGGTATAAATGAAAAAGAAGCTATTGTATTTGGTTTTAAGTGTAATTTTCGTATTATCTCTGGCGGCGCTTTCATGTTTCGCTCAGACACCGGTTTCAGCAAAAGCGGACAACGAATACATTCCGAATCCGTCGGTTGTTGCCACGAAATCATTTCCCATCATGCGCCCGGATGCGGCCACCATCAAAAGATGGCATGACCGGACTCAGAAGAACGAACGCGCCCGTTTTGATGAACGATTCAACAGAAACGCGGTCCTCGGTTTTAATGCCGCAACAGGCTTCACATCCAAAAACAATCTGGGCAATCTGACGTATTCCCCCAGTGAAAATCAGGGAAGCTGCGGCAACTGCTATTCATGGGCTGCACACCGCGTGATGGGCATTGATCTGAAACGGCAGAAAGGCGTCGCCAAGGGCCTCTCCGTTCAGTACATGAACTCCTGCGACGGCACCTCCAACTGCTGCGGCGGCTTCCTGTCCGACGTCACCGACTTCTACGCCAGCAAAAAGAAAGCGCTCCCCAACTCGAATAGCAATGCCGGATGGAAAGACGGCTCCCGGACCAGTTGCGCATCAGGCGTTTCGTGCAGCAGCATTTCCACATCCCCCAACTACCCCATTACCTCGATTTCGCCTGCAACCATTACGACCACGGGCGTTTCGCAGTCTCAGGCCATTGCCAATATTAAAAACGTCATCAACCAGGGCAAGGCCATCTGGCTGGCCTATTATCTGCCGAATTCCACCGCCTGGAACAACTTCAACAGCTTCTGGAGCAACTCTTCCGAAAGCACGCTGTGGAATCCCGACAATTACTGCGGAAACACCTGGAGCTCTTTCAGCGGCGGCGGCCATGCCGTCACCATCGTGGGCTATGATGATTCCAACTCCAGCACAGCCAACCACTACTGGATTGTGCTCAACAGCTGGGGCACCACGGCCAATCGCCCGAAGGGCACGTTCCGTCAGAAAATGTACGTCAACCATGCCTGTACGTTTTACGGCCTGGGCACCAATGCGCTGAGCTTCCAGACGGCAAACATCACCTGGAACATTTCGTCAAGCTCCAGCAGCTCGTCGAGCAGCTCTTCGAGTTCCAGCAGCTCCAGCTCTTCAAGTTCGAGCTCCAGTTCCAGCAGCTCTTCCGGTTGGTGGACATCGTCGTCTTCCAGCAGCAGCTCTTCCGGATGGTGGTTTTACGGCAAATGATGAATGGGTATGATCGAAGCGCATGCGTCCTTTCATCTTCGGGCGCAGGTTCAAAAGATAACGTTCATCATTGATGCGATAAACAAGCTTTTAACGAAATGGCCGGACTCCCGCAAAGGGCGTCCGGCCACTTTTTTTGAAACAGCGCCTTCCAAAACCCATCCATAGAATTTTTGTGTCCGCACGTCATTCCCGGCATTAAAATTAAAACCATGGGCGATTGCATGGTAACGTACTGTTCGCACCTGTCCCATGGCAAGACACATCTGTCTTAACAGATGTAACAAAACAGTTGCCCCGATGTCACAAATTGCAATATTACGCATTCATTTCAAAGTATTACAAGAACGGTAAAAGCTGGCTCAATAAATGCAGTCTAAAACGTATCTTTATTTATACAGAGGAGGGTACGCATGAAAAAGACATCTTTTGGGTTATTTTTAAGCGTCATTGCAGTGCTGTCGTTCGTCCTTGTACCGATTGGCGTTCAGGCGGAAGATCAGGCAAGAGGAGATAATGAATACCTTCCGTCCGCGTTTGACAGTCCGGCAAAAACATTCCCCATCATGCGTCCGGATGCGGCAACCATCAAAAAATGGCATGACCGGACGCAGAAAAACCCCCGCGCCCATATCGATGAAAGATTTCACAAACGGCCCAACGCCTTGAATTCGGCGGCGAGCGGCTTCACCTCGGCAAACATTCTGGGCAACCTGACCTATTCCCCTTCCGAAAGCCAGGGAAGCTGCGGCAACTGCTACGCCTGGGCGGCGCACCGTGTGATGGGCATTGACTTGAAGCGCCAGAAAGCCATCGCCAAGAATCTCTCCATCCAATACATGAATTCCTGCGACGGCACCTCCAACTGCTGCGGCGGGTGGCTTGCCGATGTGACCGACTTCTACAACAGCAAAAAGAAAGCACTTCCCAACACCAATACCAATGCGGGCTGGAAAGACGGTTCAAGAACCAGCTGCGCCTCCGGCGTCTCGTGCAGCAATATTTCAACGTCACCAAATTATCCCATCACGTCCATTTCGCCGGCAACCATTACCACCACGGGCGTTTCGCAGGCCCAGGCCATCGCCAATATTAAAAATGTCATCAATCAGGGCAAGGCCATCTGGCTGGCCTTTTACCTGCCCACGAGTTCGGCCTGGAGCAGTTACAATAATTTCTGGAGCAGTTCATCGGAAAGCACCGTATGGAATCCGGATAATTACTGCGGACAGACCTGGAGCTCCTACGGCGGCGGCGGCCATGCCGTGACCATCGTAGGTTATGATGATTCGAGTTCCAGCACGGCCAACCATTACTGGATTGTGCTCAACAGCTGGGGCACCACCGCCAACCGTCCCAAGGGAACGTACCGTCAGAAGATGTACGTCAATCATGCCTGCACCTTCTCCGGCCTGGGCACCACCGCGCTGACCTTTCAAACGACAAATATTTCATGGAACATTTCTTCCAGTTCCAGCAGCAGCAGTTCGAGCACCAGTAGCGGCGGCGGCGACACAACAAAACCTACAGTCACAGCCTTCACGATTCCCAGTTCATCCTCGTCACTCACCGTCAGCATCAGTTCATTCACCGCTACGGATAGCGTGGGTGTAACCGGTTACATGGTCAAAAACTCGTCAACCATTCCTGCTGCATCACAAACCGGCTGGTTAACCAGTAAGCCAACCAGCTACACGTTTAGCTCCACCACGGCGGGATCCAAAACGCTTTATGCCTTTGCCAAAGACGCGGCGGGGAATGTCTCTTCAGCCAAGAGCGCGTCGGTGAGATTGAATATGGCCGACCTGATCATATCCAGCGTCAGTAATTCCGCAACAACGATTACGTCGTCCACCCGTACGTTCAAAGTAACCGATAAGGTTAAAAACCAGGGAAATGTCACGGCAGGCGCTTCCACCACAAGATACTACCTGTCCACAACCACGTCGAAAACGAGCAGTTCCGTCCTCCTTGGCGGCACCCGATCCATAGCATCGCTTTCGGCCGGGTCATCATCCGCTTCGGGATCGACAACATTAACGGTTCCCAGTGGAACGGCCAAAGGAACTTACTATGTTATTGCCGCAGCGGACAATTTAGGCAAGGTGACCGAATGCAGCGATAAGAACAACTACGTTGCATCTTCGAGTAAGATCACCGTCAATTATTAACCGACTAACCAACCTTTAACCAAAACGGCCGGTCCCTTCGAAAAAGGAACCGGCCGTTTTGCCGTTTAGCTCTGCGTCGTCTGTCAGGACGGATGAAACGGTATGGTAATCTTATAGACGCCGCCGGAAAGAACCGTCTGCACGGGGAATGGCGCTTTTTCGTAAACTTTCAGCATCGCCCGGTTGTTTTCCAGCACGTCGGCCTTGAATCCCGGCACGCCTTCTTCCCTGGCTGCCTTGATGAGCAGATTGAGCAGATAGGTGGAAATGCCTTTGCCCTGATAATGCTCATCGACAATAAAGGCCGTATCGGCAAACACGTCCACCTGGGAGCGCACATATCGCGCCTCGCCCAGAATTTTTTCCACGCCCGCGTCATCCAGGATCGCCACAATCGACATGGTGTAGCGGTAATCGACGCTGACATATTCCTGCATCTTCTTATGCGGCATGGTTTTGATGGGGCTGAAATAACGGTAATAAACGGACTGGTCCGAAAACCGGTAAAACAGGCGGCGCATTTCTTCTTCATCGGAAGGTTTGATGGCCCGGAAGCGCAAGATGAGCCCGTCCTTGAACTCGTGGGAGCAGGCGATTTTTTCCGGATACAGGGCGCCCGAATCGGCAAAATAAATCTGATCGGCGTAAATCATTTTCGCTTCCTTGGCCTGCCGCACCAATTCCGCCCGATCGTCGGGATGAGCGATTTCGATCAGCGCCAGCGCCCGTTCCCGAAGCGTTTTGCCCATGAGAAAGGCCACGCCGTATTCCGTCGCCACGAGATCCATGGATTCGCGGTTGGTGAACTGGAAGGGGTAGTCGCCGACGGATAAAAGAATATTGGGTTTGCCCTTGCGGTTGCGGCTGGGCAGCGCAAAAATGGTCCGTCCGTTTTTGGACAAAGATGCGCCCCAGAAGAGCTCCTGCACGTTGCCCGGGCCGGCGGTGACATTGCCTTTGCCCGTGTGCAGCGCGATATCGCCCGTTAAATCGACTTTGCGCGCCGGGAAAATCGCCACCATGTTGTCGTTGAGGCCGATGGTCCGGGGGTCCATGACGATATCCTGCGGCTGGAATTCCACCATGGCGTTCAAATCCAGCCAGGCCATTAAATCCTTCGTGCCGATTACGTAAGAGGCGCAGGACTTGCCCCGGAAAACGCCCTTGAATCGGTTCGTTACGGCGCCGCTTTTGACCAGATCCATCAGGGCGTCGGTAAAGAAGGGCGAATGAATGCCCAGGTTCTTTTTCTTGGTCAGCGTTTTGGCCAGCGCCTCATACAGCGGCCCCAGCCCGTAGGAAATGCAGTTGCCGTCGCCAATGACGGAGGCGACATTGGCGGCGATCTTAAGATAAACGTCCTGCAGCGGCCAGCGCGGAACATACACCGGCGGCTCGGTCGCCTCCACCAGATAATGGAAATCCGACATGTGCACCAGCGTGTCGCCCATCGTCCGGGGGGCGGTGGCGTTGATTTCGGCAACGACAATTTTGGCCACTTCCATGGCCTGCCGCTCGGCGGACGTGCCGATGAGATAGGCGTAGCCGCTTTCGTCCGGCGCGGTCACCTGAATAAACGCCGCGTCAATATGAATCGCGCCGGTTTTAAACAGCCAGGGAATGCGCGAAAAGCGGCTGGGAATCAGATCGACACGGCCGGCGCTGATCGCCTCGGAGGCCAGCCAGCCGGAAAAGAAGGTTTTGAGTCGGAATTTCCGGGCGTAGCGTTCATCGATGGCCACGGCGTCGCCCAGGCTCACCAGTTGAATCAGCTCCAGATCCTGAAGGTTGTACTGGCCTGATTCCATCAGGTGCTTGACCAGGGTCCGCGGCTCGGCCACACCGGTCCCCAGAAAAATGCTCATACCCGGTTCGATTTTGGACAGGACGTCATCGGGGGAAACGATCTTGTCTTTCCATCTCGGACGGCTCTCGACAAGAGGCTGGGCAGCCGCGTCGGACGATCCGTCGCGCGGCGTCTTTCTTTTTCCGCCGAGCTTTCGGCCGATTAACCGGCGCAGCGATTTTTTGCGTTTTTCAGCCATTCATTCCATCAATCAAAAATTTCCCGATCCCTCCGATACCAGTAATTCGGAATGATCCGGTACATCATCCGGGAAAAAGCCCCGATATACTCATTTTTGCGCTTGTCGAACTGGCAGGCGTGAATAATCATGTCCTTGATGGCGCTTTTGTTGCCGCCCTTGTTGAAGATGTTGTAGGCGCAGGAAAAAAGCGGACTGTACATGTTTTTCTTGTCCAGATACTTGTACACGTTGCGGATCGTGTTGGGGCCCTCCGGCGTGCCGTCGATTTTTTCCAAAACGCGCCGGTTGGTTTCGATAGGATTGCCGGTATAGAGTTCGTAAAAATATTTTCCGTAGCGGTAGTTCTTGCTGGCCAGCGACGAGACCGTGACATACATGTCGCCCACACCGGCCTGGGAATGAAACGCCTGAAAATGCCCGCCCAGAAGACGCGAAAGCGAGCGGACCTCCACGCCGGAGCGCGCGAAGATGGTGCCGGGAATCGAATCGCCCAGGTCCAGCGAATCGGCCAGCCCCTTGATGTTGGCTACGATGTTTTTGAGCGCACCGCAGGCTTCCACGCCGATCATGTCAAAATTATAATACGCGTTGAGCTCCTTGCGGTTAAACATGAGCAAATGATCACGGATGATGGAGGCGGTGCGCCTCTTTCCGGCGACGGTGACGCAAACCGGCTTCCCCAGGGCGATATCCACGTCGAAAAACGGCCCGCCGATGACCGCCACTTGATATTTGTGTTCCAGATGGTACAGATGGTTACGAATCAACTGCGAGGGCGTGATCAGCTCGGCTGACATTTCGTCGGCGATCAACCCTTTAATGGGGGAGATGAGGCAGGTATCGCCGGCCTTGCGGTCAATCATGGGTTTAAGGTAATTGAGCAGGTCCGGCAGACGGTTCATCGTCACCGCGAGAATAATAAAGTCGTTGTTTTCGACGATGTGCTCCAGATCGTTGGTGGCGTAAACCTTGGGCGCCAGACGCGGCACGTGGTCCATGCCGCCGGTGCGGCAGGCCAGATCTTCGGTCAGGTGAATGGGGTTTAAATGATCGCGGTTGATCGCCTTGCAGACATCCGAATTATGATAGTAAATGGCGACACGTTTGTTGTCGCGCCCCAGTTTATAAGCAAACGACGTGCCCAGACGCCCCGGTCCGATGACGGCAACTCTTGTCGTATCCAAGTTGGCAACAATCATGTTTACACTCTTTATTTTTTAACATTTGATTTGTCCGCATTATAGGGAACAAATCAAATGGATGTCAAACCCTATTCGGCTTTTGGAAAAAAGTAAATATAATTTGTCTTGGCGCCGTTGTTTTTGGTTGCATTATCCCTTAGAATTGTTTAAAAATTTGCAGTCTTAACCCATTTCACGATAGAGGCGGTTATCATGAGAAAAAAAATATCCTTATTTTTGGCGGCAACTCTGTTATCGCTGGGATTATGCGCAATTTCCGGGGCGGCGCAGTCTGCGCCTGCGGGGGCCGTTCATACCATCGCGGCGGACAACGGCGGTCATTATTTGATTTCCTCCGCGCAGGGACAATCGGTGAACGTTTATGATCCCGCATCGCAAAACCTGCTGTACTCCATCCGTTTTGCGGAATTTGTGGAAAACTTCGCGGGGATCAGCGCCCTGGCCGTCGATGACTCAAATCTTCTGGCCGCCTGCGCCGTCGTGAAGAAAAACGCGCCGGGGGCCATCTATCTATTTGATCTTCAGTCGACCAAACTCCGCGGCGTGATCGGCGGGATTCCCTCCGTCATCACGTCCATGGCCTTCTCCGCTAACGGCCTTTATCTGGCCGCGGGCGCCCAAAACCAGGGGCTGCTCGTCTATAAAATCATTTCGTTTAAAAAAATCCCTTCCTCTGAACTCACCCAGCTGTCCGCAGGCGAAAAGGCCGCACTGGGAAAACTCGGCTACATGGAGCGGACCGTAATCGATCCGACGCTTGCACTGCACGACCGCGACATCAAGGGCAACATCACCGCCCTGGGCTTTGACGGCCGGGCAAAACTGGCCGCCGCGACGGACGACGGAAACATCCATTTGTACGATTCAATTTTCAAATTGGCCAAAAGCGTTAAAGGCAAAAGTGGCGGGCGGGCGGCCGGACTCAAATTCAACCAGGATTACTCCAAAATCGCCGTCAGTTACGCGGACAAGGCCGCAATTGACGTATACGCCGCGCCCCATCTGACCTACCTTTATTCTCCGGACACAACGCATCTGGCCGCGGCCTTTTCGGGCGATCCGGCCTGGTCCGCGGATGGCCGCTTCCTGTATGCCACCGCGCCGGCTGCGGAAAAAGGCGCAACAGACATTTATAAATGGAGAAACGCCGGTGAAGGCGGCTGGTCCCGTTTAAGCACCGTCGGCGGAGACAACCGGCGTATTGCGCCGGTTATAGGCGGCGGGCTGGTTTATACCGAGACGCCCGACGGACTCAATCTGCTGGACCGCAGATATGGCGTCATTTACAACGAATGGGGAAACACCTGGCTGGGACTGGCCCATAAGTTAGGCGATGTGACCTACGAAATCGGCGGCGACTTCAGCGATTCCAACGGGGATTCCGGATCGTACTGGTTTCCCATCAGCAGGCTGAAATGGCCGATCAACGCCTTCATGGTGGAAATCGGCGGAGAAATCCATCCGTTGAAACGACTGGAAATCAAGGGATCGGCCTCCCACAACATCACCAGCAATCTGGGAAGCAAAATGGAGGATTCCGATTGGGTTTACGATCAGGCGGTTTACGGCTGGACCGAGGACATCTATTCGGAAAGCGACGCCTCCTTCAAGGGCTACGTGCTGGACGGCCAGGCCCGCTTCTGGATCATCGACCGTCATTTCAGCAATCAGTCGTCGTTTGCCCTGGCGCTGGGCGCCGGGTTCACCTATCAGAACTACGACTGGGAAGCAAGCGATCTGGATCAGTGGTCGCCCTCCGGGGTTTACGGAACGGATCACTCTTATGTCTCCGGCTTGGTAGGCGCCTATAAATCCCAGTTGTACATGCCCTACCTGGAGCTGTCGATCCGCTCCAGAATCGGCAAGGCGGATATCACAGGCCATATCGGCGGCTCTCCGTATTTATGGGCCAAGGACGAAGACGATCACATGCTGCGCAAGCGCCTGATGACAACGGACGCTCACGGTTACTCGGTCAAGGGCGGCTTTCAGGCCAATTACAATTTCACCGCCAACTGGTTTGCGGGCCTGCGTTTCAATCTATTGTATTTCATCGCCAAGGGAACGCAAAAAGGCGTGCAATATGAAACCACCTCTGAAGCCGCCGCCGGCTACCGGTGGGATATTGAGCATGACATTAAGAGTTTCCAGCTGGATTCGATGCTGATCGCCGGATACAGATTCTAGCGCTGAAACGATCGGGAAGAGCACTCTATGGCTGAAGAAAAAATGACACATTACCCCAGCGGCGCCGTTAAAGAAAAAAAGCGCCTGGTGGAGGACAAGCTCGACGGCGACTATACGTCGTATTTTTCCAACGGTCAAATCATGGCGAAGCTTTCCTTTGTCCGCGGGAAAAAAAACGGAGAGGCTGTCAGTTACTGGGCCAACGGCCATGTCCGGGAAAAAGTATCCTTCGTGGGCGATAAAATGGACGGCCCCTACATCTGCTATCATGAAAACGGCCATGTCCGGGAGGAAGAGTATTACAAAGCCGGCAAGCTCGACGGCATTTACCGGCGTTACTATAAAACCGGCGAGCTGCGCGAGGAAGAAACATTTGTCAACGGAAAATTCGACGGCCCGTACGCCTGCTATTACAAAAACGGCCAGATCAAGGAACAAGGCGCATTCAAAAACGATAAACGCGACGGAGACTATGCCGCCTATTATAAAAACGGCCGTCTCAAAGAGAAGGCAACGTACGTCAATGGCAACCTGAACGGAAAGTTTCAGGCGCTCACCGAAGACGGCGCGGACATCGACGACGACGCCCTTGAAGATGCGGATACCGGGCGGACCTGGACGGAAAAAGAAGTCGCCGGGCTTTTGCACGATTTGACGCACTTTGACAAAAAGCATAAATGACGAAAAACGATGCACGGAGGACGGCGTCATGATCAGCACGATACTTATCCCTGTGGACGGTTCGCAAAACAGCTCGACCGCTGTGGACTACGGCATTTACATCGCGCCCAAACTGGAAGCAACGCTTGCCGGTCTTCATGTCATTGACGTTTATCTGATTCAGGGGCCGGTGACGACGGATATTTCCGCAACCGTCGGCATGCCGCCTTATGACGGTTTTTTCAGCGCCGTCGAAACATCCCTCAGAGAAAAAGCCGACGCCATCCTCAAAACCTTCGCCGACCAGTGCACCAAGGCGGGTGTTCCCTGTTCGACAAAAAAAGCCATCGGCAAAATCAGCGACGAGATTATCGACGAATCCCAAAAGGCGGATCTGATTGTAATGGCTAGGCGCGGAGAGCATTTTCATCTCACGGAGGGCTCGCTTCTGGGATCGGTCGCCGAAGCCGTCATCCGCCATTCCGGAAAACCCGTTTTGGTCACACCCCGAAACTTTATCGAGATTGAAAGCATGGCGCTGGCCTACGACGGCAGCGCGCCCGCGAAAAAAGCGCTGGATCTGTCGCTTGCCGTTTCCGAAAAGGCCAAATGGCCCCTGACCGTCGTCATCATTACCTCCGACGCGAATAAAGCGGCGGAATTATCCGCGCAGGTGGAAAGTGCCGCGCAAGAGGGCGCGGCGGACTGTGAAACCATTATCCTGTCCGGAAAAGAAGGAGACGAAATTCTGAAATTCATCCGCGAAGGCGCGGTGGAATTGATGGTCATGGGCGCATACGGACACAACCGTCTGCGCGAGTGGCTCGTCGGCAGCACTACATCCCACATCATCAAGAAAAGCCCGATTCCGGTGCTCTTGATACGTTAAATCAAACTTTATGGAGGAAAGCATGAGTCAACTCGTTTCCATCAGTCCCGACGGCATACGTTATCCCTTACCGGAGAAAGACGACTACAAAAAAGAAATCAACCGCATCGACGGCCTGGTCGCCCAGGCGCGTAAAAAGAAACAGGAGATTGTGGTTGTCATGGGCGTGGGATTTGTCGGCTCCGTCATGGCGGCCATCGTCGCCGACACCACGGACAAAAACGGCAAATCCGGCAAGTTCGTCATCGGCATGCAGCGGCCCAGCACGCGCAGCTATTGGAAGATCCCGAAACTTAACGAAGGCGTCTCGCCGGTGAAGGCGGAAGACCCGGAAGTTGATCCAATGATCCGGCGTTGCGTCCTGGACAAGAAAACCCTGGTCGCGACGTTTGTTTACGATGTTTTGAAACATGCCGACGTCGTCGTGGTTGACGTTCAGCTCGACTACGCGAAAAACGCCCTGGGCGATGTCCGCAACGGTCAGGTGGAAATGTCGGCGCTCGAAGAATCGTTTGACATCATCGCCCATCATATTCCGGCGCACTGCCTCGTGCTCATTGAAACGACCGTCGCTCCGGGCACCACCGAACAGGTGGCGCTGCCGGCCATGCGCAAGGTTTTCCGCCAGCGCGGCATCAAAACCGATCCGCTCATCGCCCACAGCTACGAACGCGTCATGCCCGGCCGCGATTACGTCGCGTCCATCCGCGACTTCTGGCGCGTCTGCTCCGGCGTGAATGATGAGGCCAAAAGCCGTGTCGTTAAATTCTTGAATGAAGTGCTCAACACCAAGAAGTTCCCGCTCACGGTGCTCGACCGTCCCATCGAGTCGGAGACGGCCAAAGTCGTGGAGAACAGCTACCGGGCCACCATTCTGGCGTTTCTGGACGAATGGAGTCTGTTTGCCGAGCGAAACGGCGTCGACCTCATCAAAGTCATTAAAGCCATCAAAGTCAGACCGACGCACTCCAACATGATTTTCCCCGGCCCCGGCATCGGTGGCTATTGCCTGCCCAAGGACGGGGGCCTGGGCGTCTGGGCCAACCGGCATATCCTGGGATTTGAAGACGACACTTTCAAGATGACGCCGATGGCCATTGACATAAACGATACGCGGTCGCTGCATGCCGCCCAGCTGGTGCGCGACGCGCTGCGCAACATGAGCCTGCCGATTGCCAGCGCCGAAGTGCTCATTCTGGGCGCATCCTATCGCGAAGACGTGGGCGACACGCGCTACAGCGGATCGGAAATTCTGATCCGGAGGCTCACGGAAATGGGCGCGGAAATCCGCGTGCACGATCCTTACGTCGACCACTGGTTTGAATTTGAAAATCAGGATGACTATCCGAATAGCAGCAAGGCGGTTTTCTTCCGCAACCAGAAAAAGCTCAAAGACCTGCGGGTGCAGAAAAATTTAAACAAGGCCTTGAAAAATATCGACGCGCTGGTTCTGGCCGTCCGCCATGAAGCGTATCTGAACCTCAACCCGGCCAAAATTGTGAAAGCCGCCGGGCATCCGATCGCCGTCATCGACTGTTTCGGCATTCTGGACGACGAGCGCATCCGCCAGTATTTGAAGCTGGGCTGCGACGTCAAGGGCCTGGGCCGCGGTCATATTAAGAGATTGAAGGATCAGGTCTTCAAAAAGAAGGGGTAACGCCAATTTGTAGGGAACGGCCTGTAGGGAACGCTCGCGAGCGTTCCCTACAAAATTATTTTCTTTAAAGACTCCAGCAGATCATATCGCGTTAAATCATATTGAATGGGAGTTACGGTGACAAAGCCCTCCGCCAGCGCGCCGATGTCGGTATCCGGCTCCTCGGGCCCCGCGGCTTTTTCACCCGACATCCAGTAGTAAATATTGTCCCGGGGGTCCACGCGCTTTTCAAACGACTCAATTGTCCGGCGCTTACCCTGGCGAACCACCGCGATGCCTCGAATCTCATCTTCCGGCAGACACGGAACGTTGACATTAAAGGCGCCTCCCGCAAGCGTGGCGTTTGCTGCAATCAGGCGCACGATTTTACGGGCATAGCGGGCTGCCACGGTAAAATCCGCTTCTTTGTGACTATCAAGCGAAACGGCAATCGAGGTGATCTCCATCATGGACGCTTCCGTCGCCGCGGAAACCGTTCCGGAATAGATCACGTTGTTGCCGCAATTTGCGCCGCGATTGATGCCCGATACCACCAGATCCGGCACGGGGCCCGCGAGTTCCTTGATGCCGATTTTCACGCAGTCCGCCGGCGTCCCGCAGACGGCATAGCCTAAAAATTTACCTCCCTTGGTCGCGCTGCGCACCATCAAAGGACGCGACAGCGTGATGGCATGCCCCACCGCGCTCTGCTCAATTTCCGGCGCGACAATCAGGCAATCCGCTTCCTGAGAGAGCTCCTCATAAAGCGCGGCCAGCCCCCGCGCATAAATCCCGTCGTCATTCGTCAACAAAATTCTCATTTATCTTTTTACCTGTCAGCCCGTAGGGAACGGCTTGTGACCTTTAGGTTATCGCGACCGTTCCCTACATTGATTGATTATCTCACCTGCCCCAGTTTTCCGTCCTGAATTTTCAGGATAAAGGCGCTCTTTTGCGCTACGTGATTGCCGCGAAAATAAACACTGCCCGTCGCCCCGGAGTAACGATTTATGGCCAGCAGGGCTTTCACAACGTCGGCCCTTGTTTTAACTTTCTCGTCTTCGAGAACACCAAGGATCATTTCCATGGTGTCGTAGGAAAGGGCTTCAATATTTTCCGGCTCGCGGCTGTACGCCGAATAAAAGACATCGACAAAGTCGTTGGTTTCCGGAAGAAAACCGTTGGACAGAAAGCTGTCGGGAAAGACGGCGCCCTCCAGATATTCCACGCCTTTTTTCAAGAGATCGGGCGGATGCCACAGACTGGTCCCTAAAAGCTTGATCCCCTTGACGTCATGAAACGCCAGTTGCGAGGTGATCATTTTCAGCCTCAGCGGTGAATCGGGTATGAACAGCGCTTCAAAATCGACAAAGATTCTTTGTTTCGCTTCCTGGGTCGTCGCGTACATTTTTCCGGAATCATCGGTTCTCTTGCCCGTCAGTTTGAAAATCTGCTCTGAAAAATCGGTCTGAGTTTTGCTGTACGAAACGATCTTGCTGATCTTGCCGCCGACTTTTTGAATTTCCGCGCGGAAGAGACGGGCCATTTCCTGGCCGTACTCATCATCGGGATAGAGAACGGCGAAGATCGCGACATTGAGACGATCCAGAGCGTACCTCGCCAGCGCCTGCATCTGCTGCGACGGTGTGAGAAAATGCTGAAAGACATATTCATACCCCGCGGTAACGCCCTCTTTGGATGAGATTAAAACGAGGGGCACTTTTCTTTTTTCCGCTTCGCGGGCAGCCTCCACCGCTTCCGACGTGCCGCTCACAGCCAAAATGGCCATGACACTGGCTTCATCCGCCAGATAGGCCACCGCTTTTTTGATGTCATCGGCGGATTCGCCGGAATCGGCCACGACGACTTTCCAAGGCGTCTGATAGCGTTGATTAAAAATATCCGACGATAAAATAACCGCGTCCAGGGCTTTGTTGCCGACTTCGGCAAAGCGTCCGGAAAGGGGAAGAATACAGCCCACGGTATTACGATGCCCATTGACGGAAGGCAGGACCGACTTTTTTTCAGGGTCAGCGGATTTGACATCCGTCGCCTTCACGTCCTGGGGTTGAGGGGCCGCAGGCTGTTTTCCGGCCTGCAATGGGAGTTCGGAAGGTTTGGTTTCAGGAGCCTTTGCGCCCTCATGGGGGACAACCGTCGGGGAGGAGGCTTTTTTGACCTCCGCCGGCGTCGCGCCAAAGGCGGGCGCAATGCCTCCCTGGAGCACTCCCAAGCCCGAGCATGAAGCGATCAGGAACCAGATCGTGATAAAAATGAAAAGAAGCTGACGTCTCATGATGCCTCCTTGATTTGATCCATAGAGTGGGCGCATTGTATAATATTTCCCCGGACGGGTCGATATAAAAAAAGCCCGAAACCGCTTTAGCGGTTTCGGGCCGGGGAATGAAAGAATTACTTTTTCACTTCTTCAAAGTCCGCGTCGACCACGTCGTCATCTTTCTTGCCGGACGACGCATCCGCTCCCGCGGCGCCCGCTCCGCCTGCCGCGCCGGGACCGCCCGGACCGCCGGCGGTTTTGGCGTACATCGCTTCCGCAAGCTTGTGCGACACGGTCATCAGTTCATCCTGCGCCTTCTTGAGAGCGTCGAGATCGTCGCCTTCAATGGCTTTTTTCACTTTGGCAATGGCCTCTTCGATCTTCGCCTTTTCGGAGGCATCCACCTTGTCGCCGAATTCCTTGATGTTCTTTTCCACCGAATACACAAGCGTGTCGGCGTGGTTTCTGGCCTCGATCATTTCTTTTCGCTTCTTGTCTTCTTCGGCGTGCGCTTCCGCGTCTTTCACCAGCTTTTCAATTTCCGACTCGGAAAGCCCGCTGGAGGCCGTAATCTTGATGCTCTGCTCCTTACCGGTGCCGAGATCCTTGGCGTTGACGTGCACGATGCCGTTGGCGTCGATGTCAAACGTCACTTCAATCTGCGGCACACCGCGCGGCGCGGGCGGAATACCCACCAGTTCAAAGCGCCCCAGCGTGCGGTTGTCCGCCGCCATCTGGCGTTCGCCCTGGAGCACATGAATGCTCACCGCCGGCTGATTGTCAGCCGCCGTGGAGAAAATCTGGCTTTTCTTGCTGGGAATCGTCGTGTTCTTTTCGATGAGCCGCGTCATGACGCCGCCCAGGGTTTCAATGCCCAGAGACAGAGGCGTCACATCCAGAAGCAGAACGTCCTTGACGTCGCCCGCGAGCACGCCGCCCTGAATGGCGGCGCCTACGGCCACGACTTCATCGGGGTTCACGCCGCGGTGCGGTTCCTTGCCGAAGAGCTCCTTCACTTTCTGCTGCACGCGCGGCATGCGGGTCATGCCGCCGACCAGAATGACTTCGTCAATATCTTTCGCCGTCATGCCTGCATCTTTAATCGCCGTCAGACAGGGGCCGGTTACTTTGTCAATCAGCTCTTCCACCAGCGATTCGAGTTTCGCGCGGGACAGCTTCACGTTCATGTGCTTGGGACCGGAGGCATCCGCCGTGATGAACGGCAGGTTGATGTCCGTTTCCATCGTCGTGGAAAGTTCCATCTTCGCATTTTCAGCCGCTTCCTTCAGGCGCTGCAGGGCCATTTTGTCGTTTCTTAAATCGATGCCCTGATCCTTCTTAAATTCGGCCACCAGATAATCCATGACGCGCTGGTCAAAGTCGTCGCCGCCCAGATGCGTGTCGCCGTTGGTGGATTTGACTTCAAACACACCGTCACCCAGTTCCAGAATGGAAATATCAAACGTGCCGCCGCCCAGATCGAAGACGGCAATCTTTTCGTCCTTCTTTTTGTCCAGACCATACGCCAGCGCCGCCGCCGTCGGTTCGTTGATGATGCGCAAAACATTCAAACCGGCAATCTTACCCGCGTCTTTTGTCGCCTGACGCTGCGAATCATTAAAGTAAGCCGGCACCGTGATGACGGCGTCATTCACTTTTTCACCCAGAAAATCCTCGGCGGTCTGCTTCATCTTGGTGAGAATCATCGCCGAAATTTCCGCCGGTGAATAATTCTTGCCGCGCACCGTAACCTGCGCGTCGCCGTTGGTCGCTTCAGTAATTTTGTAAGGCGAGATCTTTACGTCGTACTGAATTTCCTTCGAGCTATATTTTCGACCGATCAGCCGCTTTACGGCATAAACGGTATTTTCCGAATTGGTAATCGCCTGCCGTTTGGCGACCTGCCCCACCAGGCGTTCGCCGTTTTCCGTGATGGCGACAATCGACGGCGTGGTGCGGTTGCCTTCCTGATTGGCGATGACGTTAGGATCGCCGCCTTCCATGATGGCCACGCACGAGTTTGTCGTACCCAAATCAATTCCGATAATCTTAGCCATGTTTATTCCTCCTTATTCTCCATTCTCCTCGTTAATGTCACATTCATTATTGTGTTTGCTTGTCTTTTTGCATACGCATACTCGCGACGGCCGGATGAGTCTGCCGTTGAGCAGATAGCCTTTCTCCATTTCACTGACGATCTGATTGTTGTCATGCCGGTCACTTTCCATCTGCATCAGCGCTTCATGAACATTGGGATCAAACATCGCCCCCGCGCTTTCAATGCGTTCCACACCGTGCCGTTTCAGACAGCACAACAACTGATCCTGCATGAGCGCGATGCCTTCCTTGAACGCCTTGGCATCCGACGTATCCGCGTGTTCGAGCGCGCGGTCCAGGCTGTCTAGAAAGGGCAGAATATCTTTAATAATATCTTCCTTGCTGTATTTAATCGTGTCGGCCTTTTCGCGCGCCGCCCGTTTCTTATAATTGTCCAGTTCCGCCACCGCCCGCAGATAGCGGTCATAGTTGTCCTTGGCTTCCTTTTCTTTCGCCGCGAGCTCTTCCGCAAGCTTTTGTTTTTCGTCGACGGTCCCTTCGACTGGCGCCTCCGCCGCCGCGTCCGCCAATTCTTCGGTGTCCGCTTTTATCTTTTTTTCTGGATGATCTTTCTTCGTTTTCACTCCCGCTCCTGCTGCTTGTTATTTTACATCCGGCTTCTGGAACAATTGGATATCCACCAGTTCACAGATGGCATGTCCCGCCGTAATATGGGTTTCTTGAATGCGCGCCGTGCTGGACGAAGCCACATTCAACACATGATCGGCCATCCGGGCAATGACGCCTCCGTCCTTCCCGGTAAACGCCAGCGTGATAAGCCCCATCTTTTTGGCCGCCTCCAAAGCTTTCAGCACATTGGGTGAATTACCGCTGGTGCTGATCCCCCAGGCAATGTCTCCTTCCTGACCCAGCGCCCGGATCTGCTTGGCAAAGATTTCGGAAAAATCGTAGTCGTTGCCGATGCTGGTCAGAACCGACGTATCGGTCGTAAGCGCTATCGCCGGAAGCGGCGGCCGTTCGATGATAAACCGGTTGACAAACTCCGCTGCGAGGTGCTGGGCATCCGCCGCGGACCCGCCGTTTCCAAAAATCATGATTTTGTTGCCCGCCTTCAGCGCGGCCGTCACCACCTCGATCACATTCGCCAGTTTTCCGAGATTGTCGTTAATGAAAGCCTCCTTCACGCGGCTGCTTTCCCGGAATATTTTAACAATGTGATCTTTCATGCTTATCTCCCGTAGTCCCTTTAATAACCGATGTTTAAAGCGCGCCTAATATAAGAACGCGCGTTTGAGGTGTCAAGGGGACGAGGCGATTTTTATGCCAATTTTCAAGGAGAAAGCCCCATCATAAAAACAACAGGTCCATCTTGCGTTCGGAGTCTCTTGACAAGCTGATTTTTAGTCTTATATTTTCGTCGGGTAAGGAAAATAAGCAATAAGAGCAAGTGCTTACACAAAAATACTTTTAATGAAGGAGGAAAGTTTATGTTCAGCCCAAGTTTATGGAGAGTCCGTAATCTTTCCGGAGTGCTTCCGGAAATGATGCAGTTGCAGCGGGAAATGAACCGGCTTTTTTCCAGTGTCGGACAGAAATCCCCGCAGGATTACCCCGCCATCAACATCTGGGAAAAAGATCAGCGCGCAATTGTCACGGCGGAATTGCCGGGCATCGATCCTGACAAAATGGATATTGCGGTCGCAGGCGACGTTCTGACCATCGCTGCTTCTCAGGCCGGCGCACCGCTTGCCCAAGGCGAAGTTTACCTGCGCCAGGAACGCGGAACGGGAACCTTCAAGCGCGACATCCAGCTTCCTTTTGCCGTCAACGCGCAGGCGGTGGAAGCGAAATATGAAAAAGGGGTTTTGATCATCACGCTGCCGCGCGTTGAAGATGATCAGCCCAAAAAAATCAAAATCAAATAGAAAGGAGGTCAATACCCATGATGGAAAATGACAGGCAAAAAACTGAAAACGTGTCCGCAACGGAACGGGTGCGCAACGTCAAAACGTTTGTGCCGCGCGTCGATATTTATGAAAACAAGGATGCTCTGTATTTAATCGCCGATATGCCGGGCGTGGATGAAAAGACAGTGGATATTGAGCTTGAAAAAAATATTTTAACCATCGTCGGGCGCGTGGACAACGGCCGGATCAAGGATGCAACCATGATGTACTCGGAATATGAAATCGGAGATTATGAAAGAGTGTTTACGCTGTCCGATGAAATCGACCGTGACAAAATCGTGGCCACCGTTAAAAACGGCGTGCTGCGCCTGGAGTTGCCGAAGGCGGAAAAAGTGAAACCCAAGAAAATCGCCATTTCGGGAACGTAGACACAGCCTGTTAGACTGTAGGCTATAAGGCTATAGGGAGAGCCCCGCTTGAAGCGGGGCGGTCCAATTCTGATTTTAGGAGGATATGATCATGAGAATGCGAAGTTTGTTGCCGGCAGTGCAAAGAACTGCGGGGAAAGATGACGATCATCCCTTCTATTCTTTGCAGCGACAGATGAACACGTTGTTTGATGATTTCTTTTCCGGATTTGATGTCATGCCCAGACCGTTTGCGGCAGGAGGCATGGGCGCTTTCTCGCCGTCCATCGACATCAAGGAAAGCGACAAGGATTTCGTGATTCGCGCGGAACTTCCCGGCGTGGACGAAAAAGACATTGAGGTGACCGTCGCCAATGATGCCGTGACCATCAAGGGAGAAAAGAAGGAAGAAAAGGAGGACAAGGGAAAAAACTATTATTACATGGAGCGGTCTTACGGGTCCTTTAACCGCGTGATTCCGCTGGCTGTGGAAACCGAAGCGGGCAAGGCCGAAGCCAGTTTCAAAAACGGCGTGCTCAACATCACGGTGCCGAAAAGCGCGTCCGCCAAGGCCGGAGGAACAAAGATTCCGATTAAAGCGTCATAACAATTGATGCAACAAAAACCCGCCGTCTTCATTTTGAAGAGGCGGGTTTTTTATTCTATCCGATGCAGACCCGGTTGCGGCCGTTTTGCTTGGCCTGATACAGAGCCTGATCGGCGCGGAAGATCATGTATTCGTAAGATTCCGCCGGATCATATTGCGCCACGCCGATGCTGACCGTGATGGAAATCTTCATGTGGTCTCCGATGAGAATGGTCTCTTTTTCGATCAGGCCGCGCATGCGCTCCGCAAGCAGCTTCGCGTTTTCAATGTAGGTCTCCGTCGCCAGAATCAGAAATTCCTCACCGCCGTAGCGGCATAAAATATCCGAGGCGCGCAGCGTTCTTTGCAATGCCTTGGACACCCACACAAGCACGTCGTCGCCTGTCTGATGGCCGTAGGTATCGTTGATTTTTTTGAAGTGATCGATGTCGAGCATCATGGCGCAAAGGGGCGTCTGAATACGCCTGGCGCGCATCGACTCAATTTCAATCAGGCGGAACCCCTCGCGGCGGTTGTAAACGCCCGTGAGCGCGTCCGTCGTGGCCATGTTGAAGAGTTTCTGCTGGGCCAGATTCAGATCCCGGATGAAATACCGGGCGATGAAATACACAATCAGAAGAATCATGCAAATCACGCCGAACACGGCGGCCGCCAGATAATATTTATTGGACCGCATCTGCGAGACGATGTCGCCGGCCGGAATACTTACGCTGATGCCGCCGCGCACCTCGCCTGCCTTGTAGCCCTGATGAGCATGACAGCGCAGACAGGACTCTTCGGTCATAAGCGGCGCCATATAACGGAAATGGCTGTCCGGGCCCGCACCCTCAAAAACATACTCCTCTTTGGCGCCGGCGGCAAAAGAGGCAAGCGCCTTCTTCTCAAAATCATCCGGCGCGTTTTCGGGATTGAGGGGATTGAGGCTGGTAATATGAAATTTGAAAACGCCTTTCTGATCGGCAAGCATCGATATTTCCCGCGTCACGAGCGCCGGATTTTTCAGGATGTAGGTATTGCCCGCGGCATCCCGAATCGTCGTTTTCAACCCCGGCACCGTTTTGAGGTACGGATTGACTTCCTCTCCCGGTTTGGGCGTCACATAAACCCCCTGATGGGACGCCAGCCACAGACGCGTAACGACAATTTCTTCAAAAAACGCGCGCCCGTTATTGATCAGTTGTTTGCGGAAGAGCCCCTCCGAACGTAAATGAAACCCCCAGAAGACGGACAGGATAATCAACGCCACGATTAAACAAATAATCATCAGATACTTTTGAACCGCTTTTCCGGACGCAGGCAGAGAATAATCGGTAAGCGACATAATCCATCCTTACAATCGTTTCATCGAGAAAGCACGGCAAACGCGAGGCTAGTTTACCGTAAACCAGTTTTGAACATGAAAATGGATTCTTTCATACGGAATAATTACTGGAAATTCAAGTTATTTCTCCTTGCATTTGCAAAGTATCGCTGATAAATCCGCGCCAGTGGAACACTGGAGTCCGTAAGCCCATGAGCAGCAAATATCCCCGCGTCCAAAACGTTTCCGATCAGGAACGCATCCGCATGGTGCGGGAAATTTTTTCCACCATCACCGGCAAATATGATTTTTTAAACCGTTTTTTGAGCCTGAGGCGGGATGTGTACTGGCGCAAATTCACGGCGGCTAAAATGCGCTTTTTTCAAACGCAGCGCTATCTGGACGTCGCCTGCGGCACGGGTGATCTGGCCATTGCCGCGGCCGTAAAGCACCCGCGCATCCGTGTGACCGGCCTGGATTTCGTTGCGGAAATGGTGGAAACGGCAAAGATCAAGCTGCAAGCAAAAAAGATGGCGGACCGCATTGACGTCATGCAGGGAGACGCCACACAGCTGCCTTTTGAAGACAACAGTTTCGATGTCGCGGGCATCGCCTTCGGCATCCGCAACATTCCCGACCGCAAGCGCGCGCTTTCCGAAATGCTGCGCGTGGTCGTTCCCGGCGGTCAGGTGATGGTGCTGGAAATGACCTTTGTGCAAAACCGCTTTTTCAAATTCATCTACTACGTCTATTTGAATTTTCTGCTGCCGGCGTTTGCCCGGCTGTTTTCCAAAAATCCCGGCGCTTATTATTACCTGGCCGATTCGATCATGCATTTCCCCTCGCCCGATGCATTCGCCCGGATCATGGAGGAGGCCGGCATGGTGAATGTGGAAAAATATCCTCTGACCTTCGGCATTACCTGGCTGCACATCGGGAAAAAGGCTGAAGGCTGAACATCATCCGATAAACCACGGCATCGGCGTATCGATAGGGAGCCGGCAGGGTATTTGTTGGGCGTGCGCGCAGGCGTCATCTCCCAGTTTGAGCCCGGTGATGTCGGTGATCACGGAAAGCCGGAATTTTTCCCGGCCCAGCGTCATCAGCACGCCGTTTACAAGTCCATGCCGGGGCTGACGGCTTTTCATCATCATCTGCACTTCAAGATTTTCAACGCGCCCCTTGCTGTTGAGCATATCTAAAAAAACGGATCTTTGTTCATGCGTCATAAGCCCGAGGCTCGTTTCCGTATAACCGATGACCTCATTTCGCTTAAACCCCGTTAGCTTGAGAAATGCGTCGTTCACTTCAACAAAGCATCCTTCCTTCTGCGTCGAAAGCCCCATGGGCAGAGCGTTTTGCTGGAAAAACTTCATAAACTTTTCCCGGCTTTTTTTCATTTGCCGCGCGGAGGCTTTGATCTGATTAAAATTCGATAAATCCGGCGCACTGTGGTCGTCATTTAAATATTCGCCGATAAACCGGCGCAAATCCTGGATTTCCTCGATCAACTGTTTTTTTGTTTTTGCCTCATCCTTCATGTTCAAACCCCTTGTGCTGATGTCCAACTTTCAAAACCGGCTTTTCCAAGCGCAATCCTCATCTCCGCCATTCACTGTTTGCAGACGTTAAATGCAGGATAAGATGCTTGTCAAGGATCAAAATAGATGAATTATCAATGATAAAACGTGTATATTAAATACACATTATTTCAGCGGCAGGAGGTGGGAACGAAGATTGATTTTAGAGTGTCTCAAGTTCAGTTTCTTGCGAATATTATTGCGATGCGTGGCGATCGTGTTCACCGACGCATTAAGAATTTCAGCGATTTCTTTCGTGTTTTTTCCTTTACTGATCAGGTCGACAATTTGAATTTCCTGGGGCGTGAGATTTTTATACTGGTCTAAAAAATCGGGCAGGAAGGGAGACAAAACATCGCCGAGATTCTTTTCCAGAATATGAACGTAATTCTTATTTCGCTCATCGAGATTGGACTGTTTGAGCTTTTTTAAATAAGGCATCACCAGATCGTTGATGTTGGCCTGCAACTTTTTTTCAAAGTCTTTCTGATCATTATTGCGTCCATTCATTAAAACGCGCAGCGCGATATTGGCGTCCTCCAGACTTTCCGCAAACCGTCGAAGTTCCTTTTCCGTCCTTTTCTTTTCGGTAATATCGACCCCGGTGCCCAGAATGCAGCGACGGCCCTGATAATTGATCCACCGCGCATTAAACAGGAAGGTTCGAATGGTTTGGTCTTTCAAAATAATATCGGACTCACCGGAATGATCGCCTTCGGCGGGCATTTCTTTGATCGTTTGCGAGATGATGTCGCGTCCTTCCGGGGCGTGAAAATCCAGAACGCTCATGTTGGCAATCTCTTCGTGCGAATAACCGGTAATCGTTTCCACTTTATTATTCCAACGGATAAACCGGAGGCTTTCATCATAAAGGTAGACAAACCCCGGCAGGCTGTCGATGATCTTGTTGCTCAAATCGCGCTCGGACTTAAGCGACTCCAGCGTCTCTTTCTGGGCGGTGATGTCATCGACGATCACCACAAAAAAACGTTCGTCTCCGACTTGAATAATTTCTCCGGATTCCAGACAGGTGACTTCGGAGCCGTCCTTCATCCGGTGTTTGAGCTCCAGATTCCGGAATCGTCCCTCCCGCAGCAGAAGGTCAATGGTCACGGAACTGTCCTGACTGGACCATATGCCCAGTTCCCGAGACGTCTTGCCGATGACGTCTTCCCGGGACATGCCGAATTTTTTCAGGGACGCATCGCTGATTTCGCAGATCGTCCCGTCCATTTTCGCAATAATGATGATGCTGGGGGACAGGCGAAAAATCGTTTTGAAAACATTTTCTGATCCAATGGGAGAGGTCATGGCGCTTTTTCTTTCATTTCTCTTTTCTGAAAAATGGAATGGATCAGAAATCCGTGTTGATTCGTCGATTGTTGAGTTCGGCCAGTTTGCCTTTGTTCCAGCCGGACACCTTGCTGAAATATTTGGTCAGCCGGGCAATGCCTTCAATATCGGTGGACTGGCAGGCCGGGCAGGCTTCAGAGAAGCCCCGCGTGGTCTGTCCGCACGACAGGCACGCGGTAAATTCGGGCGTAAAGTCGATCTGACGGCTGGCGGTTTTTTCAAACACGTCCCGGACAAAACGGCAAAGCGCGGCGGCATCCGGGCGCTCGGGCCCCAACTGCAGATGCGTGACGACTTCGCCGTCCAGATACGGATGGAATTTCCCTTCCGTCGCCACGCGCGCAAAAGGCGTGACGGCGGCCTGGGCGGCCAGATGCGTGGAATTGGTGTAGTAGATGCTTCCTTCGGCAATATGGCCGCGCACAAAGCGCCCGGCGACAGGCGAGTAATACTTCAGGTCCAGCCTGGCAAAGCGGTAGGCGGTGGTTTCCGCGGGCGACTGCTCCAGCACGAATTTCATCGCGCTTTCCCGGCCGAGCCGGTTGGCTTCGCGATACAGAAATTCGACGAC
>CAZGDK010000024.1:23419-31362 GCA_964525155.1 uncultured Smithella sp. | reverse complement strand
TTTTCCACAAAATGATCAATCAACGCCCGGGCGACGCTGAACTTGCGCGGCAGGGGCGGGAAGTCGTCCGGGCCGTACCAGCCGGCCTCCTCAATTTCGGAGGGTTCAGGCTTTAAAACGCCGCCTGCGTATTCGGCGGTAAACGCAATCATCAGCGAATCGGGGAAGGGCCAGGGCTGGCTTTTGAAATACGAAATATTTTTGACGTCAATGCCGACCTCTTCCTTGATTTCCCGCCGGATGCAATCTTCCAGCGACTCGCCGGGTTCGACAAAACCGGCCAGCACGCTGTAGATGTTCATCTGAAAGCGCGTACCCCGCGCTAAAAGGAGCTTGCCGTCCTTTTCGACCGGACAATAACCGCGGGCGATATCCTTGGGTAGCTTGTATATCCGCAGGCGGGGCAAAGAAAACATCGTTCGTCCTTCTTCAGGGCCATCGGGTTTCCGCAGCGGCCGCAAAACCGGTTGTTGCGAGACCATAATAACAGGTGGTGCGCCCGGCCGTAAATGTAGAACATGTCGTCGTCAAATTTGCCGTATCCCCAGCGCAACGACACCCATTCGGTCCCCGCAAGGGCGATGCCGTTTTCGGATTCATCCAAAAAGGCGTAGGCATGCAGGCCGTCGAGGACGCCCACATGCAGCGCATCGGTGGGATTGAATCCCGGGATGTCCGCCGCCGGGGCGATAAGCGGCTCCGTGATGTCGCCGCATGTGCGCAGCAAAATTTTTTCTTTTCTGAAGATAAACCAGCAGGCCTTTTCGTTGACGGGAATATTAGGCCGGAAATGATAGCTTAAATTAAAGTCCATGGATTTGCCCCAAAGCTTTTTCCCCTTGTAGGGAAATGAGAGAAAAAAAGCAAAGACTTTTAGAGGGGGTTGCAGGCTGGGATGAGGGGGCGGTCTTCTTTCCGGTTGTTTTTACCTTTAGCCTTGACAGGCATGCGCCATTTGATTAGAATCAAGCCAGTTTTTGAATCGCAAGCGGTTTTTCGGCTTTTCGTTCATCTCTCAACCAACCATAGTAGCGGCAGTCGTCTGGTGATCCCATGGACATGAAGCGCGATTACTATGAGGATATTGAGATTTTCAAAAGCGGTACGATTCTGACCTGGTCGGTTCTCTTCCTGATCTTTCTGTTCACATTGCCTCTATATCTGCCGTCTTACAATCTCTACCTTTTAAACATCATTCTGGTGCACATCATCCTGGCGGTGGGGCTCAACATTCTGGTGGGCTACACCGGCCAGATTTCGCTGGGGCATGCGGGGTTTTTCGCCGTCGGCGCCTACGGAACGTCGCTTCTGATGATGAATCTGCATCTTCCGTTTGCGGTGGCCATTGTTCTGGCCGCCCTTCTGGCCGCTTTCCTGGGGTTTATTATCGGGCTTCCGGCTCTGCGTCTGGAAGGGCCTTATCTGGCCATTGCCACGCTGGGGTTCGGGCTCACCATCATGCACATTATCGGACGCTGGGAGATCTTCGGCGGCCGCATGGGCGTTACCGCGCCGCCTTTGGATCTGGGGGTGTCCGGCACGTCGCTGAGCCTGGTGCTCAAGGGGGATACACAGATTTACTACCTCATTTTGGTCATTGCGGTGATCATGGTGATCGCGGCGCGCAATCTGATGAAAACGCGCGTCGGCCGGGCGTTTATGTCCATCCGCGACGACGACATCGCCGCTGAAGTGATGGGGGTGAATCTTACCATTTACAAGACGCTGGCCTTTGCCGTGAGCGCCTTTTATGCGGGCATCGCCGGCGGTCTGTACGGCTTTGTCGTCAGTTTCTTCGACCCCTTCACGTTTAATCTGATCCTGTCCATTATCTTCCTGGTGATGGTGGTCGTGGGGGGCCTGGGTTCCATTCTGGGCGCGGTGATGGGCGCGATTTTGATTACCTATCTGCAATACGATCTTCTGAAGAACGTCGAAAACCTGCCGTATCTGGGCGATCTGCTGGTGGCGATTTCCCGGAAGTGGTTCACCGTGATCGGTCTGGCGAATTTTTCCAGCATCGCGTTGGGCCTGATCATGATCGCCATTGTGATTTTTGAGCCGCTGGGAATGTTCGGCATCTGGATTCGCATCAAGAAGTACTGGAAGACCTGGCCGTTTTAAAAGCGAAGGGAAAAAACGTCATGTTTGAAATGCTGCTTGTGGAAGGAATCGCCATCGGCGCCTGCTATGGTCTGTTCGGCGTCGCCGTGGCGATCATTTACAAGACGTCCGATGTCGTCAATTTTGCGCAGGGCGAAATGGGCATGATGGCGACCTTTGTCGCCTATCATTTGCTGACGCTGTACGGCTGGCCTTTCTGGATTGCCTTTCCGGCCACGCTGGTTTTTGCCATCCTGCTGGGGGCGGCCATTGAAATTTGCTTTTTGCGTCCGGCGAAGGAGCCAACGGCTCTGGGGCTGCTGATCCTGACGCTGGGTGCGGAAATGCTTTTGATGGGACTGGCCGGCTGGAAGTGGGGAGCCGAGCAGAAGGATTTTCCATTTCTTTTGTCCGTCTACAAAACGCATGAGCCGATTCCCGGTCTGCTCGTCAATGAATGGACCATCGGGGTGTTTACGCTGACGATCGTCATCATGGTCCTGCTTTTTTTGTTTTTCCGGTATTCAAAGCTGGGCATCGCCATGCGGGCCACGCAGCAAAATGAAAACGCCGCCAAGATCATGGGCATCAAGGTGGAGCGTGTCTTTTCCATTACCTGGGCGATGAGTTCGCTCATCGGCGCGGTGGCCGCCATGTTTTTTGCCGCGCGCTCCGTTCTCGATCCCAATTTCATGATGGAGCCGTTCATGCGGGCTTTTGCCGCCGCGGTGCTGGGAGGCCTTACCAGCATCCCCGGCGTAGTTGTGGGGGGGCTGATTCTGGGTATTGTCGAAAATTTCTTCGGCTACGCCTGGCCGGAGTGGAAACCGATTGTCGCGTTTGTGATTATTATTCTCATCATCACGGTTCGTCCCAGCGGTCTTTTTGCAAAGCATTATGTGAAGAAAGTGTAACAAGACCCCCGCCGTCCGGACAGATCGGGCGGCGGCAATTCCGGGAGAGAGGTATGAAGCGAAAGGTAGGGATTTCTCTTCTGATCCTGTCGGCAGTTCTGGTCATTGCCGGGCTGGTCTGGCCTGCGCCGCTAAACCGGGTGCACATGCTGCTGGAAGAGCGAGCAATTACCCAGGCGGCCGAGCGCTATTTTCAGGCCGAGATGAGCGGAGACACCCGGCTGATCTATTCGCTTCTGGCGCCGTCGTCCATTTATCGAAAAACGCATTCGTATGAAGACTACCTCAAAGACCTGCACATTTACCCGCCGGTCAAGATTGTGACGTACCGGATTGTCGGCGTCACAAGGCTTCGGCAAAACGACGATCGGAATCTCTATCCGAATGTGGACAAGCTGGCGCAGGTTGAAGTGGATGTAACGTTTGCGCACAGTGGTTCCAACATGGTCTTCAACTACAGTTTTACTTTTTTAAAAGAGAAGGGAGCCTGGTGCAAGGGTTGACCGGTCGGCGTTTGCACCGTGTATTTAACCATCCAGAACGAAAGATCATAAGGAGGGTCCTATGAAAAGAGGTTTGATAGCCGTTTTATTGTTGGGAATTCTGTTGATCCTGCCGGCTGCGGCGGGCGCCGCCCGTCCGGGCTTTGACGACAAGGAAATCCGCATCGGCCAGTGGGGCCCGCAAACGGGACCGGCCGCGCCGTGGGGGTCGGTCGCCCGGGGCAGCGATATTGCCTTCAAGATCGTCAACGATGAAGGCGGCATTCATGGACGGAAAATCAAGTATTTCATCCGCGATGATCAGTATAATCCCGCCCAGACCAAAGCCGTTGTGAAAGAGCTCGTCGAACGCGAAGGTGTTTTTGCCTTTGTCGGCGGCGTGGGGGCGGCCTGCGGCATGGCCGTGAAGGACTATCTGGCGCAAAACAAGATTCTCTGGGTCAATCCGTCCACGGCGATTGTGGAATTTGTTTTCCCCGCCAATCCCTACCTGTTTGCCGCCTATCCGCTATATGAGGACGAAGCAAGCGTGTTGACGAAATACGCCGTCGAAAAACTCAAAGCCAGGAAGATCGCCGTCTTTTACCAGAATGACGCGTACGGCAAAAGCGGCCTGACCGGAGTCAAAGCCCGGATGGACGCGATGAAGCTCAAGCTGGTGGAAGAGATATCGGTGGAGCCCGGTGAAAAGGATTTGTCTTCCCAGATGCTCAGGCTTAAAAAATCAGCAGCCGACGTCGTGATTTTGTGGGTTAATCCCACCTCGGCGGCCATTGCGCTTAAAACCTGCGCCACAATCGCCTATAAACCGCAATGGGTGTCGTCCAACACGCTGTCGGATTTTCCGCTGATGAACAAGATAACCGGCGGCATGTGGGAGGGCGTGATCACCGGCGCGTTTGCCGTTCCTCCCGACTCCGATCTTCCCCTGATGAAGAAATACCGCGAGGCGACCAGGAAATATGCGCCGGAAGAACGCTGGGGCATTTTTTATATGGCGGGCATTCTTTATGTGGAACCGCTCATCGAAGCGCTGAAACGGACCGGCCCGAAACTGAGTACGGAAGCGGTGCTCAAACAGCTCAACGGGCTGAAAAATTTCCAGGGGATCGGTCCGGTTATCAACTGGTCGCCGGATGTCCATCAGGGGACCGACTCGGTCATGATCCTGAAATGTGGTCCCAATTCCAGTTACATGATGCTGCAGGACTGGACGTCCAACGACCTGGCGACGTGGAAAAAGAAGAAATAAATCCCCCAGCCGGGGTTTTGCCCCAGGGGCCGGCCCCGGTGTTGGCTGACAGAAAGCGGCAAGAAAGCGTATGGCGCATTTTAAAGTGCAGCATTTGAGCATCGCCTTCGGCGGCATCAAAGCGGTAAACGACGTCAGTTTTGATGTCGAGCGCAATAAAATATTTTCGATCATCGGCCCCAACGGCAGCGGGAAGACGACCATCTTCAACATGATCAGCGGCATTTACAAACCCGCAGATGGAGCGATTGTGCTGGACAATGAGAACCTTGTCGGCCTGCGTCCCGATACGATCGCCCGGCGCGGCGTGGCGCGGACGTTTCAAAACATCCAACTGTTCGACCATGCCACCGTCATGGACAATTTGATGCTGGGCCGTCATATTCACATGAAAACCGGCATTTTGCGCGGCGCGTTCATGTGGGGGAGGCGCTCGGCCGCGGCCCGCGAGGAAGTCCGGCATCGGGAAATCGTCGAGCGCATCATCGACTTTCTCGATTTGCAATCGCTGCGCGACCAGTTTGTCGCAAGCCTGCCCTACGGCAAGCGCAAGCTCGTCGAGCTGGGGCGCGCGCTGGCGCTGGAGCCCAAAATTCTGCTTCTGGACGAGCCGTCCGCCGGGATGAACACGGAGGAAAAAGACGACCTGCGCATCTGGATCAAGGACATCCAGGAGGATTATAAAGTGACGATTCTGCTCATCGAGCATGACATGAACATGGTGATGGGCATTTCCGATCGCATTCTGGCAATCAGTCAGGGCGTCAAAATCGTCGAAGGCCCGCCGCGGGACGTGCAGAAACATCCCGATGTCATTGCCGCCTACCTGGGCGAGGAGGACGAATGCTTTCGGTGAAAAATATCGAAACCTGGTACGATTTGATCCGTGCGCTGCAAGGCATCTCCTTTGAAGTTCAGGAAGGGCAGATTGTAGCGCTTTTGGGCTCAAACGGCGCGGGCAAAACCACGACGCTCAAAACCATCATGCGCCTCCTGGAAGATGATCAGCCGGAAAAAGGCACGATTGAATTTATGGGGAGGCGCATTGACCGGATGGATACGGAAGAAATTGTCCGGCTGGGCGTGGGCTATGTTCCGGAAGGGCGTGAGGTGTTTCCGGAACTGACCGTGATGGAAAATATTCTCATGGGCGCCTATACCCGCACCGACCGGCAAGGCATCAAAGAGGATATTGACGCGGTGCTCGGGCAGTTTCCCATTTTAAACGAGCGGCAAAACCAGCAGGCCGGGCATTTAAGCGGCGGCGAGCAGCAGATGCTGGCGATCGGCCGGGCGCTGATGAGCCGGCCGAAACTGCTGATGCTCGACGAGCCGTCCCTGGGTCTGTCTCCGCTTTTGACCAAAGAGATTTTTCACATTATTCAGCACATCAACGAGCAGGGCGTAACGATTCTGCTCGTCGAGCAAAACGTCAACATGGCGCTCAAGTATTCTCATTATGCGTTTTTAATGGAAAACGGCCGCATCGTCCGGGCCGACAAGCCCGAGGTGCTGCGCGAAGACGCGGACGTCAAGGAATTTTATCTGGGCATTGCGACGGAAACCTCCGTCAAAGGCTACAAACGGTATCGCCGGAAAGTGCGGTTTCGGTAAAGGAAAAGTCCATGGATCAAGACTCCGTTCAAACCCTGCCGCAGGGGCTTTACGCGATGCTGCAAAAGCAGCCCGAGCGCATTGCCATGCGCCGGAAAGATTACGGCATCTGGCATGACATTACCTGGAGGGCGTATTACGAAAACGTCGCCCGCGTGGCCATGGGCCTTTATGCCATCGGGGTGAAGCGCGCCGACCATGTGGCGATTGTCGGCGAAAACAAGCCGGAATGGCTTTATTCCGCGATGGGCGTCATGTCGCTGGGAGGGATTTTTGTCGGCGTATACACTACCAACCCAACGGCCGAATGCGAGTATGTTGTTGGGCATTCCGAATCGGTCGCTTTTTTCTGCGAAGACGAAGAGCAGTTTGACAAGGCGCTGGCGTTTCGGGAGCGCACGCCGCATCTGAGAAAAATAATCGTCTGGGACATGGAGGGCTTGAAGCATTTCCGGGACCCGATGCTGATGAGTTTTGACGATCTGCTGGCGTTGGGGGAAAAAACGATTCAAGAACATCCCGGCCTTTATGAACACATCGTCGCTGAAGGAAAAACCGAAGAAACCGCCTCGATCATCTACACCTCCGGCACCACCGGCCCGCCCAAGGGCGCCATGATCGGCCACCATAATTATCTCTGGATTGCCAGGCAAACGGAAAAAATCACCAAAATGCACCGGGAGGACGAAACGATTTCCTTCCTGCCGCTCAACCATGTCTATGAACAGATTTTCGATCTGATGATGCACCTGCACTGCGGACACATCGTCAACTTCACCGAAAACACCGACACCGTCATGAACGATCTGCGCGATGTGTCGCCGACTCTTTTTCACGCCGTGCCGCGCATCTGGGAAAAATATCATTCCGGCATCGTGCTCAGGATGGCGGACGCCACCTGGCTCAAGCGCACGGTCTTTTCTCTGGCCTTCAAAATCGGCTCGCGGTACAACACTGTGAAACTCGCCAATAATCCCATGCCCTGGTATCTGTCCCTGGCCTATCGGCTGGCGTACTTTTGCGTGTTCTGGAAGCTTAAAGAGCGTCTGGGTTTTGACCGCGTACGCCTGGGCTTTTCCGGCGCCGCCCCCATTTCGCATGAAATCCTGAAATTCTTCCAGAGCATCGGCATTCCGATCCGTGAAGGCTACGGGCTGACCGAAACGACGGGTATCACGCACATCTCCGATGCCTTGCATTTCAAGCTGGGGACCGTAGGCCGGAGCCTGCCGGAAACCGACGTGCGGATCGCCGGCGACGGAGAAATTCTCATCCGCCACGGCGGCATCTTCCAGGGCTACTTCAAGGAGCCGGAGGCGACGGACGCCGCGCTCGAAGGCGGCTGGTTTCACACCGGCGATGTAGGCGAAGTCGATGCGGAAGGCTATTTGAAAATCACCGACCGCAAAAAGGACCTGATCATCACCGCGGGCGGCAAGAACGTGGCGCCCCAGGTCATCGAGGGGCTCCTCACGGCAAGCCCCCTGGTCGAGCAGGCCTCCCTCATCGGCGACCAGCGCAAGTACATCACGGCCCTCATCGTGCCCGATTTCGCGA
>CAZGDK010000024.1:0-23409 GCA_964525155.1 uncultured Smithella sp. | reverse complement strand
AGAACATCGCGCCGCAGTATATCGAAAACCTGCTGAAATTCTCGCCGTACATCACCGACGCCGTCGTCATCGGCGACCGGCGCAAATACATCACGGCGCTGGTTGTCATCGACGAGGAAAACGTCGTCAAATACGCGCAGGACCACAAGGTTCAGTACACCACGTTTGCCAGCCTCACCAAAACGGAAGAGGTCGTGAAGCTCATTTCCGACGAAGTCGAGCAGGTCAATCGCCAGATTGCCCGCGTGGAAAACATCCGCAAGTTCCGGCTGCTCGACAAAAAGCTCTACACGGAAGACGGGGAAGTCACCCCCACCATGAAAGTCAAACGCAAATCCATCGCCGCACAATACAAGGACCTCATCGAGTCCATGTATCAGGAAGGCGAATGATCATTTCGTCTTGACAGAAATGTTACCAGCCGATAATTAGCGCGCAGGGGTGGCCGACAAGGTCTGAGATTATACCCATTGAACCTGATCCGGGTAATGCCGGCGTAGGGAGAAAATAGAAGGTGTATCGATCCGTTTCCCCTGGCGAGAAACGGATTTTTTTATGGCCGTACATGTCCGTCCGCCTCCTGAAAAAAAATCTAGGGAGGTTTATCATGTTAAACGAAGTCACCATCAGTCGCGCCATTTTGGATTCCTATTTTAAGAAACTCGTAAGCTGCCTGGAGCTTGACGTTGCCATTGTCGGCGGCGGGCCATCGGGTCTGGTCGCCGGCTACTATCTGGCCCGGGCGGGCCGGAAAGTCGCTCTTTTCGAGCGCAAATTGTCCATAGGCGGCGGCGTTTGGGGCGGCGGGATGATGTTCAATTCCATCGTGGTCCAGGAGGCGGGCCGGCAATTGCTGGATGAATTCGACCTCAAAGGAACGGAATATGAACCGGGCTATTATGTCCTCGATGCCGTGGATGTGACGGCAACGCTCATCCACAAGGCCGTGCGGGCCGGTCTGCGCGTCTTTAACCTCATAGCCATGGAGGATGTGGTCATCAAGAACGGACGCGTGGCCGGCCTGGTCATTAACTGGGGCGCGGTGGACATCCTGAAGTGGCATGTGGACCCGCTGACCCTGTATGCCAAATACGTCATCGACGGCACGGGCCATCCGGCCAGTGTTACGGAAGTGCTGGTGCGCAAAATGGGCGTTCGATTGAATACGGCGACCGGCGGCATGGTGGGGGAAAAATCGATGGAAGCGCAACAGGGCGAACTCCAGACGGTGGAGAACACGCGCGAGGTCTATCCCGGCCTGTATGTCAGCGGCATGGCCGCCAATGCGGTCTATGGCGGCTACCGCATGGGGCCGGTCTTCGGCGGGATGCTGCTTTCCGGCCGGAAGGCGGCCGAAGAGATTCTGGCGCGCTTATGACGCAGGCGGAGGGATATCAACAACGATTATTCCTGCGGCGCGGGCTTTACCTGATATTAACCGAGCCGCGCGACGGCTATGAAACGCTTTGCCGCCAGGCCGTGGAAGCCGGCATTCCGGCCCTGCAGTTGCGCTATAAGGGCCAAAATGAGCTTGAACATCTTAGGCTGGCGCAGGTTATGCGGAGAATTACTCAGGGGACAGGCACGCTCTTCATCGTCAACGACCGGCCCGACATCGCGCTTTTGGTTCAGGCTGACGGCGTGCATGTGGGGCAGGAGGATCTGCCTGCCTCTGAGGTCCGGCGGCTTATCGGTCCGGACATGCTGCTGGGTCTTTCCACGCATAACCTGAAGCAGGTTGCAGACGCCAACGACGCGCCGGTGAATTACATCGGCTTCGGTCCGCTTTATGCCACAAGTTCCAAAGAACGGCCCGACCCGGTGCTTGGTCCGCAACGCTTGAAAGATGTTCTGGCTATAAGCCGGCATCCCGTTGTGGCGATCGGCGGTTTGGACCTGGAGCGCATCAGGCGCTTGCAGCCGCGTCCGCACAATGCGTCCGTCATCCGGGCGGTTTGCGACGCGCCTTCTCCCCCCGCCGCCATGCGCGCTCTCGACGACGCCTGCCGGGCCGCAGAATAAGACCATTAAGAATAGAAAAACCGGCGGGGAAACATTAACGCGGGGCATTGCGGCACACGCGAAAACCCTGATCGGGGCCCCTGCCGCTGGCTTCGAAGCCGCCCCGGAAAGTCGATTCGCAGCAGAATTCGCCGCCGATCCAGCCGCCGCCCCTCCAGATGCGCCCTTGCCCGTCCGTTTCGGTGCGTTCATGCCAATCCCAGCACCATTCCCGGACATTGCCGGACATGTCGTAAAGACCCAATTCGTTCGGTTTTTTTCTCCCGGCTGGTTTGGTCGCGTTATGGTTTTTTTCCAGCGTCGACCAGGACCAAAATCCGGTCAGTTTTTTATCTCCGGAATTTCTCCAATACCAGGAGACCTGATCGATTTCATTGCCGCCGCTGTAAGTGTAATGTTTACTTTTCCGCCCGCCGCCCGCGGCGTATTCCCATTCCGCCTCCGTGGGCAACCGATAGCCATTAGCGTCCGGATTGATCGTAACCGTCCATTTCAGATCGTCCAGCGGATTGTCGTTTTCCGGGTCTTTTTTATTCTTGTCGATCCCGTAATAAGGCTTCAAGCCTTCTTTGATGCTTCGTTTATTGCAGTATTCAACACTGTCGTACCAGCTGACATTTTCCACGGGCAAAGCGTCGCCTAGGAATTGAGAGGGGTTGTTGCCCATCACCTGCGCCCATTCTTTTTGCGTGACTTCATATTTGCCGATGTAGAAGTCGGATATGGTTACATCCGTTCCGTAATAATTTGACTTCGTGTTTTGGAAAGTTCCGCCTTTGACGAAAACATAATCATCCGGCTGTTTTTGGGAGCAGGCGCAGAAAAGGAGAATGATAACCATGAAAAAGAAAATGAAGCGTCTGTTCATAAAATAAAGCGCATACGTAACCAAAAAAATCGCAGGGAACACCTTCATCCGGCATACGCCGTTGTGAAACTGTTCCCTGCGGGTTTAAAAAATTGTATCCGGCTCATACTGGGACGAAGGCCGGCTAAAACTTACTACCACACTGTTAAGTTGGCGTTGCCGCTTCCTCCCCAGCCTTCCGTCAGCATAATCATGTAATTGTGCGTCCCCAGTTTCAGGCCTTTATTTTTCCAGGCATTAAAATGATTTCCCGATGTGATGGTATGATTTGCCCCTTTGGAATTCTGTGCATTCCGTGTGCTGAAATACTGCCAGAACGTTTTGGTGCCCTGAATGGACGGCGCGTTGACCCGCTGACTCTTGTAGATCGTGTAAGTTGCTCCGTCGGAGGTCAGTGTGCCCACATACGTTCCGGTGGGCTTATGTGTTCCCCACATTTCATTGACGTAATATTCGATCAGCGGACTGGTTGTCCACCCATAGAGCCCCAGCGTCCCGCCGCCTGAGTTCGAATAAACGCCGACATTATAGCCTACCTTTCGGGCCGAACCGGGATTCCAGCCTTTTCCGAGCGTGAAATTCCCGACTTTGCTCCACTTGACGCTATAATTGCCTTTGGCTCCCAGTGAATAGGATACGGATCCCTTGCCGTCAAACCAGTAGGAATAGAAATACCCGTTATGCGTGCCCGATTTGTAAACGGCCAGAGCAGAGGACTGCTGCATGACGGTAAACAACAACGCAAGTAAAAAGATCGCTGATAATTTTTTCATAAATCGCTCCTCATAATGAAGTGCTCATGGTTATCGATAGTTGCTCCTTACCTTTTCAAATAATTCATCAGCCACGTCATGGCCGGGCGCGGCGAACCGTTACGTATCAGGCCGCTGTAGGAAACCCAGGTCTGGCCATAGACGTACCCCCAAATCGTGATGCCGGCGACATTGGGGCTTTCGTAGAACAAGGGGAACTGCTGCTTCATGACCGAAAGCTGCTGATTGTCATCCTGGAGGTTGACGTCGTATTCGGAGATATAAATCGGCACGCCAATGCCTTTGATCTTATTGAAGTTGGTCTGCAGTTCGGAGAAGGACTGGCTTTCCAGACCATGCGCCTGGCAGCCGACGCCGTCTAAAAGCCCCTTGGCCTTGACTTTGTTGGCAATGGCGACGTATTTGTCCGTATCCCAGCGAAGGACATTGTAATCGTTGAGAATGAGTTTGGATTTCGGGCAATACTGACGGGCTTTCTGGAAAGACCAGATGATCCAGTCATGACCGGTTGTTCCCGTGCCGCCGATGGCCGTATACCAGCTCGGTCTTTTATGGTCGGGTTCGTTGACGACATCGATCAATTCCGTGTCGGGATAACGCTGGCAGTAAAGTTTGATCCATTCTTCCACTTCCGCTTTTTGTGAACTGGCGGAAAGATTATTCATCCAGCTCGGATACTGTGAGCCCCAAACGAACGTGTGGTGTTTGAAGGGAATGCCGTTGGCCTTGGCATACTTGTAGGCGGTGTCGATGGCCGTCCAGTTCATGGTTCCCCGGGTGCCCTCCACAGATGCCCATTTGCCTGCATTTTCCAGTGTTAACTGATTCCAATACTTTAAAAAGTCCGAAGGTATTTTACCGGATTGGTCGATATTGCCAACGAACTTGGCGCCGCCGCCGGAGGAACTGCTGGAGGTCGAGCTGCTTGAACTGCTTGAGCTTGATGAACTGCTCGAGCCGCTCAAGGTAATGGCAAAGTCGTCCACATAATAACTGACCGTTGTATTGGCGGCTTCAATATAGAAATGCTGGAAGGCGGTGCCGCTTTGAGTATACGTGCCTACCAACTGCGTCCAGCCGCTTGCGGTGGCGGTGGCGGTGGCGACGCGCGTATATTCATTATTCGTCGACGTATCCGAATCGTCCTGGCGCTTGGCGGTGAGATATACTTCGCTGTTGGCTGATCCCAGGGCCAATTTCACCCAGACACAAACGTAATAAACGTTGCCGTTGGTCAGGGTTCCCGGATTGAAGGTTATGCCGTTCCAGGCTGCCGTGCGTCCGCTGATCAGAGCGCTTGCCGTGCCGCTGCGTTTCTCCGTAGTCGAACGCGTCAGCGTGCCGGCGTTGGTTGACCAGTTCGTCAAACCGCTTTCCACTCCGCCATTGACAGCGAAATTTCCGCTGGATGAACTGGTTGATGATGTTGAACTGGAGGAACTCGACGAACTGGAGGAACTCGACGAACTCGAAGATGAGGACGAACCACCGGAGTAATTCCGAATGACGCCAAGATCCCAGATGATCTGCTGATAAGATGACGCATTGAGATTGGTCGTGCCCTGAATCAGGAAATCCACCCGGTTGATGTCATTGATTTCAAGTTTCTGGTTGATGCCGGCGCGAATCAACTCGCCGTGGGAGACATTGGTTGTCCACTTATCCGATTCGTAGGTTGCCAGATTGCCGCGGTAGGCCCATTTTTCCGAGACCTTTGTCCATGGTCCTCCTGCGGAAGACGATGTCCACAACTCGTAGTAACGGCCGTCTTTCTGGTCTTCCGACAGCAGATAGAATTTGCCGTCGGCCAGAGATTTATAGACGTTAACCCCTTCAAAGGTATCCGTTATAGCCACCGAAGCCGATCCCCAACCGGACGGGAAATTGGCCAGGGTTGTCCTACGCATAAAGACTTTGCCCGAGCCGTCGCTTGGCGAATTGTACATGTAACAGTAATTGCTGTCGCAAATGACGTAATAATCCCATCCCAGGTTTCCTGATATGCCGAAGGATTTCGGCCCGGACCATGAATTGGGGTCGGCGACGTTCGTCGTTGTGGCATAGGCTGCCCCATAGGTGCCATCCTGATAGACCAGATACCAAAGCCCCTTGGGTTCAAAATAAAACACCTGCGGCGCGCAAAAATAACTTTCGCCGATTCTACTCATGTAAGTGCGCGAGGCACTGGCCAATCCGGCAATCGTGCTTGCGGACGTATAAAGCATCTGCCATCCGCCGCTTTGGTTCGCGCCGGTGTAAAACACATGGTATTTGCCGCCCGAGTAAACAATCGTCGGGTCTTTAGCGGCATAATAGTCGTAAGGCGACGCCTGATTGTGGCGAATCACACGGGCGCCCACGGTCCAACTGGGATTCGGGTTGGGCCCGATCCCGCCGGACGACGACGAGCTGCTTGAACTGGATGAACTGCTTGAACTCGATGAGCTGCTGGAGGTCCACCACCATTGCGCGTTTGCTGTTGACGCCAGCATGCTGATCAACAAAAAGCACATTGACGCTAAAATCCATAATTTTTGTTTTTTTCTTTCCATTAAGCTGAACTTGAATGTCTTGTTCGTTTTCATGGAGCCCTCCCTTTTCTATTTAAAAAAAACGAATATTTTGTTCCCGCACGAATCCCGAAAAAGGGTACTTCGAGCGTTTATTAGTTTAATAGCATAATACGTGCCACAGGGTTTGTTGATTATATATTATTGATTTTATTGGAGTATTATTCGAGATTCCGACTTGGCTATTTTTTTCTGTCTTAATGACGTTTCATTTCGTGTGCCATGTGTCCTGATGATGTGTCATGTGATGGGACAGTATTGCGCAAGATAATCGGTTTTAAAAATCCATTTTCACAATGGCACAATCATGAAAAAAGCCGCCGGAACACATCATGTATTCCGGCGGCATATCGCATCTTTCAGGCGGAAAGAAGAAAAGGCCTGAAAGAGGAAGGGTTGCTTTGTAATGAGCCTCCTTCAGCTCCGACTACTACAGGCCCGACGTCATCCAGACCAATGCATCCAGCGGACGGGAAATGTAGCGCTTCCAGCGCGTGTCGCCGTCCAGATACGTTTTCTGGAACGCCAGCGCGATCTTGCCGGAGTTGGGCGTTAAGGCCGTAACCGGGCCGCTCCAGTCAAAGTGACCGGCCAGGGCTATTTCATAGATCACTTTCGGTACGCCGTAAGGAATGGCGGTGTAAACGCCCAGGGACTGGCCCATACCACCCAGAACGGTCACATCCGTCGAGCCGTTCATCAGCAGGGTGGGGCACTTGATGGAGTAGCCTTTGGAGGCGATGTTGACGGCGCTCATATTGTGGCCCGCCAGTGTTAAAGCTGTTTTGGGGCCTGATTTGGAAGCGTTGATCCAGGTGGCGCCGCCGCCCATCGACCAGCCCATCAAACCGATTCTGGAGGTGGCAAGCTTGCCTTTGAGGACGGAACCTGAACGGGTGTTCATGGCTTTCAGCGCATTGTAGGCGTTCCACTGCTGCGTGGCTCTCATATCGACCGTATCCGTCGTGGTGCTGTTGGCGGAGCAGTTGACATAGACGATGCCGTGCGTGGCAAAGAAAGGTCCCCACGCGGCGTCAGCGGCCTGCGTGCCCCAGAAAGGCTGCATGAAAACGATGGCTGAAAAAGGCGCCGTGGCGGTTTTGGGAACATAAACAGTAGCGCCGGCTGCGTAGCCGGGCAATGAGGTGGTGGAATAGCCGTAGGGACCGCTGGTGCCGTAAGAGCCGGGCGTTTCCGGACGGCAGATGGCGCCGGACGGGCAACCGGATGTGCTGCCTGACGAACTCGACGAACTCGAGGACCACCACCACTGGGCTTCACTTGAGAAGGTTGCGCCCACCACAAACAGGCCCACAAGTAACAGAATTAAAAAATTGGCTGTTGATTTTCTTTTCATCATCAATCTCCTTTTGATTTAATGCATTTTTTTAGTTTGTGTTGTTTTTTGTATCCCGAAAAAATTCAGGACCAACCTGTTATCCGCATTTCTTCATTTGAATGATCAGTGCGCGCATCCTTTGCATGAAAATCCCTCTCCTCTTTTAGAACAAGGGGTTGCAACCGCTTGTTCCCTACTTGTAATAAACTCCGCTATATTTACCGGCCATCGCGCCAAGGCTTGCGGCCGATGTCGCATTGCACTGCAATGTTTCTTCAAATACCGCCGTCGATCCGTAGTTGACGATTTCCCAGCCGAGTTTCTGATCGATATACGAGCTTCCGCAGCCGTCGTGGGCGATGCTGTCAAGCCCGGAGAGATCGAATCCGTATTGTTCCGCTTTGGCGACACTGTCACACAGATTGGTGAAAACCATGTGTCCGGCGTTGGGAATGCCGACCAGTCTCTTCTTCCGGACGGTCGTTAAGGTGTAAGAGGTCTGCATCAGGCTCCATTTGGCGGCATTGTCCGCCATACCGCCCATCAGCATGGCTGATTTTACATTGGTGCTGTAACTGACTTTGGCGGGGCTGGCCATGGGGATGATGACCTGAACGCCGCTTACATTGTTGAGTTTGGCGACTGCAAAACCGCCTGCGCTGTGGCCTGCCAGACCGATGCGGGTGGTATCGACTTTGCCTTTTAAGAAGGCCAGAGAGCCGGTGGCTGATTTGACGGCGCTAATGATTTTTTTGGTATCGCCCTGCTGATCCGCCCGCAGAATGCCCAATGGGCTGGCCAGCGCATCCTTTAGATAAATTTTCGGGTTGTCCGCGGAGATGACGACAAAGCCGCGGCTGGCCCAATGGGTCGCCAGAACATGGTGGGCGTACTTAATCGCTCCCGTGCCATGCACGTAAACGATAATCGGATACTTGCCGTAACTGGAATCGACAGGCAGATCCCGGTAGCTGTTCATCGTCCAGGTGTGTTCTTCGCGGGTGCCGTTGACGGTGATATAATCCTTCATGCAGTAGGAATCTTTGGCCTTGCCGACCTGGCTTCCGGGAACGGCCGGATACCATACCACCGAGGATAGACCGCTGATGGTGACAACCTTTGATCCTACCGGCCAGGGGCCGTCGGTTGCCGGATTGGCGGGAATCGCGCGCAACTTGTTGGTGGAGCAGGCCGCCCAGACGGAAGCGCCGGCCGTGACGATGAGCAATGCCGCGATCAAGCAAAGAATGAAAGCGAATTTAAAATAATGACCTTTTCTTTTTTTCATCAAATACCTCCTTTTAATTGATTATTTTTTTGCTTACGTCGCCGATGGTCTGCGTTGCTGCGAATGCGGACCAATATTTTGGTTTTTGCCGGTTTGCGCTTTGGTTCCCTCACTTTCGATTCGGACGAAAACGTTCTTTAAATCTGTAATAAAATACTTAGCAGGATGTATGCCATGTTCTAGATTGCATGCATATAGCTGATATTATAGCTGTTTTATGATTTTGTTTCTATCCGATGATAATTTTGTTTGACTTCTTGTGTCAGTTCGTGTTGCGTGTGTCTCTAACAAAGGACGTGATGTGATACAGATATGAAACAAACTTGCGCCATTGACCATGGAGGACTTGCTGATGCGTACGTTCGATTATTTCAATGAATACGATCCTGAAGATCAGGGGCATAACCTTAAACTTCTCAACAAGGCCATTTATCAGCAATGGAAGAAATTCATCAGCGGCGAAAACAACGTTGATTTGACGGTTGTTTCCCAGGAGACGCTCGATGAGTGGATGTATTGCCGGACGATGAACATTGACCCATTGTCCAGTCCGCGAAATGCCGTTTTAACCGGAAGCGCCCTTCAGGAAAAGCTGGCCGCCAACCAGGCGTTTATCAACATCAGCCAGCCTTTTGCCCACAAACTTTTTCAATCGACCAAAGAGTACAGCTATTCCGTCGGTTTGTTCGACTCGGAAGGGTATTTGCTCAAAGTACTGATCGAAGAGCGACATACCATTTACAATACCCTGTTCAAATTTTACCCCGGCAGCCGCTGGACAAAAGAGGGTATCGGCAATTGCCCCGTGGCCTATATTCTGGAGTATAAGAAACCGAAGCAAGTCATGGGCGCTAATCATTACCTGAAATTTTTTCATTATGTCACCTCGTCCGGCGCTCCGATTCTTGACCCAGACGGGCAATTGCTGGGGTGCATTTTAGTCAGCAATTTTTACTCCGACACCCATCCGCATACGCTGGGCATGGCGGTCGCCGCGGCGCACGCCATCGAAAATGAATGGCAGGTCCAGAAGGTGCTTGTTCAATGCGAAGCGGCGTTTGAACAAACGGATATTGCCTCGAGTCTGCAAAAAGTGATTCTGTCATCGATTCCGGAAGCGCTCATTGCCGTCGATAACAACGGCAGTATCCTAACGATCAATGAAAGGGCGCGCAAGATATTCGGCCTCGAGGCCAGGGACGTAAACGGCATGCCGCTTCGGGCTATTTTCAAAAGTGAAGAAAACAGAGGGTTTTTGGACGCGGCCGAACAACAGGAATCCGTAAGCGACGTGGAAGTCCGCATCCTGACGGAGCAGGGTGTGGGTGATTATTCGCTGACATGCAACGCTATTTCGTTGCCCAGCGGAAATTCCATCGGCAAACTGATGATATTTTCCGAAATTAAAAGAATTAAAACGCTGATTGCAAGAACCATCGGCGCCAAAGCGAACTTTTCTTTTAAAGATATCCGCTGTCGAAACGAACGCTTTAAAAGTATTCTCGATGAAGCCTGCGTGATGTCGCAAAGCGCGTCCAACGTGCTGCTTTTGGGGGAAAGCGGAACGGGCAAGGACATTTTGGCCCAGGCTATTCACAATGAAAGCCCGCGCAAGGACGGAGCCTATGTCGCGATCAACTGCGCGGCGATCCCCCGCGACCTGATCGCAAGCGAACTATTCGGCCATACGGAAGGCGCTTTTACCGGCTCGCGCCGGGGCGGGAGCCAGGGAAAATTCGAACTGGCCGACGGGGGAACGATCTTTCTGGATGAAATCGCCGAAATGCCGCTGGATATTCAAGCGGTGCTTTTGCGCGTCATCGAAGATAAATACATCGTTCGCGTCGGCGGCAATGAGGTCCGCTCCATTGATGTCCGGATTATTTCCGCCACCAACCGGGATTTGCTTGCGGAAGTAAACCGCGGCAATTTCCGCAAAGACCTTTATTACCGTCTCAACGTGTTTAATCTTTACCTGCCGCCGCTTAGGGAAAGGCAAGACGATATTCCGCTCCTTGTGGATCATTTTATTCAAAAATATGCAAAGGCTCAGAATAAAATCATTGCCGGTGCGGATGAGCAGGTGATCGACGCGTTTATGAACTACCGCTGGCCGGGCAACGTGCGGGAACTGCAAAACATTGTGGAGCGCATGGTGAATTACGCCTCATCGGACCGGCTGACGTTTAACCTTGTCCCGCCGGAACTAGTCGACATAAACCCGACGCGCAAGCAGCGTCTTGATTTCGAGACGCCTTCGGAAAAAGAAAAAAGGCTGCTGCGCCACATGCTGAGTTTAAAGCTCACCAGAGAAAATATCGCCTTGCAACTCAACATGTCCCGGACGACGCTCTACCGCAAACTGAAAAAATACGGTCTGCAGAATCAGGATTAATGCTTTTGAAGGCCATTGATACATGAAGGACCAAATGATGCGCGCTTACGACTTCCATGAATACTTTTCCGAAAATCGCGAAAATCAACTGATTGCGCTCAACAGGGCCATCCATCTGGAGTGGAAGAAATTTGTGAGCGGAGAAAAGAACATTAATACGGGCATCGTTTCTCCGGAAACACTCAAGGAATGGGAGCGCTGCAAGGGCCTCAACATCAATCCTTTTGGAGCACCGCAAAACCACCTGTTGACCGGCTGCGCCCTCGAAGAAAAAATTAATGAACACCAGACTTTTATTAATATCAGCCAGCCCTTTTTGCATAATCTGTTCCGTTCCCTGAAAGGTTTCAGTTATACGGTCGCCCTTTTTGATCCTGATGGCTATATGCTCTATGCCATCGAAGAAGGAAAGGGCATCAAGTATAACAGAATGTTTAATTTCATGCCGGGAAGCCGATGGTCCTATGATTTAGTCGGCAACTGCGCCATTGCTTACATTTTAGAAAATAAAATGCCCAAACAGGTGATTGGCGCCAATCATTACCTGAACTGCCTTCACTTCATTTCGTCGTCCGGCGAACCGATCCTGAATCAGGAAGGAGAACTGCTTGGATGCATTTCCGTCGGGCATTTCTATTCGGATACCCATCCTTTCACCCGGGGCCTTGCCTTCGCGGCCGCCGAAGCCATTGAAAATGAAATAAGGGCTCAAAAAGCGATTTTTCAATGCAAAATTGCTTTTGAAAAATCGGATGCCGCTTTCAGTCTACAAAACGTCGTGATTTCTTCTTTTAAGGATGCGCTCATTGCCGTGAATAACGACGGCTGCATTATGGCTGTCAATGAAAAAGCGCGCGATATTTTCTGTCTCACGAATCAGAACTTAAGCGGCATGCCGCTTAAGGCAATTTTTAAAAACGAAGAAAACGCGGATTTTTTTGCCGTCGTTGAACAACATGAACCCGTATGCGATGTGAAGATCGGAATCCGAACCGCGGACGGCGTGGGCCAATTTTTGCTGACAACCAACACGATTGCCTTATCCAACGGGACCGTGACCGGTAAATTGCTGCTTTTTTCCGGAATCAAAAGGAATAAAGCGCATATCGCCCGCGCCAACGGCGGCAGGGCAAATTTTACGTTTAAGGACATCTGTTTTAGGAATTGTGAATTGAGAATCATTATGGATCAGGCGCGCGTCATTTCGCAAAGCGTGTCCAACGTGCTGCTTTTGGGGGAAAGCGGAACGGGCAAGGACATTCTGGCCCAGGCCATTCACAACGCCAGCCCGCGCAAGGACGGACCCTATGTCGCGATCAACTGCGCGGCGATTCCCCGCGACCTGATCGCGAGCGAACTGTTCGGCCATGCGGAAGGCGCCTTTACCGGATCGCGCCGGGGCGGGAGCCAGGGGAAATTCGAACTGGCCGACGGCGGAACGATCTTTCTGGATGAAATTGCCGAAATTCCATTAGACATTCAATCGGTGCTTTTGCGCGTCATCGAAGATAAATACATCGTCCGCGTCGGCGGCAATGAGGTCCGCTCCATTGATGTCCGGATTATTTCCGCCACCAACCGGGATTTGCTTGCGGAAGTGAACCGCGGCAATTTTCGCAAAGACCTCTATTATCGTCTCAACGTGTTTAATCTTCACCTGCCGCCGCTTAAGGAAAGGCAAGACGACATCCCGCTTCTGACGGAGCATTTTGTTCAAAAGTATGCAAAGGCGCAGGGAAAAAATGTTTCCGGCGTGGATGAAAACGTGATGGAGGTGTTCATGAACTATCGCTGGCCGGGCAACGTGCGGGAGCTGCAAAACGTTGTGGAGCGGATGGTGAATTACGCCTCATCGGACCGGCTGACGTTTAACCTTGTCCCGCCGGAACTAGTCGACATAAACCCGACGCGCAAGCAGCGTCTTGATTTCGAAACGCCTTCGGAAAAAGAAAAAAGGCTTCTGCGCCATATGCTCACCCTGAAGCTCAGCAAGGAAAATATCGCCGGGCAACTCAACATGTCCCGCAGCACGCTCTACCGTAAACTGAAAAAATACGGTCTTGCGCAATAGAACTTCAATACTTACTTCATGACAAAGCAGAGCAGCTCCGCCATCCGGGTTGCGAAGCCCCATTCGTTGTCATATGGATCTCCTGATAAAAAATTGTTTTGTTTGATGTTGATGTTTAAAGATGCGCAGAGGATTTCCACGGGATCATAAGCGTTCCAACCGGAAATCGCGGCCAGCTGCATGCGGCAGGAGCCGCAGTCGGACATAATGGCGTCCGCCTTCGTGTTGCGGATGAGCGATACGGCCATTTGCCCCAACTGCCTGGCCGTGGAGGCATTGCTTTGTTTGAACCCGTAACTGCCGGACAGGCCGCAGCAGGCGTCGTCAAGCACGTCGATTTGCACGCCGGGAATCCGGCTAAGCAGTTTTGCGGCCGGATAGCCGATTTGCAAAGCGCGCAGATGGCAGGGAATGTGATACGCCAGGCGGGTTTTGACTTCGCCAAACGACGGTTCGATTTGCCCTGTGGAGATCAAATCCAGAAGATACTCGTGCAGGTTGTAGGTGTGTTCGGCGATTTTTTTGGCCTGCGGAATTTTGAGGATGCCTGAATAGTCGTCTCTGAGCGACAGGCCGCAGGAGGTGCAGCTGTAAAGGATGTCATAGCCTGCGTCGATATAGCGCGCAAGCGATGCGGCGTTTTTAAGGGCAAAGAAGCGGGCAAGTTCGGGATGACCGTTTCCCAGGGCCGGAAGACCGCAGCAAACCTGCTCGGGCAGGGCAACTTCGAGGCCGAAGGCTTCCAAAAGCTGAATAATCTTTTGGCCGATGTCCGGCCGGTAAAATTTCAGAAAACAGCCGTGAAACAGAGCAATTTTTGCGGCCGACCGACTGCCCCGCGTTTTCTTTTGATGCAGGGTCCGGAAACGAAATTTGGGGAACGGGATGTCGGTGGCGATGCCCGCGGCGTTGAACATTTTTTTTCCGGTCTGGGTGCGGCTGATAACGTTGGCTAGAGGCGCGAGCAGGGAACCCAGCCGGCTTAAATAATAGTTGTTGGCGAAGAGACGACGCGCCGCTGTTTGCGGATGTTCCCGGCCACAGCGCTGCTGCTCCTGCAAAATGAGCCGGGCGGGTTCCACGCCGCAGGGGCAGGCCATTTCGCAGCGCTTGCACTGGCTGCAAAGAAAGACCCACGAGTCAGCGGGTTTTTCGCGCTCCGAACGGAAGCGCTGCGCGTCGGGGCCCGCCTGTTTGGGGCCGGGAAAAGCCGGGTTCACCCGGAAGACGGGACAGTTTTCAACGCAGATGGTGCAGCGGATGCAATGCTCGGAATTCATGACAGCATCTCCGCGCACGCTCGGGCGGCGGCATAGCCGGTGGCAAGCGACAGGCCGTGCCCGCAGCCGTATTTCAGGATTTGCGCATGGGCGAGAATGCCGCCGCAGATAAAAACGTTGGAAAGCGGCGCTTGGTCGGGGCGGAAGGAAGCGTCCACGGTAATGCCGGCGAGGCTTACGGCATGATTGGCGGAAAAATAGTCGTTTTCGAACCAGGCATCGCGCTTTTCGGGCATATAAACGGGAAGCTGAAAGACTTTTTCCAGAATCGTTTCACGGGTGGCCGAAAGACCGCCGCCGACGAATGAGCCGCTGGCTAAAATGAAAGAGCGCGCATCGATGCTGTTGGGCCGGCCGTGGCTGGCGGTGTAAAGGGCCTCGACGCTGGCGCCGGACTTTTCCATGCCGGTGACCGGCCAGTTCCAGTAAATTTCGCCGCCTTGCGATCGAAAATAATTTTTCAGAGCATTGAATAATCGCCTGCCGGGAATGGACGGGGGCAGGGTGGGAATTTCAAAGACCAGCCGTTCCGTTCTTTGTTCAATGGCGCGAAGAATCCGGTGCGCCGACTCCAGACCCAAAACGGCGGGAAAGGCAATGAGGTCTTCACGGATGCGCTGATTGGCCAGCCACTGAAGAAAAGCCTCCAGAAACTCGTCTTGTTCAAAGCGCGTGGCAATGCCCATGGTGGTTATAGCGCCGGCGTCATACGTCGAGACGGAAACCGGCCGCTGTGCGGTGATATAACTGGGATAGAAGTCTTTCAGTCCGGCAAACGTCACCAGATGGAACGGGACCCGTGCGTTTGGGGGGGAAGCCTGCATGGTGTCCGGCACGAGACAGGTTGTTTTCTCGGCGCCGATGGCGGTGACGATTTTACGATTGCTCAGGATATCTCCCCGGTAGTCAAGGCGACTTTTTTCCATAATTTCCAGAAACTGATTATGAGCGGACGCAAGATACTCTGTCGATACTTTGCGCAGCGGGTGGGCCGCCGGCAGACCGGCGATGGCCTCCAGAGGAGATGGGCCCTTGCAGACGTCAATGCAGCCGGTTGAGAGGCAGGCCGTCGGTTCGCCGGCGGTGACCACGGCCACGCGCCATCCGCGCCGGACCAGGGATATGCCCGCGGTCAGGCCGGCAACGCCCGCTCCGATGACGGCGGCATCATATTCAATAATGCTCATGTGACGACTCCATTCCGAGAATGCCCAGATACAAATATTCCACCAGCTGTTCCTCCCGCAGTTGATCGCCCCAGAGGACGTGGCGGATGCCCCGGAACCGGCGCTGGAGAAATTCGTGCAGCATGCGTTTGGACTGATCCGGCGTCATCACCTGTTCCGTTTGCAGAATGCCCAGAGCGCGGTAGGTGCAAAAACCGCCCTGGCAGGGCCCCATGCCCAGCCGGGTCCGGTGTTGCAGGTCGCCCACGTGGCAGGAGCCGCTTTCCCGCAGCGTGCGGAGAATGTCTTCTTTCCGGACGAGTTCGCATTCGCAAACGACGTCGTTTAAGTCCGCCAGGCGCTTGGAAAGAGGATAACCGCTCAGCTCTTCCTGGCCGTCGAGCGGTTTTTCGGCGGTTTCGCAGGCGCGTTTCAGATTGAAAGCGTCCATGATGACGTCCGCCATCTTTTCCGCCATCAGACGGAAGGTCGTGAGCTTCCCGCCGACGATGCTGTACAGCCCGTTTTGATGGTCGATAATTTGAAACCCGCGCGAAACTTCGCGGCTGTCTTTCTTCAAAGATTTAAGCAGGGGGCGCACGCCGGAAAAAGCGCGAATGATACGAGCCGACTGGAAATGGGGCAGCATTTTTCCTGCTTCGCGGATGATGGCGTCGACTTCCTCGGGACGGACGGAAATTTGATCCGGGTCGTCGGCCAGAAGCGCGGTTGTGCCCGCGAGGCTCACCGCTTCGTTGGGCACAATGATGTCGCCGTCGGAAGGAGGCCGCAGCCGGTTGAGCACCATGTTGCCAAGGCGCGAATTGGTAATCACCAGCGATCCTTTCGACAGGGTGATGGGCGCCTCGCAGCCGGCAAGCGCTGCAACCCGGTCGGTCCAGGCGCCCGTGGCGTTGACCAGAATATTGCCGTGGATTTCCCGGGTTTCCCCGGTGACGGTGGAAACCGCCCTGACGCCAATGCAGCGGCCGTGCGATTGTATAATTTCCGTGACCCGATGGCGGGTAAAAGATGGATTGCCGGCTTTCTGCGAGGTTTTCATGTTGAGCAGGCACAGACGGAACGGATCGATGGAGCAGTCCGGCGTCCGGATGGCTTCTTCGGCCTCGGGATTCAGATTCGGTTCCAGCTCCAACGCCCGGCTTACGGAGAGAACCTCCGTCGGAATACCGACGTCGTCGCATCCGCGCAGGAAGCGTTCGCGGAATCGCTTGGAATCGCCGGGCAAGCGGACAAACAGGCCTCCGGTTTGCTCCACGCATTTGGAGCCGATCCGTCGCAGGATCAGATTTTCTTCATAGCATTCCCGGGCGGCGATGGGATCGGTCACGACATAGCGTCCGCCGCTGTGCAGAAGACCATGGCAAGCGCCGGTAGCCCCGGCCGCGTAATCGCCTTTTTCGATCACGCAATGCCCGATGCCGCGCAGCGCCAGATCCCGGGCGATCCCGCAGCCGGTCGCCCCGCCCCCGATAATAATCACATCCGTCTTGATCATCGTTCTTCATCCTTGTTCCTTGAACCTTTCACCTATTAAAAAAGCCCTGAACGAAACGGCAGCCACAAACGTGGTCCGTATCGATCAGGGCTTACTCTTTATTCTCTTGCCCTGTGGCAATATGTAATTTTTTACTGCTTTGGCGAACTTATTTCTTAAACTTCAGCGTATAGAGCACCTTTCTCAGAGGTTCGCTCGCCTGTGTCTGGTTGATGGTGGCGTAAACCCATTTGCCATCCTTGAAGACGGAGACATTGATGGTCTGCAAATCGACGACGCCTTTGTAATTCCACTCATAGATGGTTTCATTGGCTTCGGTGCCGTCCGGCAGTTTGATGATCTTGTCCGAGGCGATTTTCGTATCGACTTTCTGCTCTTTGTCGATGATGTTTTTCTTCCAGTACTTTCCGATGGTCGTCAGTTTTTCTCCTTTGGGAATGTCCAGCACCTGCACATCCAGAATGGGCACGCCCGCGGCCGCTTTGACGCGATACATGACTTTCCACGGATTTTCAGGATCGTCCTTCCAGACATCCGGATGCGTGATGGTGAATGACGGTTTCTTGTCATACTTGAATTCCTTCGCGCCGGCGATCATGGGGAAGGCCACCAGAGCCGCCACAATGCCTGTCAGAATCCACATTGCCAATCTTTTACCGAATCTTTTGTCCATAAAACTTTCCTCCTTAAGGGTAATGATTTTTTCGTCATTCCGGGCAAGCGAAGCGTGACCCGGAATCCAGGATTATTAATGGTTACTGGATACCGGCTTTCGCCGGCATGACAAATTTAAAACGTTTATTGATGCAATATATTGAATTGCCTTACTCCTCTCAACCGAACTTAAACAGCGTCGCCGTGCCGGCCGTCACGTACCAGGCGATGAACAGCGCATTAACGAACACGCCGGGATAGATCAGGCCCGTTTTTTCATAAAAATAGGTGGAGATCAGACTGACGAGAATAAACAACGGGAACAACTGCAGGGCGACAATGGAAAACAACGCGTGATTGGTTTCCGTCAAAAGCCCGAAGCCGATGGTTCCACCGGCGAAGAGCGAAATGTAGATAAAAAGCAGCAATCCAAGATAGCCTAAAGCACCGATGGTTGCGCTGACGATCATTCTTTTGGCCAAAGACCCGGTGGCCGGCCGGAGCTGCCCGTGCAGGACAACGGCGAACATCATGTAGAACAGGATAAACCAGAGAAGATAACCCAGCGCGATTTTAAACTGGAGCGGACTCATCGGTTTGAGCGCGACAATCCAGTAGCGGAAGTCGGTATTGAAGAAAAAGGCCGAAAGCGCCAAAGCCAGATAAGCCGCAGCCACTGTGAGCAAGGCAAACCACAGCGACAGCGCGATTTTTCGTCCCGTCTTTCCGTCCGCCGATTTCAAACCGTAAGACACTGCATCCGCGCCGTTTTTCTTGTTGGTCAGATGCCAGAGTACAAAAAGCACCAGCGAGATCAGCGCGACAACCATCAGCCAGGACAAAAGGCAATTGGTGATGGGCTGGGACGTAAACAGGGTGCGCGGAAATTTCGGCTCCACCAGCAGGATGACCTTGAAATAGGTCAGGGGGCCGATAAAGATGGCGAGAAGCGCCCCGATTGCCCATCCGAGTCCCGTGGCCGGTTTGGGATTTTCGGGAACGCCCGCCAGAGACTCAAACGTCCTGGAGGAAAGCAAAAGGGACCCCACCGCGAACATCAGCAAAATGCAGCCGATAAAACCAATGCCGGTGGCGAGCTCCTTGCCGTGCCAGGTCTGGTTGGAGGAAGGAATGGGGTTGGGCGCGCCCAGTGTTTTGTCAAACCAGTCGACGGCATGGCCGATGGCCACTGAGGACAGATGATCGCCGGGGTGCGTGGTGACCGGCTGATGCAGGATTCGAGCGGTGCCTTTTTCAATGGCGCCGTAGAGTTTGCCGACCTGAACCGTATCGGTTTCGGCAACGCCGAAGAGGGCTTTGAGTTTATCGCTTTTGACGATGTCCGTGGCTACGGGGGCATCCCACATCATATTGGAAAATTCGTCATAGGTGCTGAACACGAGGCAGAGATTTTTCGGGAAGGCCGGCGTGCCTTCGGGGGCGAGAAAACCGCCCGTGGCCGAGCCTTCCAAAACGATGGACTGGTAATCGTCGGGCGCTTTGAACGCCGCGCTGAGCGACGCCCAGCCGCCCATGGAGTGGCCTTCCATGCCGATTTTGCTTTTATCGACGATATCCAGCGCCTTAAGATAAGCCAGTCCCGCGGGGCCGCCCATTTTATGGAAGTAGGCCGGAGGATCCGAATAGCCGTGCCCGGTTTGATCAAGCGCCAGCACGACGAAGCCGCGCCTTGCAAATTCGATGGCGAATCCCGATTGGGTTTCGCGGGAATTGATGTAGCCGTGAATCGCCAGAATGGCGGGGGCCGGGCTCTGGGGCGTTGCGTTTTTCGGAACATACAAAAGCGCGGAGAGTGTAATGCCGCCGGGGCCGGTAAAACGGACATCTGTTACTTTTACGTTGCCGGAATCCGTCTGGACGCGATACGCCCAAAAGCCCGAGGCGACGATGAGAATAATGGAAAACGCCAGTAATAGTTTTGCTTTCATTGCCGTTCACTTCCTCCTTTGAAGTTATTGCCACAATAGATTCGTCTTCTGCCTTCCGATGCGGGTTTCCCGGATTTTGTCGCGCCGGCCTCACGCCCAGAGGGCTCCCCCGCACCTCCCGGATGCGAGGCATCTGGATGCCGTTCATAGTTAAAAAGCCGCTGTTCGGTTGTGGAGATGCCGATGGCGCCCGCGTCAAGAATTTCGTTTATGTCTTCCTTTTGCGTGATCAATCCGCCGGCGATAAGCGGCACGGACGTTTTCGCTCGAATTTTACCGATAATTTTGGGTAGGATAATGCCCGGCAGGACGTCCACGGCGTCGGGCATGGATTTCTGGACGGCGTTTAAGCTTCCGGACAGAGATTCCGAATCCAGAATGAAAATTCTCTGAATGGAAAACAGACCTTCCTGCTTGGCGCTTTTGATGAGGCTTCCCTGCGTGGTGATGATGCCGTCCACCCGGCTTTCCGTGGCCAGAAAGCGCACGCCCGCCGGATCTCTGCCGATGCCTTTCAAAAGATCGATGTCGACGAAAACCACCTTCTTGTGTTTTTTCGCGGCGGCAAGAATCGGCGGAAGGTCGAAGATGTTCCCGCCCAGGATGAGAATAATGCCGATGCGATCGAAGGTCTCGAAGCGGAGGCTGGTGACGTCCCGGAAGGCCGCAATAACCGGACGGTCGCGCAAAATTTTGAGAAAATCCACTGCCAATGTTTTATTCCACCCGTTTTGAGCCAATAAAAAAGCCCTAACACGTACACGCGCCTTTTAATCGGCCTGAACCTGTTAGGGCTTACTCTTCATGGTCTCTTGCCCTGCTCATTGAATTGACGGAAGAACTTGCTGCTTCCTATGTGCAACCTCGCATAGCCCACTCCACGCGTTTTTGTCAATGCTTTTTTGCCGGAGAAAACACCTCGCTTGAAATCGCCCTTAGTTGTCTTTAAGTTTTTTTTTCAGTCGTCTGCCGATCTGTGGTATAGACAACGTCACCAAAACAAAAGGATTGAATGGTTTTGATGACAACCAAAAGTGTTCTGGCGGAATTGAAGGAAAAGGAAAAATTGGCCCGGCGTTTGATCATCATTGAGGCGGCGGAAAAAGAGTTTACCGAAAAGCCTTTCCACAAGGTGTCGATGCGCACCATCGCCAAACGCGCCGGTGTTTCGCCCGCCATCATCTATCAGCACTTTCCCGATCAGCAGACGATGTTTGCCGAAACCTTCCTGAAGGGGACCAATCAGATTTTTGAAAAGATCTATGCCATCATCGACGCCTCGCCCGACGGCGGGCTGGAGCAGGTGGTCCAGGCGTGGATCGAATACTTTACGGAGCGCGACCAGTATTTTCGCATGCTGATGAATTTCTTCCTGACCGGTTCGGTGGATCCCGGACTCTTCGAAAAACTTACTGTGATCGAAAGGAATATCCTTGACCATCTGGATATCATGTTTCGGAAAATGAATGTGGAAGGCAATGTCCGCGACCACTCCCACTGCCTGTTTGCGTCGCTCACCGGCATTGTCGCCACGTTTCGCAACCATCCGGCAAAGAGCGCCGGTCAAGTCATGCAACACCGCCAGAAAATCGCCCGCAATCTGGTGCGACTTTATAAAAAGCCTTGAAGATCAGAAATGAATCCACATGGCGTCACGAGGGCCATGAGAGTTTCTCGCGAAAAAACTGTGTCGCAATCACCTTATTGTCATTCCAGTCAATCGTAGCGCGACCCGGCTTGTGCCCTTTAGGGTGAATCAAGTAATAATTTATTAACGGTCTCATAATAGTATTAACATGGGTCATTCCCGCGAAGGCGGGAATCCAGACTTGCTGAGCTGGACCCCGGCCTTCGCCGGGGTGACGAGGAAAATGTAATTTGATTAAATGTCGTTACTATTTTGAGACTGTTAATAACTGGTTCCTCGCCTTCGCGAGAATGACGACTTGACGCTATTGCGACACAGTCTCGAAAGCGAGAAAAAACAATTTCATGGTTAAAAAATTGTCTTGAAAAATAAACACCGTTCATATATATAAACACCGTTCGTTTGAATGGACAATGGCCATGGGGCAGAGAACCTTCAGGTCGGAAAAACGAACAGGAGGTATTGATGATGAGAACATCACAGGCTGTTGCGGCGCTGCAGGCTGATGCCGCCGGCATCGATAAATTTTTTAATCCGTCTTCGGTGGTGGTGATCGGGGCGTCCAACGCACAAGGCAATCTGGGCGCCACCATTTGTCGGGTGCTGACCCGGGACGCGCGCTATCCGGGGCGCGTTTACGCGGTGAATCGCGCGGGCGATGACGTTTTCGGAGCCAAAGGGTTTTCGTCGCTCGACGCCATTGCCGATACGATTGACCTCGCGGTGATTATTACGCCCGCGTTTGTGGTTCCGGAATTTGTCCGGCAATGCGGCGAAAAAGGCATATCAAACATCGTCATCGAAAGCGCGGGTTTTGCGGAGGCGGGCGAAGAAGGCAGGCGGCTGCAGCGTGAAATCGACGAGGCCGCCGCTCGGTATGGGATTCGCCTGATCGGCCCCAATTGTCTGGGGACGTTCGACAATCACAGCCGGTTTTGCTGTCTGTATGGCTCCAATCATCTGGCCCCGACATCGATTGCGCATCCGGGGGTCGTCTCCTACGTCGTGCAAAGCGGGGGCATTGCCGCGCTTTTAGCCGGACGTTTGGTGGAAGACATCTCCGGTCTCAATAAAATGGTATCGCTGGGGAACAAAGCGGATCTGGATGAAGCGGACTTTATCGATTATTTCGACACGGACAACACGGAAGTGATCGCCCTGTATCTGGAAAGCGTAGGCGACGGGCGCAAGCTGATGGAGGCGGTCCGGCGGACGAAAAAACCCGTGCTGGTGTACAAGACCGGCAAAAGCGAAGAGGGGATGAAAGCGGTGACGTCGCATACCGCGGGTCTGGCCCAAAACGACGCGGTTTTCGAAGGCGCATGCCGTCAGGCGGGCATGATCCGGCTTCAAGCGCCGGAAGAACTGTATTCTCTGCCGAAGATGCTCACCGAAATGCCGCTCCTTTCCGGAAAGCGCATTGCCGTCTTTACCAATTCCGGCGCTTTCGGCACCATCGGGGCGGATCTGCTCGCGCAAACCGATCTGGTCATGGCGCCCTTTTCCGAAGACACCAAGGCTAAACTCAAAAAACTGCCCGGCGTTTTCAACGGGAACAATCCCGTGGATATCGGCCCCGCGCCGCCGGACGTGTATCTGGAAATTTACAACATATTGATGAATGCGGGCGAAGTGGACGGCATCCTGCACATGGTCAGCATGTGGCGCGATTTTGTCGCCGACGTCATGGAAAAGCTTACAGAGCAATGCATTGCGCATGGAAAACCCGCCGCTTTGTATGCGTTTAGTGAAATGGAAAAACTGCGCCAGGCGCAACTCGAAAAGAATCTGCCGCTTTTTGCCGCGGTCCAGGAGGCGGTGCGGGCGCTGGTGGTCTCGCATGAACAATATCTGTCACTGCAAAAGA
>CAZGDK010000023.1:27357-31422 GCA_964525155.1 uncultured Smithella sp. | reverse complement strand
GAAACCGCCGTGGAAGCCATCAAGGTCGGCGCCATCGACTACATCACCAAGCCCATTGAGCTTGACGAACTTTTGATTCTGGTGGACCGCGTGGCCGAGCGGCGCGGGCTCATCCGGGAAAATGAACTCTTAAAGCAGGAGCTCGGGAAAAAAGGCGTCACCGCCGAAAAGATCATTTATAAAAGCGCGCAGATGGTGGAGCTCATCAACATGGCCAGCCGGGTGGCGGCCAGCCGCGCTTCCGTGCTGATTTCAGGGGAAAGCGGAACGGGCAAGGAATTGGTGGCCCGACTGATTCATCAGTTGAGCCCGCGCGCCCATAAGCCCATCATCGTCGTGAATTGCGGCGCGCTGCATGAGAACCTGCTGGAGAGCGAACTGTTCGGCCACGAGAAAGGGGCCTATACCGGGGCCGTCTCCCGGCGCATCGGCCGTTTTGAAGAAGCCGACGGCGGCACGCTGTTTCTCGATGAAATCGGCGAGCTGTCGCCCGCCATCCAGGTCAAGCTTTTGCGCTTTCTCCAGGAGCGCGAGATTTCGCGCCTGGGCAGCAACGCCAGCATTTCCGTGGACGTGCGCATTATCAGCGCCACCAACCGCAATCTGGACACGCGTGTCAAGGAAGGAGCTTTCCGCGAGGATCTCTTCTACCGGCTGAAAGTCGTCACAATGAATCTCCCGCCGCTTCGGGAACGAAAAGAAGATCTGCCGGCGCTCATCGATCACTACATGGAAAAATTCGCGAAAGAAAATGCGCGAATCATCAACGGCATGACCGCCGAGGCGCGCGACATGCTGTTAAAGTACGACTATCCCGGCAACGTACGCGAACTGGTGAACATCATCGAACGCGCCGTTGTCATTGCCCGTGACGACTACATTACCGTAAGCGACCTTCCTTTTCAAAACGAGGCTCCCGCGGAATCGTCCGACAAAAAAACCGCCGGCTCGCTTCGCGAATCGCTCGAAGAACTGGAAAAGCGCCTCATCGGCGAAGCCATGGCCAAAGCCTCCGACAATCAGACCCGCGCCGCCGACATGCTGGGCATGTCGGAGCGGATGTTGCGATATAAACTAAAAAAATACGATCTGAAGAATTAAAAGGTACCGGGCTGTTGAAACGCATTCATCTGCTGCGTTGCGCCGCGAAAAGCTCCGCTCGACGTATGTTCATATACGCCTCGCGGCTCTTTTCGCGGCACGCCTTGCATCTAAACGCGTTTGAACCGCCCTGATTTATTATTTTAAAGGGGCTGTTGACCGGGAGCGCATTTGTCTCATCATCGTCTTCTCATCAGAGGCCATTCCGTCTACAGTCGTCTTCCCGGCGAAGGCCGGGAACCAGTTTAAATAATTCCTGGGTGCCGTCTTTCGTAACCTGAAGGTCGTAAGACCAGCATAGCAAGCGTGAATTTACCTATGAGACCATTGATAAATAAGTCATTTCATCACGGCACTCATTTGCATGACAACCATGCAATATTTCGAAGATTTCATTTGATAATGATTATCCCGCCATGCTAATGTTTCCACGCATCACGCATCAATTACTTTTAGAAACACCGGTTAAGCAGAGGGGAAAAGCATTGTTTCGACTTTCAATGGTTATTGCGGCAATAGCGTTGGAAGTGGAAAATCGTTCCATCTCTATTGTCTGTTAAACCCTGCAGCGAGGGATTTGCGGGTATGGAAAGAAAAAGAAAACAGAATTTTGCCTTTTTATGCATCGCCTTCATCATTATCGCCAGCGTTGTATTTGCGATCGTCGACTTTACCGAGAAGAATATGATGGAGTTTGTTCTCGATATCCTCGTCATAGTGTTTGTTTCATCCGGTATGCTTGTTCTGATGAAGAGCGACGAGCATTTGCGTATCTATCGGGTTGGATTTGCTTTTTTGTGTCCGTGTTTTTCTGCGTATTATGCATCATCCTCATCAATCCGTTTTCGTTTAACATTTATGATTATGGGACAGGGGGAGTCTGCGCTTCCTTGCTTCGTTTCTGCTGGTGACCCTGATGGCGCACGGTCTTGAATCGTCCCGAGAAAAATTTGGAAAGATGTTTATCGAAAATCACACAAAGCTCTTGGAAGAGAAACAGAATCTCAAGCAGGCTCAGGGACAGATCAGTCCGCTCAGCGGACTGATCCCGATTTGTTGCCATTGTAAAAAAATCAGAAATGACGAAGGATACCGGCAGCAAGTAGAGTTTTATGTGCGCGATCATACGCAAGCCGATTTCAGCCACGGGATATGCCCGGACTGCGCCGAGACACTGTACAAAAAAATCAAGGCCCCGGAGAACGTGGCAGGTCCCGGCAGGTGAATGGGCACGCAGCCCGCGGCAACGAAGTGAAAGGAGGATCCCCTGAATTTGAAAATCATCGTCAGAAGCGAAACCGATGCCGATGTGCGCGCCATAACCGACGTCACGATCGCCGCATTTAAGACCCTTGAGATCAGCAATCACACTGAGCAGTTTATTGTCGAGGCGCTGCGCGCCGCCGGGGCCCTCACGATATCACTTGTGGCCGAACTCGATGGCCGCGTAATCGGGCATATTGCCTTCTCGCCTCTGGCCATTTCGGACGGCGCTGAAAACTGGTATGGCCTGGGGCCTGTATCGGTGCTGCCTGAGTATCAGCGGCAGGGCATTGGCAAAGCCCTGATCCGGGAAGGTCTGTCCCGGCTCAAAGGGATGCATGCCCGGGGATGCTGTCTTGTCGGGCATCCGGACTACTACGGGAGATTCGGGTTTGAAAATGTGCCGGGACTCGCGCATGAGGGTGTGCCGCCGGAGGCCTTCTTTGCCTTGTCTTTCGATGGACCTATGCCGCAGGGCGCCGTCACATTCCACGACGCATTCAAGGCGGATGGCCGGCCCTAATATTTTATTCGATGAAGGAGACACTATGTTGCCGTATAGATACCCCCTGATATTGCTGTTTCTTGTCTTGGCCGTTTGGGTCTGGTCGGGAATCGAGCCGCATGATTCGCGTCTCACATGGGTTCTGGAAACCGCCCCGGTCATGATGGTTCTGCCCATCCTGCTTTTTACATACAGGAGATTCCCGCTGACTCATCTCACCTATACACTCATTGCCATCCATGCCGTGGTCCTTATGATCGGCGGGCATTACTCCTATGCCAAGGCGCCGCTGGGTTTCTGGATGGAAGACTGGTTCGGGTGGACGCGCAACAACTACGATAAAATCGGTCATTTCATGCAGGGCTTCGTGCCGGCGATTTGCGTCCGCGAAGTGATTGCCCGGACCTCGCCTTTGAAAAGCGGCAAGTTGCTCGGCTTTATGTCCGTTTGTGTGCCCCTGGCCTTTTCCGCGTTATATGAAATCATCGAATGGCTTGCATCCCTTTCCAATCCGACCGATACGGAAGCGTTTCTCGGCACCCAGGGCTATATCTGGGATACACAAACCGATATGTTTATGTGCCTTGTGGGTTCCGTTGCCGCCATCATCATTCTGAGCAAGCTGCATGACAGGTTCATGCGAAATATACCTGATTAGAAGAAAGTCCCATCATGCCTCCTTGAATTGGGTTTCGAGTTTGTAATGAAAAAAATAGCGGCGAAATAACGGCAAAAAAAAGCCGCCTTTTTGCGGGGCGGCTTTTTATACGGGATGACCGGCTGGCATCAGCAGGCATATTTCTTTTTCATGTCCAGGAGCATGGCGTAATGCTTTCTTTCTTCGTTGATGATTTTTTCAATCGTCTCATGCTGGCTCTGCGGCGCCAGATTCTTGATTTCATGATAATACAGGATAGAATCAAGTTCCCGCTGCATGGCGAATTCGAGCGCGCTTGTGGTATCGGTCACTTTAGCCAGCTGTTTGTCCATGACGTCCTTGGTGAAAATCAGGTTGTTGTCCACGTAATTGCGCAGATAAGCCGTATATTCGCCGGCATAGCGTTCGGGCGGCGTGTAGGATTCAATCTGGGATAAAAACTTTTCAAACGTGCGCTTGTGGGCGGCTTCCGCGGCGGCAAGCTGTTCAAAGAGTTTTTTGGAGTCTTCCGTCTTGGCGATCTGCTGGGCGAAATTGT
>CAZGDK010000023.1:2812-27257 GCA_964525155.1 uncultured Smithella sp. | reverse complement strand
TGTTCAAAGAGTTTTTTGGAGTCTTCCGTCTTGGCGATCTGCTGGGCGAAATTGTAAAAATTAATGCCATTTTCTTCAATGCGGACAGCAACTTCCACGATGTCATTTGCTGTAAATACCTGCATACTTTTGTCCTCCTGAATATTTAATTTGCTGGGCCTAGATTGAGCATATTTTACAAATGATTGCAACCGATTTGCCTGTCTCTAGATCCATTTCTTCTTGCGGAACAAGATAAGCATGCCCAGGGCGATCGTCAACATGACGGTCCAGACGGCGAAATAGCCCCAGTGCCATCTCAGCTCGGGCATATGGTCGAAATTCATGCCGTAGATGCCGGCCAGAAAGGTCAGCGGCATGAAAATCGTGGCGATAATGGTCAGAACCTTCATGACCTGATTGAGGCGAATGCTGGCGGATGACAGATATACATCGAGCATGCCGGCGAGCATGTCGCGGAAGGTGTCCACGGTGTCGATGACGGCGATGATGTGATCGGAAATGTCCTTGAAGTAAATCAAGTCGGAATCGACGATCAGCGGCGAATCCGCCCGCTGGAGCAAACCGATCGCTTCCCGCAGCGGCCACAGCGATTTGCGCAGAACAATCAATTCCCGCTTCAGCAGATGGATGGCCCGTAAATCGGCGGGGGTTGTTTTCAAAACCAGGTTGTCTTCGAGGAGTTCAATTTTTTCTTCGATGTCCTCCAGTACGACAAAATACTGATCCACGATGGCATCCATCAGGTGATGCGCGAGATAATCCGCGCCCGCCTTGCGGACACGGCCCATGGCGGAGCTGAGCCGGTCGCGAATCGGATTAAACAGAGAGCTTTCTTTTTCCTGAAAGGACAAAACAAAATTGCGCCCTAAAATAATGCTGACTTGTTCGGCATGCAGTATCTTGTCCACATGGTTGTGGATGTTCTTCAGGACGATATAAATATAATCGCCGTAATCTTCCGCCTTGGGCCGCTGATCGGTATTGAGAATGTCCTCCAGAATCAGCGGATGAAGGCCGAAAAGTTTTCCGATCTCTTCGAGGAGCTTGACATCCTGCAATCCGTCGATGTTGACCCAGAGAATGCCGGGCAGATTTTTTTCGCTTTGCAACTCCGCGAGGGAGTGGATGTCCTTTTCCATAAACGACGTTTCGTCGTAGCGCGCCAGAGTGATTTTGGACTGGTCCGCATAGGTGGTTCCGATGTGAATCAGGGACCCCGGGCCCAGCCCGGCCTTTCTGGATCTCTTCTTTAGAGCGGATCGCATGAGGGCTCCTCCTGTTACGGTCTTATTCTCGCGACGAGGACGCCGCTTATTTTTTTATTGGATTTGATATAGGCGGTAAGCGGTTTTGAGGACATGACCACGGCGCCTTCCCTGCTTGAGGCATGCAGCAGATAAATTTTTTTCCCCTGCCTTGCGGCAAAGCCTGTATGCAATACATCCAGACCGTCCTCGTCTGTTGCAAAAGCGATGATGTCGCCGTTTTTTATTTTTGATGCGACGGCGCGCAAACTGCCCGAGGGAATGACGGCAAACGTTTTGCGTGACAGGCTTTTTTCCACCTGGAGCATTTTTTCATACGCCGCTTTATTTTTTAAGGCGGGGTAGAGGCTGCGATGATCCGTCATGAAAGAAATTTTTTTGCGCAAGCCTTTGCCGCCCAGCGATGCCGTGATGTCGTCAAGGATTTTCTTTTTGACATTATCCCTGATCCAATCTGTGAAATAATGCAGTCGCGACGCGTATCCCACGATTTTGCCTCCGCGGTATCGGATGCGTTTCAGGTTTTTGCTGAAGGCCAGTGGGGAAAGAGGTTGATCGTCTGCCGACAAAGCAAGCGCCACAACGCTTTCCACAAACGTCGTGCAGTCAAATTCCTTGAGAGTGATCACCAGTTTTTCCCGGCCCGGCGCCTCCAGCGTGCCCGCCCTGTAAGGGGCCGCAAGAAAACAGCGCCCCAGCTCGATGATCAGATCTCCCGGAAACAAATCCTGCAAAACGCCGCTTTGCCAGATTTCTTTTTCTTCCGAATCGTATTTTTTCGAGTCCATACAATCCTCCCTGTTCATCGTTTATGAAAGACATCATGCGGATGGCCGGCAATGTTTTCCCCGGGGCCAAGCGTGTGCATTATACCATATTTGTCCGCAATGCCACCTTGATGAACCGGTCTTTCAGGATGTCGCCCGGGTTTTGTCAAAGTCCCCGAGACTTTTATAACACTGCGGTGCGAGGAAGAAATGGAAAGAGAAGGATGTCCAAATAATAAACCACCCGCCGGGTTTTCTGAAAACGAAAATCCTGCGAGTGGTTTTTTTAAAGGTTCTTATGACTGGAGGGCGTTGACTTTCCGGGTAAGACGCGAAATTTTCCGGGATGCGTTTTTCTTGTGGATCAGTCCTTTGGCGGCGGCTTTGGCCAGAGCGGGAACGGTTTCCTTAAGCGCCTTGATGGAATTTTCCTTGCTATTTTCATCAACGGCTGCCAGCACGGATTTAACTTTAGTCTTTACCATGGACTTGGCGGCGACATTGCTTTCCCGGCGCGCCTTGCTTTGACGATCTCGTTTTTCTGCTGATTTATGATTTGCCAACGTGTATCCTCCTCGGCTTCAATTATTTAAGGTCTGGGTGTTTAACGTAATTATTTCAAGCTGTCAAGCGCAATTTGCGGGGGGCGTCGATCAAGGCAAGGCGATGGGCTCGTATCAAAGATTATCTTGACAAATTAACAGGTTATGCTATCAACACCGTGCGCGCCCGTTAAACATTTTTTACAATGAATGAATTTCCCAGATACCATAAATAAGGAGGCGACCATGAGTGAAACGACAATGAAGTACGGCATGGGGTGGCTGCCGGATTATCCGGATTTCCGGGACCACACCATGGATTACGACAAAGTGCCGGCCCGGCTCAAAGCGCTGGGGCGCAAAGAGTCCATCAAATCCATGCTCAAAAAAACCGCGGTGGCCAAAACCGTAAAAGCCGCTCCTTCTTCAGTGGATTTGCGTCAGTGGTTTTCGCCGGTGGAACATCAGGGCGCGCTGGGCTCCTGCACGGCCAACGCGGGGGTGGCGCTGGTGGAATATTTTGAAAAAAGGGCACAGGGCAAATACATTGACGCGTCCCGCCTGTTTTTGTACAAAACCTCGCGCAACATGGCGCATTGCAAAGGTGACACCGGCTCTTTTTTGCGCACCACAATGAGCGCGATGGTGCTCTTCGGCGTGCCGCCGGAGGAATACTGGCCGTATGTTGAAGCCGATTTCGACCGCGAGCCCACCGCGTTTTGCTATGCATTTGCCCAGAATTATCAGGCCATGGACTACTACCGTCTGGATCCGCCGGGCACGCCGAAAGCAGAGTTGTTAAAGCGGGTTAAAACCAATCTGGCCGCGGGGCTGCCGTCCATGTTCGGTTTTACGGTTTTCAGTTCCTGTGATCAGGCCGAAAAAACCGGTCGGATACCTTTTCCCACAGCGGGCGAAAAAAATGAAGGCGGGCACGCGGTCGTGGCGGCAGGCTATGACGACAAAATAAAAATCAAGAACTCCGTCTCCGGTGCGAAGGAAACAACAGGCGCCCTGCTGATTCGCAACTCCTGGGGAAAAGATTGGGGCGAAGGAGGCTACGGCTGGTTGCCTTATGACTATGTGACAAAAGGGCTGGCCATCGACTGGTGGTCGCTTTTGAAGAATGAGTGGGTGGATACGGGAAATTTTAAGTAGAGGCTGATAAATGTAGGGAACGGCTTGTGACCTTCAGGTTATCGCGACCGTTCCCTACGAGGGCTGAGATCAACCGAGGAGAGACGTGTCAAGGGGCCGCCTCTCCTCGGTTTTTTATTAGTCTTCGAAGTACTCGTTTTTCATGGTGACGGTGAGGCCGTCGTTATTGAGCAGACGCTCGGACAGACCGCTCAGTTTCGGCATTTCGTATCCATAGAAATAACGGAATGCAGCCAGTTTGCCCTGGTAGAAGTTCGTGTCGTTTTCGGCCGGATTTGCAGCCAGCGCGCGGGTGGCTGCGGTGGCCTGACGGAGCCACTGCCAGCCGATGGCGATGATGCCGAAGAATTCCAGATACACGGTGGCGTCCGACAAAAACATTTCCGGACCCTGGGCAGCGGCCGTTTCAAACTGTTTGGCCGTCACTTTTTCCAGAAGCGCCACGGCCGCCGACAGTTTGTCGGCAAACGGCTTCAGGCTGGCTTCTGCTTCTGCGTTCTTAATGGCTTTGCGCACTTCCGCCAGATACAACTGGACGGCCTTGCCCTTCTTCATGCTGACCTTGCGGCCCAGAAGGTCCTGGCCCTGGATGCCGGTGGTGCCTTCATGAATCGGGTGAATGCGCACGTCGCGGTAAAGCTGTTCGAGGGGGAATTCCTCGCAGAAGCCGTAACCGCCGAGAACCTGCAAGCCCGTCGAGCAGGACAGAATGCCCATTTCCGCGCCGTATGTTTTGGCGACTGGCGTCAGGAGTTCCAGAAGCAGGTTGTAGTTTTCATGTTCTTCACCTTCGGTGACGTGATCCAGATCTTCATAGATACCGCACTGGAACAAGAGTCCCAGCGAGCCTTCCACGATCGCTTTTTGGAACAGAAGCATGCGTTTGATGTCGGGATGTTCAATGATCATCACCTGGGGAGAGAGCGGATCTTTTGAGCCTAGTTTGCGTCCCTGGGGTCTTTCCTTGGCGTACTCCAGGGAGGCGTAATAGGCGGCGGAAGAAATAACCGTTGCCGCCAGACCCACGTCGATGCGGGCGCCGTTCATCATCTGGAACATGTACGCCAGGCCTTTGTTGGCCTCGCCGACCAGATAACCGCGGCAATCGTCGCTTTCGCCGAAGGCCAACTGAGTGATGGGGGTGCCGCGATAACCGAGTTTGTGATAAATGCCCGCGCAGTTGACGTCGTTTCCTTCAAGCGAGCCATCTTCTTTAATGCGCAGTTTCGGAATAACGAAAAGAGAAATGCCTTTCACGCCGGGAGGCGCGTCTTTAATGCGGCCCAGGGCCAGATGAATGACGTTGTCGCAGCCGTCATGATCGCCGGCGGAGATGAAAAGCTTCTGACCTTTCATCAGATAGTAGCCTTTGTCGGTCGGCGTGCCGGTGGTGGTGAGATCGGTCAGAGATGAGCCTGCCTGCGGTTCGGTCATCGCCATCGTGCCCTGCCACTCACCTGTGAGCATCTTGGGCAGGTACTTGTCTTTCATTTCCTGCGTACCGTAAGAAACGATTAATCCGGCCGCGCCGTGCGTCAGGCCGTGGAAAGCGACGGCAGAGTAATTGGCCGCGCCGAAAATGGCTGTCGGCAGCATCACTCCGACGGTGAAGGGTAGCTGCTGGCCGCCGTCTTCATAAGGGAAGACCGAGGCGATCCATCCGCCGTCGCCTGCCGCTCGCATGACGTCGCGGACTTTGGGGTGAACTTTAACGCCACCGTTGACATATTCGGGTCCTTTGCGGTCCATTTCCTCAAACAGGGGCTTGATGAGATCTTTGCCCATGCGCATGGCCGTATCCAGAATCATGTCGAATACTTCCTTGCTGTGATCGGCGAAGCGGGGGTATTTGAGCAATGATTCGATATTGTTGACCTCATACAACAAAAACTTCAAATTACGATCGCTGATAAATTTTTCTGCCATAGTCTTTCCTCTTTTCTGAGATTGCGGAAATCCGCAATAAATTTAGCTGATAAAGTAAATGCCGCCAGGCTTATGGAAAACCTGGCGGCATTCGAAAAATCAGTGTTGATATTTTACGCTACGCGCAATCGAACCTGCATCAAACGACTAGACCATCAGGTTTTCGATTACGGCTGCAACACCCAAACCGCCGCCGCAGCAGGAGCTGAAGCAACCGTACTTGCCGCCAGTCTTGATCAACTGGCGCATGGCGAAGATGCCGATACGGGGACCGGATGCGCCATTGGGGTGACCGAAGGAGATCGCGCCGCCGTTGGGATTCCACTTGGACCAATCTACTTTTTCGCCCATCTGTTTTTCCAGTTCCGCGGCCACCGCCAGGTTCTGAACGGCGAAGGCTTCGTTGCATTCCATAACATCCATCTGGCTCATTTTGAGACCGGCCATTTTCAATGCTTTGGGAACGGCGTAAGCGGGAGCAATGCCCATAATGGTGGGATCGACGCCATGGTCGCCGCCGGAGATCCACTTGGCCATCGGTTTGTAACCCAATTCCAGGGCTTTTTCCTTGGTCATCATTAAAACGAAGGCGGCGCCGTCGTTGCGTCCGGAAGAGTTGCCGGCGGTGACGGTTCCTTCTTTAATGAATGCAGGCGGAAGTTTGGCCAGACCTTCCAGTGTCGTTTCAGGACGCGGGAATTCATCCACTTTGAACTCGATGGGGGGTTTCTTTCCCTGCGGAACCATGATGGGCATAATGTCCTGAGCCAGGAAACCGGAATCCTGGGCTGCTTTGGTTTTCTGCTGGCTGCCGAATGCAAATTCATCCTGCGCCTGACGGGAAATGTTGTACATCTTCTGGAGCTTTTCCGCCGTGAGGCCCATGTTCATGGTTGCGGCATCGCGGGTGGGAGACTGGGACAACGCAATCGGCATCGGCGGAATCAGGCGGTAAGGTTCCGTGGTCATCGGGAAACGGGCCGGGGCGTTGCTGTAAGATTCGTAACCGCCGGCGATGATGATGTCGGCCTGACCGGCCAGAATTTTCCAGGCGGCGTGATTGATGGAGTCGATACCGGAACCGCACTGCATTTCCACGTAAGATGCCGACGTGGTCATCGGCAGACCGGACGCCAGGACGGGCCAGCGGGCGCCGTTGATGGCCGTGTTCGGGCCGATGGCCGAACCCATGAAGCAGCAGTCAACAACCCCGCCTTTTTCAATGATCTTTGATCTTTCGACCAGGCCTTTGATGGCCATGCCGGCCATTTCTTCGCCCAAAATCCCGCGCAGGGTTTTGCCCAGTGTACCGAAAGCTGTTCTGATGCAATCAACAAATACTACTTCTCTACTCATAATTCCTCCTCGTCTATTTAGTTTTTTTTACGATTAAATCGTGTTTTTTTTCTCGACATCAGTGAGATGTGCAGCGCCGAAATGCGATGTTTCTCAAGACACGCTGAGGCGTTATCATACCTGTTGTATAAGGTCAAGCTTTCTTGTCGGCAGTTCGCAGAGATACTGCCGCTTGTATTACATTGTGATTCGTGATTTCGGGTGCGCAAAAAGTTTTTGTGCAATTGCCATTTCAGTCATCAAGTTTATCATGAAAAATGACGATTAACTCCCTGAATCCTATTTAGGAATAAATTATGAATCTTATTGATTTGCGAACCCTGATGATGATCACCTTGATCATCTGCTCAGTCTGTACGCTTTTGGTCACGATTTTATGGCGTCAGAACAAAGAACGTTTTTCCGGCATGCATCTGTGGGTGCTCTCTTTTGTTCTTCAAACCCTTGGGGTTTTGCTGATCATGCTGCGCGGTGTGGCGTCCGACTGGCTTTCAATTGTTGCCGCCAACGTATCAATCGTCTGTGCGGCGGTTTTACTCAATATCGGACTGGAAGAATTTCTCAATAAAAAAGGTCCGCGGATTCAATATTATCTCCTGATCGGCGTTTTTACGATCATTTGCGTCTATTATACCTATGCCCAACCGAATATTTCCGCCCGGATCATCAATTTTTCCATCATGCTGCTTTTGGTTTCCCTTCAAGGCATGTGGCTTGTGTTTTGCCGCGTCAAAAATATCCTGAAGCCCGTTACACGGGGCATCGGGCTGGTTCTGGCCTTGTTTGGTCTGCTCAACTTGATCCGAATTATCAAGGTTTTAACAGTGCCCGAGATGAATACGGGATATTTCCACCTGGGCGTCTTCCAAACGTTTATGCATGTTTTTTACATGATGATCCTGATTCTGGAGATTTACAGCCTGTCGCTGATGATTAATAAAAAACTGGTTTTTGAGATTAAAGCGGAAGAAGATAAATTTTCCCGCGCGTTTCATACATCGCCTTACGGCATTGTGATTGCGCGCCTGACGGGGGGCGTAATTGTGGAAGTTAATGATATGTTTTTAAAAATGACCGGCTATACCCGTGAAGAAATGATTGGAAAGTCCAGTTATGACTTGCACATCTGGTATGATGAGGATGAGTGCGGCGAGATGGTCGGCAATATGATGAAAGAAGGGCGTCTTTGCGACAAGGAAATGCCGCTTCGGAAAAAGAACGGCGACATCTTTTGCGGACTGGTTTCATCCGACATGCTTGTCATTGATCAGACGCATTGCATTTTGTCTTCCATTCTCGATATTACCGAACGCAAGCAGCAGCAGTTTGAACGGGAAGCGCTCATCGAGCAACTGCAGCAGGCCCTGGGCGAGGTGAAGACCTTAAGCGGTATGCTGCCGATCTGTTCGTCGTGCAAAAAGATCCGCGACGACAAGGGCTACTGGAATTCCATCGAAGCCTATATTCACAAGCATTCGGCGGCGAAGTTCACCCATGGCATCTGTCCGGACTGCCGCAAGAAGCTTTACCCGGAATATGCGGAAAGCAAGAAATCATGATGACGCATCACCGGCTTTTTATGCTCGATTTTTTCGTCCCGCCTTCGACAAAAATCTTCAACTCATCCACAATGGCATTGGTTTCCTCAGCCAGCGACGCCAGTTCTTCGGAGGCGGCGGCCGTTTCCTCGGAATTCGAGGCGTTTTCCTGAACAACCTTTTCCAGCTCATGGCTGGTTTCGGTGACCTGACGGATGTTACTGGTCAAGTCCTTGCAAGCGTTGGTGATGCTGACAATCTTTTCTCCCATGACGGTTGCCGATTCCACAATTTCTTCAAAATTGTCATTGATGTCCCGGATGCCATGAGTGGTCTGCCGGACCCGCTTGATGTTCTCGTCGAGCTTGTCCCCCGTGTTTTTGGCGGCCTGTGTGGCGCGGATGGCCAGATTGCGCACTTCCTCAGCCACAACGGCAAATCCCACGCCCGATTCACCGGCGCGGGCGGCTTCGACGGCGGCGTTGAGCGCCAGTAGATTGGTTTGAAACGCGATATCGTCGATTGTTTTGATGATTTTGAGCATTTCGGCGCTGTCGGCGTCAATTTGCGTCATGCCCTGGGTCATTTCCACCAGCGATTTGAGCGACTGCGCGGATTTTTCAATGTTTTGCTTCATCAACTGATCGGCGCCCGTCGTAAATTGAGAAACCTCCTGGCTTTGATCCGCCATGGAGCTTAGCGATACGGCGGTGTTTTCCAGGCTGGCCGCCTGTTCGCTGGCCATATTGGCCAGATTCTGACTCGCTTCGGCCACTTGCTCCGACGCGGACATCAACTGCTCGGCCGCTCGTCTTAGGCGCCCGGTCAGTTTGCCCAGCGTGTTGGCGACAGTTCGCGCCGCCAGGAAACTGAACGCCACTGCCGTAAGCAGAATGGCAAATTGCACCATCAGAACAAATAGACTGTTTTTTTTGCCCATTTTATCCAGGAGGACAGCCGTGGCCGTGATTTCGTCTTCATAGGACCCGGCGCCGATAATCCAGTCCAGCGGCTTGTAATGAACCACTTTAGCGATCTTGTAGCGCGCTTCTTTTTCTCCCGGATTAATCCAGGGGTATCGCGATTCCCCAATGCCGCCTTCCGGAATGCTCATAGCGGTTTTAATGATATCCTGGATAAAATATTTCCCGTCGGAGTCTTTGGCCTCCCAGATGACTTCCCCGTCGCGTGTGCCGTCCTTCGACAGGATGTACTTTCCTTTGGAGTCCAGAACATAAACGTAGCCTGTCGATCCGATTTTCAACCCCATCATGTAATCGCGCAGCTTTTTTTCCTGTTCGGCATTGCCGCCGGGAGGGAGCATCTGACACATGGCGTAAAGATTTCTGACGGTATTGGTCAAGCCGCCTTTGGAAAACGCGACGCTTTCCTCAACGACCTTTTTCGTCATCTGCGTGTTCTGGTAATAAACCAGACCGGAGACGATCAAAAGGGGAATGGCCGTGAGCATTAAACCGCCCAGCAGAAGCTTCATCCGGAAAGAACTGTTTTGCATCAGCATAAGACATCCTCCCTGTTGACGTAAAAAATAAGGTTTTGGATTATCCCAGCTATTTCTGAGTAATGGTAAATATGGAATCGAGCTTCAGTTCCCGGAATAGGTTGTACAGATCAGGTCCGACATTGGAAAGGGTCACTTTTCCACCCTGGAGCGTGATGTTTTTATAAAAAAGCAGCAGTTTGCCGATGCCGGAACTTCCGATGTAGCCGACATGGCTGAAATCAATGTCCACTTTTTTGAGTTGTTTAAGTTCCGAGAGCCTGGCTTTAAAGATCTCGGCCCCCTTTTCATCGATGTCTCCGGTGACTTCCAGTCTTCCGGAATCGCCGCTTGAATTCACTTTAATATCCATGCCCGACCTCCTGGACTATGAAGATGCCTGTTGACTGTCACTTGAGAATCGGGGCGGATGGCCCTGTTTCTCCTTGTCTTGCCTGTTAAAAAATCACTTTTTCTTCGAGCGTTTCCAAAGATCAAACGTCGCTTCTTCCCTGTGGTGGTGAATATCCACGCTTTCACGGGCAAAGAATGTGATTAAATGCCTGCCGCCGTCTTGCCACATCACCTCTTCCGTCAACAGGCGCATAATGAAATTTCCGCGGCCATGCTCCTGAAGAATGTGCTCGCGACTGGTTGGGTCGTAAACAGTCTCAAAATCAAATCCGGCGCCTTCATCAATCACCTCCAGCACCGCGTCGTTTCCGTAACGGCGGCGGACAAGAATTTTTTTGTCCGGGCTTCCCTGGCTGCCATGTTTCCAGGCGTTGGTCAGGGCTTCTTCAAGAACCATTTGCAATCGGGTGTCGGCGGCGGGAAATCCTTTGTCCTGCCATTCCGCTTTGATTTTCCGGTTGAGTTTAGTCACGCAAGATGAAAAGTCGTCCAGGTTTTTGGGCTGAATGATATCCTCATAGTCATGATGATGATCCTCCAGCTCCAATCCTAATAACGTTATATCGTCATCGAAGCCCTGAAAATTAATAATTTTGTCATTTTTTTCCATTCCATTGATTCGATTGAACAATTTGGCCATTAAGGTCGAGACGTTTACCCGCGGCTGTTCCTTGACAATGGACAAGATCATGTCCCGTAAGTCATCCGCATTTAGAACAGGCTCTCCCAGACGGTGGGGAATATCCGTGAAACCGTCGGTAAAAAAGATTAATTTGTCGCCTTTTTGCAGCTGAATGTCGTCGGCCGTAAAGCGAATGGTATTGAGTATGCCCACCGGCACATTGCGGCCCGCGCCGTTTAAAGGGGGAAGGCAGGCGACGTCTTGCCCCCGGATCAGGAGGAACGGGGGATGGCCGGCCGATACAAACCGCATTATCAGGTTTGCATGATCAATTTCAGCGTTGATGGCCGTAAAAAAGTTGTGCTCCCCGAAAAAGGGCAGGTCGCAGATCGCCTTGTTTAATTGCGTGATGCGCGCTTCCAGCGAAAAGTCCGGTGTGTTGACCAGAAGGGCATTGTGAATGAGATCGGTGATGATGCTGCGCAGAATGCAGCTGACTTCGTGGCCGGACTGGTCCTTGAGGCTCAGGGTGGTTTTGTGAACGCCGGGGTAACGCTCGGAGAAGTTTTTAATAAAAAAGTGATCGCCTCCTTCCGCGTAGCAGGGCAGATAAAAGGCGGTGAAAAAAAGATCGGTGTCGTCGTTGATCAGAAAGTGGCGGCTGGGGCGGGAATTAATCATGGCCAGAATATTCTTGGCCAGATCGATATTCACATCCTGTTTTTGAAGAAGTTCCTTGAGCTCCTCGTTGGCGGCGGTCAGTTCTTTTGTTCTTTGCTCCACGCGGCTTTCCAGCTCCGCCCGCGCTTTTCTCAAATCCTCTTCCACTTTCCTGCGGGCGGTAATGTCGGCCAGAGAGGCCACGCTTTTGCGGGTTCCGGGGATAACGTCGGCCGTGAGAAAAATGTTTCTCTGCCGGCCATTGCGATCCTGAAAGCGGTATTCATCCTGTCTGAATGATTCCGATTTTGAAATCAGGTGGGCGCGGCCGCTGGCCTCCAGGCGTTCAATGTCTTCCGGAACGACAAATTCGCTCCACAATTTTTTCCCTTCAATTTCATTTTTGGGAAAACCGGTCATGCGGGCGAATTCTTCATTAACGAGCGAAATGATGCCGTCTTCTTCAAGAATCACCATGGCCGAACCGGTCGTCTCAAAAACGGTCCGGTATTTGGTCGCCGTTTCCTGTAGGTCGTTTTCGACCCGTTTGCGCACGATTTCAACGGCGGCCAGGTTGCCGAAAAGCAACAGCGTGTCCAGATCGTCCGGCGAAAATTCCGTTTTTTTCCGGTCGGCCACGTAGAGAACTCCCAAACTTTTATCCGCCGCGCAAATGGGTACGGCCATCGAGGATTCCAATCCTTCGGCCTGAATGATCCCGGCGGTCGAAAGGTCATCGTCTGAAAAATACCCGTTGAAAACGCGGCCCTGCCTTGTGGTTAAGATCATGCCGCCGATGGTTCGGTCCAGAGGTGTCCGCAGCCTTTTAAAGGCGTCCGTCCGGATGCCCGCAAGCGTATGCATAAAAAGGTATTGCCCGGCCTCGTCAACCAGGGCGATGCAGGCCACGTCGGTGTCCATGAGCCTGCGGCTCTTTTCCACGATGAAGGTCAGATTGTCGTCGAGGCTCTTTTCCGCCGACAGGTTTACCGCCAGGTCGTAGAGCGCCCGGAATTTATCGACCTCTTTGTTGAGCTTGGAGCTGATGGTGTGAATGATCGTGACGTCGCGGATGCTTTCGATGGCGCCGAGAATTTCTCCCTGGGCGTTATAGTAAGGTTTGGCGATGCTCCACAGATAGGTCGGTTGCCCGTTTTTGAGCCTGGGTGTGTAGGCTTCGGCAATGAAGGTGTCGCCCTGTTGTGTGATGCCTGAGTATTCCTTATCCGAGCGGATGGCCGGATTCAGGGCGAAATCGATGAGGATGGGACGCCGCTGGCCGTAAAACGGCAGCGCGTATTCATAATTTCCTTTCCCCAGAATATCCGCTTCCTTGACTCCCGTGAGCGCCTCCATGGCCCGATTCCAGACCATGACCAGGCCGTCCTGATTGATCACGAATGTCGGGTCGGGCAGGAAGTTAATGGTTCCGGCCAGAAGATGTTCGGACTGGCTCTTGGCGACTTCGGCCTCCCGGCGCTGCTCCCCTTCGGATTTCAGCGCTTCGCGGGCTTCCGAAAGCTCGACGGTGCGCCGCCGGGCGTATTTTTCCAGTTCCGCGTTGGCTTTCGTGAGCGCGTCCTCCGCCTCCCGCCGCTGCGTGATGTCGCGCAGAACCCCGACCGTGTGCATGACCTGGCCGCGCGGATTCGCGACGGTTGTGGCGTAGTCTTCCAGGATGCGCGTCCGGCCGTCGCGCGTCAGAAGCCGAATGACAAACGCCGCTTCGCCGCCGTCGTCTATCAACCTTTTGTGCACATCCAGCGACAACTGCCAGTCGTCCGGATGGACAAACTCCAGCATGTTATGGCCGAGAATATCCGAGACGTTGTAACCGTACTGGCGGACGCTTGCCGTGACATAGGTGACGATGCCGCTGGGATCATGCGTGAAAATGACGTCTTTGAGATTGTCGATGATGGTTTTGTATTTGACTTCGCTTACGGCGAGCGATTCGCGGACAGACTCGGTTTCAGCAACTTTGCGTTCCAGGTCGCGGATTCTTGCTTTGAGGACTTCGATGTCATCCGGCAAAAGCGACGAAGAATTGTTTTGATCACTCATGGCAACGCCTAAAGCAGACCGTCAGGGTGTTATGGTGTGAAAAGAAATAGAGGAAAAGACGACGCGTGTATCAGGTACCGAGCGTTTGGATTATAAAAAAAGCCCCCGGGCCTGTCAACGACTTTTCCGGGGGGACGACTTTTCCGGGGGGGCAAACCAGTATTGAGAAAAAACCGGACAGCGCTTGCATCAATAGCCTTCACGCGGCAAAGCAAAAACCGCGATGTGCGTCATATTCCGGATGAAGCGCTGCAAAGGCCCAGACAAAAAAATCTCGCGTCCCGGGCGCTCTCAAAGATGTATCTTGCGAAGCACGAACAGCTTCTGAATATTGAAAGACATCCCCTAATAGGCCCGATGGGGACGGCAGCCTAGTTTTTCCTTGGCGCGCGCCAGTCTTTCAAAGAAGGCGCCCCGACGGACAAGAGACGCCCAGCGCCGTAAAATCAGCCAGCCTCCAAAGCGGATCAGGTCGTTGCGCCACAACCGGTACCACTTGCGCCAGCCGAAACGAATGTTCCATAATGAAAAAATCATCGCGGGAAAGATGATGATGTTGAGCCCGACGGCAAACATGTATCCGAAGCGATAAAAGCGCTTCATCAGTTTACGAACGGCCTGCTGCATGTCTTCGGGGGTCAGCGGTTCGTCGGGCAGGAACACTGGAAAATTGCCGTCGTAATACTCCCAGCCGATATCCGACCGGGGAAAAATCCGTCCGGCCGCCGAAAGCCTTTGAGTCAGGGCGGTTCCGGGCAGTGGAACGGGCAGCAAGACCTGAAGGGTGTCAAGCCGGCTTTTTCGGATGAATTGTTTGAAGGATCTGACGCGGTCCGCAAGCGAGATGTTCATCGTAACGCCTTCGGGCATCGGATATCCGAAAATAAACATGCCATGCAACAGAAATCCGGCCCGATGATAAAGCCTGGTCATCTCAATCATTTCATCAGGCTTGATCCTTTTGTCCATGGCCTTTAATTCCTCGGCAATGGGCGATTCAAAACCGATGCAGACCGTGTTGACGCCCGCATCGCGCATGGCATTGAGCAGTTCGGCGTCACGTCCCCGGTCGAGACGGGTCTGGACGGTAATGTCCAGTTTGATTCCCACGGCCTTTTGATAAGCGGCCAGCATGCCGCACAGCTTCAAGGTATCGGTCCGGCTGTGTCCAAACAGATCGTCGACGATGAAAAAGTGTCTGGCATTGTGCGTCTCCAGAAGAGACGCCATTTGTTCTACAACACGCTCCGGCGCGGCTGCGCGGGGTTTGCCTTTCACCGTGCAGAATTCGCAGTTCATGCCGCAGCCGCGAATCCAGCCGACGGGATAGATCTTGATTTTTGCATAGCGCAGGAGATGAAAGTCGGGCAAAGGCAACTCGTTAAAGTCGGTGATCGGAGGCCGCTTTGGGGTAAAGACGAGTTCGCCTTTGTTCAGAAAGGCAAGCCCGGCGACATCGGCCGGATCAGCTTCCGATGCAATGACATGAAGAAGTTCCCGGATGAGATGATCGCCTTCGCCGATTCCAATGAAGTCGATGCCATTTTCGAGTGATTCGCGGATATTGTCGTCCACAAAATGCTGCCCCCCGGCAATGGTAACCGCGCCGGTCTTTTTGTACAAGCGGGCCAGTTCATAGAGCCTTGGAATCGTGCTGCTCAATCCGCCATACAGACCCACGACATCCGCATGGCGGATTGCCTGCAGCGTTAGATGGTCCGGCCGGCCTATGGCATCGCGCGGGCCGAATTTGCGGTAGTTGTTCTCGTCGATCACCTCGACATCCCAGCCCGGCATCCGGCTTACGACGGTTGCAATGGCCAGCGGCCCCAGAGATGTCGTCTGTTTGGCAATTCGGGAATAAATATTAAATGCCGGATAGGCCGGGACAACCATTCGAAAACGCCGCCTGTTGAGAAAACGCTCCATCTTATTTCCTCCTTTTGGGTAGACACGCCAAAAGCGCCTCAGGCGTTTGCCCTTTGAATTCAGGCAAACAATTTACGCCCGCCCGATTTCCCGGACCGGCCCTCGCCAGGCAAAGTATGTTTAAATGTTATTTTTGTCCGTTAAACTGATTTCCGGATTCTCTATGAGGCGCCGCTTAATTGCAAAATGGAGATGAGAGCATTCCCCTGTCCTGGTGTCCCTGTAAAAAGTGGGCAGATTATAGCACACCTGCAAGTTTTTTCAAAAAACGAAATTTGGCGCCGAATGGACGGTTTGAAAACGGATATTCAAACGTTGACAGAAAGGGTGTTTCCGGATACGGGTGTCCAAAAAACGATCAGGCCGCCGGCATCCCGGCGGAAAGGACAGCAAACGTATGACGGATCGGAATGCGAGCAACACGGCTTTCGGAACATTATTCCTGCGCGGTGTCCATCAACTGCTGGACGCGCGGCCATTGATTCTTGATGACCCCTCGTCTTTGGATTTGCTGGGGCCAGACGTTGTCCGGCAGATCCGGGAAAGCGCGGAGCATCACCGCACGCTTCAGTCTCAGGCCCTGCGGGCTCATATTGTCCTGCGTTCCCGTTTTGCGGAAGACTGTCTGCAAGACGCCGCCGGCAGGGGAATCGCCCAGTATGTGATTCTGGGCGCGGGGTTCGATACGTTTGCGTTCCGGCAACCGGCGTGGGCCGAGCTCCTGAAGATCTTTGAAGTCGATCAGCCGGCCAGCCAGGCCTGGAAAAAATCCCGCATTGAAGACGCGGACCTGTCCGTTGCGGCCAATCTGACGTTTGCCGGAATTGATTTTGAGCATGAATCGCTTCGGGAAGGTTTGCTGCGCAACGGCATTTCGTTTGCCGAACCGACCTTTTTTTCCTGGCTGGGCGTGACCATGTATCTGCGGGAGGACGCGACGGACGCCGTTTTGGCAACCATTGCCCAATTTCCCGCCGGAAGTGAAGTGGTTTTCACCTTTACGCAGCCGCCGGAATCGCTGGACAGCCGTGAAAGCCACTTTCATGAATTGCTATCCAAAGTTGTTTCCGGCGCAGGCGAACCGTTTGTCAGTTATTTTACGCCGGAGCAGATTGAGGCAAAGCTGATCGGCGCGGGATTCAAGACCATTGCCTTTCTTTCCGGCGAGGAAGCCGACGAGCGATATTTCCGCCCGCGGCCGCGGGATCTATACACTCCCAGACGCTCGGCTATTGTTCGCGCCGCGCTGTAATGCTATTTTCCCGTAAACTGCGGGCAGAGCTCGGATGATCCCGGTTCATATTGGCGGCAGGTGGAAGGCCTCGTGTCGTGGATGGCGCAGCCGAAGAGCTCTCCGTCAAAAAAGAAAAACGGGCAGCCGTGCAGTGTTTTGCCGGAATCCGAAGACACCAGGTGGTCGCCTTCCCAGACGCCGTGTTCATTTTTGAGCATGCGCAGAATGTCCTGCCGGTCTTCGGCCTTCCAGCGCCTTATGTCCTCGGCGGTTACATAGGCCGCAAAATCCGCCAGGCAGCAGCGTCCGCAGCGTTTGCATTCGATGATGTGATGGTTGTCCATGATTCATGCCGTATGTTGATTCAAGGTTAAACGATGACGGCCCGGATGCGATTTCGCAATCTGTTTTTGAAATCGTCGAGCTTATCCGGTTCCCATTCAATGCGGCTGGTGTGCGCGAGATCGAAATGCACGCCTTCTTTCTTTACGGCAATTTCGCGGCCGCTTGCGTCCCAAAGCGTTTCGACATTGCGCCCTTCACGATCTTTAAGCGTTTCTTCCCTGGTCCAGTCTTTCCGGCAGGTGTAGATGACATCCAGCCCCAGTCCATAGGCGAAGCCGGCTTCGAAATAAACGCCGCCCCGATGTCCCGTGAGATCGCAGACCACAAACCGGCTTCTTCTGATCTGGGCGATCATTTCATCGTTGATGTCATGGATATGTTCAAAGTTGTCGATTTTTACGGCCTGGTAGCGGGGCGCGTTTTCGCCCGGTTCGACAAATTCAATCGCCGGTTTGATCGCCTGATGAAAAATTTCGTTCATCTCCGGGGTGAACCACATCGCGACAAAACAGGTGCGGGATTCCTGATTGGGTTTTTGAATATCCCGAAGCCGCGCGTAGCCTTTGGCGGAGATGGAAATGTCGATATAGGGAGACGCCGGATGATCGGCAAGAATATACCCTTCTTTTAAAAGCAGGGAGAGAATCCCCAAAAGATCGGCGGGCTCCTTGCAGGAATATAAAGGGTAATCGTCTTTGCGGTTAATGGAGATCTTATCACCGACAAATGTTGAAGCTTTATCAAGATTGAGCAGCGTCTGGTCCATTTTTTCAAGCGCGTTTAATGGCCGGAAGGAGGTGATGATGCGCTTGAGTTCATCTGCGCCGAGCGTTTTGGCTGAAGTTTCCGGTCGGCCCGCCTGCTCCCATTCCCGCCTAAGGGTGATGGTAATGGCCGCCAGATCATCCCAGGCGTGTTGGCCTGATCCAAATTCAGCCACCGCATCTTTGGTCAGACGGATTGGCCCGCAGCGTTTGCACAGATAAGACGACTCTGTGGGCTCGCCGCCTTCCAAGCCGGCGGCCTCCTTTTTGCAAAACAGGCATGTGATCGGCATTTACCACCTCTTCACGCGGGATTTTTAAGTTCACCGCCTGTTGAAGACTATGCAAAGCGAAGCAAAACGTCAAATAATTAATTGCGGGCGACCGGCCGCAAACGACTTAGAAAACCCGCTTTTTTGTAATCATTTGGACGGCTTTTTCCAACGCGGGATTAAACTTTTCCGGCTGATTCATCATCAGAAAATGATCCGCTTGGGGAATGACGATGGCGTCAAACGAAAGCATATGCCGCCGGTTGGCCTCGTAATTGATGGGCCACAGATCGCCGCTTACGCAGACGACGGGAACGCGGACCTTTTCAAACGCCCTGGCCGCTTCCCCTGTAATGTATTGGGCCATCATCTCGTTCATGGCGCTTAAAGCGACCGAAGGCGGCGCGGCCGACACGTCGGCCAGAATCCAGTCGCGAAGCGAATCATCCGCGCCGGATTTGATCATGTCGCTGATAAACGCCCGGCTCCCGGTTTTGAAATCCTTCTTCAGGGGCGCGATCATTTTTTTGAATTCCCGGCGGGTCAGGGGGTATTCGATGTTGTCGAGCGTATCGACGCCGACAAGACCAATAACGCGATCCGGCATGAGCCTTGCCGCCTCGGCCATCACCGACCCGCCCATGGAATGGCCGATCAGAATCACGTCCCTGCCGCCCGCGGCTTCGACGGCGGCTTGGACGTCTTCTCCGAAGGCGCGCATGGTGTAATGCTTGCGGGCCATCCCGGAGTGGCCGTGTCCGGCGAGATCCAAAACGATGACGCGGTGCTTTGGCGAGAAATACGGTATCTGCGCCCGCCAGTAGCGGCCGTCGCAGCTCCAGCCGTGAACGAAGACCAGCGTCGGGTCTCCTTCGCCGTAAACCTCATACGAAATCGGCGTGCCGTCCTTGGAAAGGGCGACGCTGGGCCACACGGTTTGCGCCTGTATCGTGTCTGCCGCCATTGCCAGAAAAAGAAGGCCGAGAGCCAAAGCCGTTAAATATCTGTTAAGTGTTTTGCCGCCGGGGCGGCCTTTGACCTCAACGGGATATGTTTCTACTTTCATGAGGGGCTCCTTTTATTATTTAGCGGTCTTTTTTGCCGGTTCCGTCAGCAGGACCGAACCGGCAAAAATTGATTGATAAGCTCGTCCGTCGAAAGAACGGTTGCATACTCCCCCTGCAGGTTGGCAAGCGACATGGCATGGACATCATCCGCGTCATGGGGCCTGCCGAAGAAGTCAACTTTGTCAAAGGTGGCGGTGGCATCCGATACCACATAGGTTTCAAAACCAAGATTACCGGCCATACGGGCCGTGGCCTCGACCGAATTATTTGTGATGACGCCGCAGATAACAAGCGTGGAGATGTCTGCGCCGCGAAACAGAGGCTCCAGGTTTGTGCCGATAAAGGCGCTGTTGGTGTGCTTGTTTAAAATATATTCGCTTTTCAGAGGTTGAACCTCCGGCTTGAATTCGCATCCTTCCTGTCCGGAACGATAAGAGGACTCCGGATCGCGTGAAAGATGGCGCACATGAATAATAGGTTTTCCGGCTTTGCGCCATGCCACAAGCAGGCGTCTGATATTTTCTTCCGCCTGTGGATTGTTGCGCTTCCCCCAACTCGGGTGATCGATTGCTTTCTGGACGTCGATGATGAGCAATGCTGGATTACACGATATCATTTTGGCTCCTTATCAGGGGGGCTGGGTATTATTCACGGAGGTAGAAAATATGGTGGTGCTAATATTTACTTTTTACCAGACTCTTTCAGTTGCCGTTTCGCTTTGCGTTGAAATGCACCGGCATCCTTTTTATTCTTCGCGGTGAGTCGGTGCAATCCATCTTTTAGCTTTCCAAAACTGGGAGAGATGTTGCGGTGCGGATCCATCAACGGACCAATCCTCGTTGCCCATTCATGCTTTAATTGTCCGGGTAGCGGCCAGCCGGCTTTCCTTATTGCGGTTGATCCGCCCACATGCACAGCATCGGCAAGTAGTTCCCACGTGCCACATACACTGTCTTGAACATATTTTTCCAGCACATCCCGTTTAGCTTTTGGATAGGCAGTCAACAAGGCAATCTGGTCACCAAAATACCATGCTTCAATTTCCTCGACAGCGAGTCGAAACAATGTGTTCGGTGTCGGTTTGCAGGCATTGGCAGCAGCTTTAAGCTCGAACAGGAATTTAGCGCAGTCACGCGTGTCGGTATCCAGCACAATCACAACAGCATCAATTCCGGGCGTATTGCCGTAACCTCTTAAAAGCCTTGGTAATTGATCAAGAAGCATTCTCTTCGTGGGATCGGCCTTCGTTACCAAGCCCTGCGGAATCCTGCCAATACCTTTGTAAGCATGTAATCGCCAAGTATGTGGGTTTCCTTGTGGCCCTAAAAGCCGAGGAAGTAACACTTGCAGTAGTTTTTCACCCGAACTATCCTCCACTAATAACTCAATGTGCATGTTTACCTCGCGTCGAGATAGTCGCTGTACCAGAGACCACCCAAAGGCAGGCCTTCAGCCACCAAGTTCTTCACGTCTTTCAGCTCCGAGACGCGACGGACAGTAGAATATCCATCCGCGCCTTTCTCCAAAATCCATACCTCTTCAGGCGCCAGTGCATCAACAAAGTATGGCTGATGTGTGGTTACAAAAATCTGAGGGGCATCCTTCTTGCCGGTGGCATGAGAACGGAACTCTTGGGCCAATGCCTCCAACAGCTTGTGATAGAGGCCATTTTCCGGTTCTTCGATGCAAATGAATGGTGGCGGGGCAGGATCTTCCAAAAGTAACAGATAGGCAAAGACTTTTAACGTGCCGTCGGACATTTGCTGTGCGAAGAATGGGTCTCCAAACGCTCCATCGTTGAAGCGCAACAAAACACGTTTGTCGTCCGTCTCCTTTGTGTCGATACGGGCTATGCCGGGGATCTTTGCGGCAATGCGGTCAAGAATGGCTTTGAATCGGGCTTTGTGCTCACGTTCCATGAACTGCACGACATTACCAATGTTGTCGCCATGGATATTCAAATGCCTTTGCGGACCGGCGCTGGGCAGACTTCGTGCAGCATCCGGGTAGAAGTAGGATAAATACCAGCTTTTGAGAAAGTCACGAAAACGCTTTATACGCGGATGTTCCTTGAGTGTGCCCAAAGTGGCAATCCCCAGTTGACGTGTATCGGTCAATTCAACTGGGGCTTGGGCGCGATCCTCCTCACTTTCGACTTCTACCGCTTCTTCGCCTGCCCAGACTGTGCCTTTACCATGGTTTAGTCGCAAGAACGGATAAGGCCGACCATGTTTTTGTCCTTTACGCCGTTGTTTAAGCACCTCAGATTCGACAAAAGGTCGCCCTGAATCATCAAGTGTGATCGCTAATTCATAGGTTATCGGTCTCTCTTTGGGTGCTTCGCGATAATAGATTTCAAAACGAATGGGTTCGTTTACCCCCATAGAACGAAGCCGATCGAATCCGCCGCGCTGCTTCATGTCGCATGCACTTTCGACATCTACAGACAGGCAATCTGCTACGAATCCGAAAGCATCGAACAATGTGCTTTTCCCCACACCGTTTTTGCCAATTACGACAGTAAAAGGTGTTAATGGCTCTCCGGTCTGCTGGTTGGAGAGTTTACCTAGCGTTACATCGCGCAGTGCGCGATAGTTTTGGACTCTAAATCCTTCGATTACAGCCATTCATTTCTCCTCAGTTGGGCTTGTCCCGACATCGTTTATGTGAATACTCGCCAGCGTTTTCCTCATGTCCCCGCTTTTATGTTAAAGATTGCTCTTTGTGTCCATCAAAGAGAGTTTCCTTTTGCTCAAGGTTTTGATCTGACGGAATCACTTTGAGCGCCCCAATAATTTTTGCTCAAATATGAATCTCAAAACCCGTGGTGCTTTGCAGTGATGAAAGCATAACAAATTGAACAATGTCAATAATTATATAGATTATTTATAATTCAACTTGCCTGATATATTCCGGAAACAGAATGATTTTTTTGAGCTCGATTTTCAAAGCACACTGAAATGTCATAATGCCATTTTAAAATTGTCAAACCTGACGGTTTTGTCTATATTGACGCATCGCAGTGGCAAGTTAAATGCTTCAATGGAGAAGACACCGACAGGCGGGCGCATTCATGACACAAGCGGATCATACAGGCGAGCCATACAGAGTCTGGGGAGAAATTACGGCGTTTCTGGCGCTGTTTTTCGACAACGTCGGCACGATGATCTTTTTTTCCGCCATTTTGATTTTTACCTTTTCCTATCCTGCTGACATCATTCTCTCGCGCATGCTGCCCGGAACGGCCGTGGGGGTTTTCCTGGGCGATTTGATATACACCTGGCTGGCGGTGCGTCTGCGGCGACGGACCGGCCGCACGGATGTGACGGCGATGCCCCTGGGGCTCGATACGCCCTCCACCATCGGCATCGCCTACGCGGTTTTGGGGCCTGCCTATATCGCAACGAAAGATGCCATGCTTACCTGGCAGATCGGTATGGCCACGCTTTTTCTCATCGGCTTGGTGAAAGTTCTGGCCTCTTTTTTCGGAGACTGGATTCGGCGCGTCATTCCCACGGCGGGGCTTCTGGGCTCGATTGCGGGCGTGGGGCTTTTGCTTCTGGCCTTTCTGCCGCTTATCGAAATCTTCAGCGAAGCCGTCGTCGGCCTGGTGGCGCTGGGGCTGATCTTTACCGCGCTGTACAGCCGGATGCACCTGCCCGGCAAGATCAACGGCGTGGTTGCCGCGGCGGTTTTCGGAACCGCCATTCACTTTGCGCTGGGGTATGGCGGATGGCTGCCGGAATTTCAGGCGCCGACGTTCGACATGAAACTTTGCCTGCCGGTTCTCTCGATTGATTTTTTGAAAACGCTGCCCCGGTGCATCCAGTATTTGCCTCTGGCGATTCCTTTCGGCCTTTTGACCATTATCGGCGGCATCAACAATACGGAAAGCGCCAGACTGGCAGGCGACGCCTACCGCACTCGCGACATCCTGCTGACCGAAGCGCTGACATCGCTTGCCGCCGCTTTTGCAGGCGGCGTCGCGCAGACGACGCCCTACATCGGGCACCCGGCTTATAAAAAAATGGGCGCCACCTGGTGGTACACGCTGGCCGCGGGCGGGCTCATCGGCCTGGCCTCCGTGGCCGGCCTTTTGTCGGTGTTGGTGAGCGCCGTTCCCCGCGCCGTCATCGCGCCGATCTTTATATTTATCGGTTTTGAAATTGTTCACCAGGCCTATCGGGAATCACCTTCTCAGCATTCGCCCGCGGTGAGTTTGAGTTTTCTGCCGGTGGTGGCAAGCCTCGTCATGATCATTCTCGGCCAGTTTCTGGGGGCGGCGGGCATTGCGCTAGACAAGCTTCCGCGCCATTTGCAAACCCTTCACGCCTCGCTGACCATGCTGTCCAACGGTTTTATTCTCACGGGGCTTTTGTGGGGGAGCATGCTGGCGTTTCTGATCGATCATAGACCTGGGCCCGCGGCTCTTTGCGCGGCCCTCTGCGCCGTCTTGACGCTGTTTGGCGTCATACATTCGGTGATGCCCTCGGGCGAACTTTACTGGCCCTGGCGCGTGGCAACGCACGCCCACTACATGCTGGCTGCGGCTTATCTCGGGCTGGCGGGCATATGGCTTACGCTTGCCGGGCGGGAACATTCATCAGGAAAGGAGAAATCATCATGATCGTCAGTATGTGGATGACGCGGGAAGTGTTGACCATCGAAGCGCAAGCGCCCATCGCGGACGCGGTTGCGCTGATGGCGCGACATCGCATCCGGCGTTTGCCGGTGGTGGAAAGATACGGCGGAGAACCTCGCCCGGTCGGGCTGATTACCGCCACCGATATTTTTCGCGCGTATCCGTCCGATGTTAATCCTTTTTCCGTTGGGGCTTCCTCTTCCAAAACGATTTCCGTCAAGTCCGGTGATATCATGAGCCGGACGCTTCGGACCGTTGCGCCCGAGACGCCGATTGAAGACGCAGCGCGAATCATGCGCGACGGCAAGATCAGCACGCTTTTGGTGGTGCAAAAAACAAGGCTTGCCGGGCTGATTACCGAGTCGGATATTTTCCG
>CAZGDK010000023.1:0-2712 GCA_964525155.1 uncultured Smithella sp. | reverse complement strand
TCGCTTTAAAAGAGGCGAAATCTTTCTGACACATTAAAATACCGGCAATGACATTGAAAGACATCCGTTCATGAAAGATTGTGCAGACGAATATAGAATATCGCGGTGGCTGGCGGAATTTTCCGATCCGGCAACCGAACAATCTTTCCAGAAATATTTTCAAAGCCTGACGAACCGTCAACTGCGGGTTGCTTTGATGATCTGGGCGTTTATGCAGTTGTTTTTTGCCGTGCCGGATTACCAGGCATTGGGCGCTTCGCGCGAGTTCTTCTATTTACTGGCGTATCGCATCGCCATCGTCCTGCCGCTTCTGGCCATCATCGTGAACATCAAAACGGATGGCGTTATGGATCGCATCCATTACGCCATCATGGCGGTCGCCATTGCCGGATTTACGGGCTTTATGCTTTTATTTGTATACCGCTCGGACATTGTCAACTGGGTTGTGGGTGTCATCATGCTGATGATTATTGGTTTGCTGATGTATATTCCGATCCGGTTTTGTCTGGCTTTTTCCGCGGCGCTTTACGGAGCCATAATAACACTGGCGACGCGTTACGCCATGGGATCGTCGCGCTACAATCTGGTAGGCCTTTTCTTTCTGCTCATGCTGCCGTTTGTGATCGGCGCGGCTACCGCGCGCCGCCTCGCTTTCTTGCAGCGCAGTCAGTTCGCCCTGGCGGCCAAAACAGCGAAAATCAATCAGGAGCTGGAAAACGAGATCCAGCAGCGCCTAAAACTGGAAGCTACGCTCAAGGAACTTGCAGCCACCGATCCGCTCACGGGGCTTTACAACCGGCGGGAATATGAAATGCTTTTTGCGCATGAAATCGAGCGCGCACGGCGCATGAACACGGCGCTTTCCGTCTGCATCGTCGATCTGGATCACTTCAAAAACGTCAACGACACGTACGGACACGGCGTCGGCGATGAAGTGCTCAGGCGGACGGCGAAACTCTATCGCGACCATCTGCGCACGATGGACATTATCGGCCGTCTGGGCGGGGAAGAATTTATCATTTTGCTGCCGGAAACCAGCATCGAAAACGCGGTGGCCGTCGGCCATCGGCTTTTGGAGGCTCTTGCCGCCACCGAAATTGACACCGGCACAGCCGTCATCAACATCACAGCCACCATCGGCATTTCGCAGCTTCTGCCGGGGGATCGGGATTTCAATACCATCATCCAGCGCGCCGACGCCGCCCTCTACCGCGGCAAGGAAGCCGGCCGCAACCGGGTGGAAGTGAATCTGATTTAATCTTTTCAACTAAAGGCACAAAGGTCCAGAGGCACAAAGAAGCAAAGGTCGGCAACTTTGTGCCTGTGTGCCTTTGTTACTTTGTCCCTTCAGTTTTCTTCCCGTACCCCGGCTCGATCTTGATGAGCGCCGTGACGATAAAGCCGGGGATGGTTGTCAGCAATATCCAGTAGTAGAAATTGATGTAGCCCAGTTTTTCCGAAATCCAGCCGCTGGCCATGGCCGGAAGCATCATGCCCAGCGCCATAATGCCCGTGCCGACGGCGTAAAAGACGGTTTTGTATTCGCCCTGCGAAATCATAATCATGTACATGGTGTAGGCGGTGAAGCCGAAGCCGTAACCGAACTGCTCGGCCGCCACGGCCGCGCCGATCAGCCAGAAATGGTCCGGCTGTGCGTGCGACAGATACACGAAAATCAGATCCGGCACATGCATGATAATCACCATCGGCCACAGCCAGAACTTCAGGCCGTTTCGGTAAATGACATAGCCGCCCAGAAGGCCGCCCAGCATGAGGGCCACAACGCCGATGGTTCCGTAAATCACGCCGACTTCGGCGGTGGTGAGCCCCAGGCCGCCTTTGGCGCGGGCATCCAGCAGAAAGGGCGCGACCATCTTGACGAGCTGCGCTTCGGCAAAACGATAGAAAAGCAAAAAGCATATGATAATGATGATGTTCTTTTGACGGAAGAATAAGGTCAGAATACGGAAATACTCCGCAACCACGCCTTTCCCCTTATGAAGCGGCGCGCTGTGATCGGCTGCCGGGTAGGGCAGAACGAAAAAATGGTAAAGGCACAGCGCGAGGAAGAAAGCGCCGGCGACGAGAAATGTCAACGACCAGGCGGAGGTCACCGGATATCCGTGTCCCTGCAGATAACCGGCCAGAATCACCAGACCTCCCTTGGACGCGATGGTGGCGATGCGGTAAAAGATGGTGCGGACGCCGACAAACGCGGCCTGCTCGGGCGTGGAAAGGCCCAGCATGTAAAAGCCGTCGGCGGCAATATCGTGCGTAGCGGACGAAAATGCCATGATCCAGAACATGGCGAGCGTGTAGCGGACAAAATCGCTTGCGGGTAAGGTGAGCGCCACACCCGCAAAGGACGCGCCGATGGCCAGCTGCATCAGCACAATCCAGAAGCGCTTGGTGCGGAAAAGGTCGACAAACGGACTCCACAGCGGTTTGATGACCCACGGCAGGTAAAGCCAGCTTGTGTATAAGGCAATTTGTGTGTTGGAAAGTCCCAGGTTTTTGTAGAGCACAACGCTGACCGTCATGGCGATCATATAGGGCACGCCCTCCGCGATATAGACGGACGGCACCCACAGCCAGGGATTGCGGCTTTGGGCTTGTTTTTTGTCTGCTGTCGGCATCACATTCCTTTCATTAGTCTTGGTTTGTCAAGTAGTCAAAATGGAATAAAATTTGTCATTCCCGCGCAGGCGGGAA
>CAZGDK010000022.1:13786-31934 GCA_964525155.1 uncultured Smithella sp. | reverse complement strand
TGGAAAGAGGCCAGGTTGTTGCCAAGCCCGCATCCATTACGCCCCATACAAAATTTGAAGCAGCCGTTTACGTTCTGACCAAAGAAGAAGGCGGAAGGCATACGCCGTTTTTCTCAGGTTACAGACCGCAGTTTTATTTCCGGACAACGGACGTGACGGGTGTCGCGACGCTTCCGGAAGGCGTGGAAATGGTTATGCCCGGTGATAACGTGAAAATGGTTGTTGAACTTATCATGCCCATCGCCATGGAAGAGCAGTTAAGATTTGCTATTCGTGAAGGTGGCAGAACTGTAGGCGCTGGTGTCGTAAGCAAAGTTATTGAATAGAAACTGGAAATAGGTTATCCGATCAATGAAAGAACAAAAGATAAGAATTCGTCTCAAAGCTTACGATTATAAACTGTTGGATCGCTCTGTTGAAGAGATTGTAGAGACAGCAAAACGGACCGGCGCGCGTGTCGCCGGTCCTATCCCTCTCCCTACGGAAATCAATAAATACTGTGTCAATCGTTCACCGCACGTGGATAAAAAGTCCCGCGAACAGTTCGAAATTCGTACACATAAGAGATTGATTGATATTGTTGAGCCGACGCAGGCTACCGTGGATGCCCTGATGAAACTGGATTTATCTGCGGGTGTGGATGTTGAAATCAAAGCGTAGGCGTTTGAGTGATGGCTGGGACGTGGCGGGATAATGCCATTTCCGGAATATTAAGTATCGAAGCTTTATTTATATAAAAGATGGATGATGATGAACAAGGGAATTCTAGGGAAAAAATTGGGAATGACGCAGGTTTTTGCCGAAGACGGCGCCGCCATTGGCGTGACGGCTATTGAAGTGGAGCCGTCGGTTGTCGTCCAGGTCAAGACAAAAGAAAAAGACGGATATGACGCCATCCAAGTCGGTTACGGACGTGTGAAACAGAAGAACGTCACCAAGCCGCTTCAGGGTCATTTAAACAAAGCCAATAAGGGTTTTTTCCGTGTCTTAAAGGAATTTCCCGCAGAAGCCGGAACGTATGAAGTTGGCCAGGAAATCTCTTCGGATATTTTTCAGGCCGGCGGTTTTGTCGATGTGGTGGGAACGTCCAAAGGCAAAGGCTTCCAAGGTGTTGTGAAAAGACACGGCTTCGGCGGCGGACGCGCGACACATGGATCCATGTTTCACCGGGCTCCGGGGTCGATTGGAGCCAGCGCGGATCCTGCTCGAGTTTTCAAAGGAACAAAAATGGGCGGTCACATGGGGTCCGTCCGCAAGACCCTACAGAATCTGAAAATATGGCAGGTGCGTCCTGATAGAAATTTATTGTTGATTAAAGGTTCCATTCCCGGCTGTAATAACGGTTATGTCATCATCAAACAAGCCCGGAAGAAGAGTGCATAAATCAGTGGAGTTATAAACATGGCCCTCGCAGATGTTTTTGATATTGAGAAGAATAAAGTTGCACAGGTTGAATTAAACGACGAAATTTTCGGCGCGGATATCAACGAAGCAACCATTTATGATGTTGTAAAAATGCAGCTGGCGTGCCGACGTGCGGGTACATCCGCAACAAAAGGCAGAAGTGATGTCAGCGGCGGCGGGAAAAAACCTTGGCGTCAGAAAGGTACCGGCCGGGCGCGTTCGGGATCATCCCGTTCGCCGATATGGAGAAAAGGCGGTATCGTTTTCGGACCGCAACCGCGTGATTATTCATACAGTGTGCCGAAAAAAGTTCGTAAAAACGCATTAATCTCCGCACTATCTCTGAAAGCCAAAGCGGAAAAAGTGACCATTTTACGGGATTTTCCGATGGATACAATCAGCACGAAAAATTTCCAGAAAGTTGTGGATCTGTTCGGCCTCAAAAAAGTCCTTTTTGTGATTGATCAGGATAATGTAGTTCTGATGAAATCATCAAGAAATATAAAGAATGTAAAAATGATTCGGTCGGAAGGCATCAATGTTTATGACCTTATGAATTATGAACATCTGATTCTTCTTGAACCCTCTATAAAAAAGATTGAGGGGGCATTGCTGTCATAATGGAAATTCATCAGATTATTAAAAAAATATTAATTACGGAAAAAAGCAACATTGAGCGCGAAGCGTCCAATAAGTATTATTTTCAAGTTGATCCCAAAGCCAATAAAGTGGAAATAGGACAGGCCGTCGAAAAGTTGTTTAAAGTTAAAGTAACGGATGTCCGGGTTCTTCATGTTCTGGGTAAAAAGAAGAGAACGGGTCGGGTGATGGGACAAAAGAGTTCCTGGAAGAAGGCAATTGTGACTTTAGCTGAAGGCAACCGCATCGAAGTCGCCGAAGGCGTATAGAAGAACGATTTAAGGATAAAAAAATGGGAATTATCAAGTATAAACCGACATCACCCGGAAGACGATTTCAGAGCGTTTCCGATTTTGCCGAAATTACGTCAACCGAGCCGGTCAAAAGCCTGCTCAGACCAATTAAGAAAACCGGCGGCCGCAACAGTTATGGAAGGATCACGGCGCGTTTTATCGGCGGCGGGCATAAACGAAAATATCGTGTTATAGATTTCTGCCGCAACAAGGCGGATATTCCCGCAAAAGTCGCATCCATTGAGTATGATCCAAACCGATCTGCTCGCATAGCACTCCTGAATTATCGTGATGGAGAGAAAAGATACATTGTGGCTCCCGCGCAGATAAATGTAGGGGATGTTATTGTAAGTGGCGTTAAAGCCGACATTAAGCCGGGCAATGCCGTTCCTCTGAAAAATATTCCCCTGGGATCGCTGATTCACAATGTCGAATTAAAAGTTGGCCGTGGCGGACAGTTGATCCGTTCTGCGGGAGTGTATGGCCAATTGATGGCAAAAGAAGGAACGTACGCGCAGGTGAGACTTCCCTCCGGTGAAGTGCGCAAAGTATACATAGAATGCATGGCGACCATCGGACAGGTCGGAAACAACGATCATGAAAACGTCAGCATCGGAAAGGCCGGACGCACCCGCTGGCTGGGAAAACGTCCTCACAATCGCGGCGTTGTAATGAACCCGGTTGATCATCCGATGGGTGGTGGTGAAGGAAAGTCTTCGGGCGGACGTCATCCGTGTACGCCGTGGGGTATTCCTACAAAGGGGCATAAGACACGAAAGAACAAGAGAACTGATAAATATATCGTTAAGAGAAGGGGTTAATAAAACGTGGCACGTTCGATTAAAAAAGGTCCTTATATCGAAGAAAGTTTGCTCGCCAAGGTGAGAAAAATGGAGGCCGAAAGCAGCAAGAATGTCATTAAGACATGGTCGCGGCGTTCAACGATTTCGCCTGAATTAATAGGATTTACGTTTGCCGTTCATAACGGAAAGAAATTTATTCCCGTGTATGTTACGGAAAATATGGTAGGTCACAAACTGGGTGAATTCGCGCCGACGAGGACATTTTATTCCCACTCCGGCGATCGTAAAACAAAAGTTAAAAAGTAATAATTGACAAGCAAACGGTCAGGTTTGGAGTTAATGACATATGGAAGCAAAAGCAGTTGCAAAATATATTCGAATGTCGCCGCAAAAAGTTCGACTGGTCGTCGATCTGATTCGGGGGAAGAAAGTCCAGGAGGCCAAAAACATTCTCCTGTTTACCCGAAAATACTCGGCAGGGATTGTCGCCAAGGTTCTGAAGTCAGCTGTTGCCAATGCCTCGCAGAATCCCAACATTGACGAAAACACGCTTTACGTGAAGGAAATCTACGTGGATCAGGGGCCGTCTCTGAAAAGATGGCGGGCAAGAGCGCAGGGGCGCGCGGCGGGTATCAAGAAAAGAACGTCGCATGTCACCGTTGTAGTGGATGAAAGGTAAGAGGAGGAACGAGATTGGGTCAGAAGGTTAACCCGGTTGGATTACGGTTAGGCTACATTAAAAAGTGGCAGTCTGTTTGGTTTGCCGAAAAGAATTACAGCGGCATGCTGCTTGAGGATCTCAAAATTCGCAAATACCTCAAGAAGAAGCTATACCATGCCGGCATCTCCCAGATAGAGATTGAACGAGCGGCGAATAAAGCGAAGGTGAATATTTACGCCGCACGCCCGGGTGTCATTATCGGGAAAAAGGGATCGGAAATTGAAAAGCTCAAAGCGGAAATCGAAAAGTTTTCGCAGTCCGAAATCATTATCAATATTCTGGAAGTTCGCAAACCGGAAACAGACGCACAACTGGTGGCTGAAAATGTTGCCATGCAGCTCGAACGGCGTGTCGCCTTCCGCCGCGCCATGAAGAAATGCGTGGGCTATGCCTTGAAGTTCGGTGCGAAGGGGATCAAGATCACCTGCTCCGGAAGACTGGGAGGCGCCGAAATGTCGCGGTCGGAATGGTATCGGGAGGGACGTGTCCCATTGCATACCCTCAGAGCGGATATTGATTACGGCTTTATCGAAGCTCACACGGCCTATGGTTTGATCGGCGTAAAAGTTCTGATTTTCCATGGCGAGGTTTTGCCGACGAAGAACGAGAAACAGTCATAATTCCAACGGAGGGTTTTCTCCAAAGAGAACCTTGTTGTGAAGATAAACGGGAGTTGTAGATTATGTTAATGCCAAAACGGGTAAAATTTAGAAAACTGCAGAAAGGCCGCATGGGAGGCAAGGCCAACAGAGGAAGCTCCATCGCCTTTGGCGACTATGGACTTCAGGCCGCCGAGTGCGGGTGGGTTTCTGCAAGGCAGATTGAAGCGGCGCGCGTTGCCATGACACGCTACGTCAAGCGCGGCGGCAAAATCTGGATTCGTGTCTTCCCGCACAAATCCATCACGAAAAAACCCGCGGAAACTCGAATGGGTAAAGGAAAAGGCGCTCCGGAAGGATGGGTGGCGGTTGTACGACCCGGATCGGTCCTCTATGAGATGGAAGGTGTGACCAAGGATGTGGCCAAGGAGGCGTTTCGTCTCGCGTCTCACAAACTGGCCATTGCGACAAAGTTTTTATCAAGGGAGATATCTGATGAAAATTAAGGAAATCAGAGGTCTCGGTATCAACGAGCTTCAAATAAAAAATGGTGAATTAGTGGAAGAGTTGTTCCGGCTGAAACTTCGTCATGCCGGTGGGCAGCTGGAATCGACCGCCAGTTTAGGCCGCCTGCGCAAGGATATTGCCCGCATTGCAACGGTGTTGAAGGAAAAGGAGGCCGTGCGTTAATATGGCTGAAAAGAGCAACAAGCGAACCATTAAGGGGATCGTCGTCAGCGATAAAATGGACAAGACCATCGTGGTGAGAGCCGAAAGACTGGTGAAACATCCGGTATTTCACAAGTATGTTCGCAGGCACGTTAAATACAAGGCCCATGACGAACAAAATCAATGCAGAATGGGCGATACGGTTTTAATTATCGAGGCTCGGCCGCAAAGCAAGGAAAAGCGCTGGCGGATGCTGGAAATTCTGGAGAAGGCGAAATAGAAACTTGACCGGATGGGTTTAAGTATCTTGATATAGTGGAGTTAATTTATGATTCAGATGCAGACAATTTTAAATGTGGCCGACAATTCCGGTGCCAAGCGTGTCGCCTGCATTAAGGTACTCGGTGGTTCAAAACGTCGCTATGCAAGCCTTGGGGATGTCATTGTCGTCGCGGTTAAAGAGGCGATTCCCAATTCCAAGGTTAAAAAAGGCGATGTGATGAAAGCGGTCATCGTTCGCACGGTAAAAGAAGTGAAACGGCCGGATGGATCCTATCTTAAATTTGATGATAACTCAGCCGTTTTAATCAGCAATCAGATGGAACCGATCGGGACAAGAATTTTTGGACCTGTTGCCCGTGAACTGAGAGCAAAGCAGTTTATGAAGATTATATCTCTGGCTCCAGAGGTTTTATAAGCCTGTTTTGAAGAGGGGAAAAATGAGTTTAGGCAGATTGAAAAAAGGAGATATGGTAAAAGTTCTTGTCGGAAAGGATAAGGGAAAAACCGGCAAGATTTTGAAGGCCATACCCGAAAAAAACAAAGTGGTCATCGAAAAGATCAATATGATCAAAAAGCACAAGCGGCCCGATCAAAAAGGCAAGGGTGGTGTCGTGGATAAAGAAGCGGCGATGGATGTTTCAAAGGTCAGCATTATTTGCGGAAAATGCAAAGAAGCGACGCGAATCAAAAATCGCATTCTGGATGACGGCAAGAAAGTTCGTATCTGTGGCAAGTGCAACGACGTAATCGATGTGGGTTAAGAAGACATGGCAAGATTAAAGGATTATTATTTAAAAACAGTAGTGCCGGCGCTGGTCAAGGAGTTCGGGTATACGAATCCCATGCAGGTGCCCAAAATGGAAAAGATTGTCGTCAATATGGGGTTGGGCGAAGCGATATCCAATGTCAAAATCATTGACGGCGCGGTTCAGGAAATGGCGATGATCACCGGACAAAAACCGGTCATCACCAAGGCGAAAAAATCCATTGCAACATTTAAGCTTCGCCAGGGCATGCCCATTGGCTGTTCGGTCACGCTTCGACAGGACACGATGTACGAGTTTTTTGATCGTCTGGTTAATGTTGCGCTGCCGAAAGTAAGAGACTTCCGCGGCATTTCAGCAACCGCTTTTGACGGCAGGGGAAATTATTCTATTGGATTGCATGAGCAGATTATTTTCCCGGAAATCGAATATGATAAAATCGAAAAAATCAAGGGAATGAATATCACCATCGTCACCTCGGCAAGAACAGATGAGGAAGCACGGGTATTGCTCAGACTGATGGGTGTTCCCTTTAAGAATTAAACGAGTTAGCCGGAGGAATTTCGCGTGGCAAAAAAGTCATTAATAGCAAAAGCAGGCAGGAAACCGAAATTTGCGGTCAGGGAATATAACCGCTGTCAGATTTGCGGGCGGCCCCGCGCGTATTATAGAAAATTTGAAATGTGCAGAATTTGTTTAAGGAAGCTGTCCCTTCAGGGAGAACTTCCCGGTGTGATAAAATCTAGCTGGTAATTTAGTCATTAAGGAGAAAAAGCATGGGGATGACGGATCCTATTGCCGATATGCTGACGCGTATTAGAAACGCCAATAAAGCGCGCTTCAAGAATGTCAATGTTTATATGTCGCAGATGAACGTGAATATTGCCAAAGTTTTGAAAGCGACCGGATATGTCAATAATTACGATGTTGTCAAAGATGAAAACGGACATTCCATGTTGAAGATCACCCTTAAATATTCGGATGCGAAACGCACGGTGATCACAGACATTAAGAGAGTCAGCAAACCTGGGCGCAGAGTGTATGTTCCTGCTGATAAAATTCCCAAAGTGCTGAATGGTTTTGGCATATCGATTCTTTCCACCTCCCGCGGCGTAATCACCGATCAGGAAGCCAGAGAATCGAATGTCGGCGGTGAAATTCTTTGTAAGGTTTGGTAGTCCACAGAAAGATTATAAACGGGAGTTCTTGTCCATGTCGAGAATAGGTAAAAAACCGATCACTTTCCCCAAGGGTGTGAAGGTTACCCAGAATGATGGTGTTGTGAAAGTTGAAGGCCCGAAGGGGATGTTGACCTCGAAAATGCCGGAAGGCGTCGCGATGTCTTTTTCGGAAAATACGCTTGTCGTTGAACGAAAATCAGACGATCGTCTTGCGCGCTCATCGCACGGGTTGGCCAGAACGTTGATTAATAATATGGTCACCGGCGTCAGCAAGGGATTTGAGAAGGGGCTGGAAATATCAGGAGTCGGTTATCGAGCTGAAATTGCCGGGTCAACCTTGAAATTAATTTTGGGGTTCTCCAGTCCGGTGGAATACAGCATTCCCAAAGGCATTGACGTTAAGGTTGACAAGCAGGTCAACCTGGTTGTTTCGGGAATTAATAAAGAGCTGGTCGGGCGTGTCGCGTCGGAAATTCGGTCATTGAAGAAACCTGAACCTTATAAAGGGAAGGGCATCAAGTACACAGGCGAATATATTCGCCGCAAAGCAGGAAAAGCGGCAGGCGCAAAATAAAAGTTTAACCATATAGCTTTAAAGAGGTGGAACATTGGCTTCCAAAAAGACATTAAAAATTCGGGATAAAAGAGAAAAAAGAGTTCGGAGCAAGCTTGCGGGAACGGAGGAAAGGCCTCGGATGTCTGTATTTCGTTCTGATAAGCATATATACGCTCAGGTAATCAATGACGCCAAGGGAACAACCTTGGCTACGGCGTCTACATTGAGCAAGGAACTGGCAGGGAAGCTTGCCGGAAAAAAGAAAATAGACGTTGCCAGGGAAGTTGGCAAGCTCATCGCCGCCAGACTGCAAACCCTGGGTGTTGAAAAAGTTGTTTTTGATAGAGGCCGTTTTCTCTATCATGGCCGCGTGAAAGCTTTGGCCGATGCCGCGCGGGAAAGTGGTCTAAAATTTTAAATTACGTTTGTGTACAGGACTCATGATTAGAGAAGAATCAATCGACAAGAGAGAAATGAAAGATGTGGAGCTCCTAGACAGAGTGATTGCCATTAATCGAACGGCAAAGGTTGTCAAGGGGGGAAGGCGGTTTCGTTTTAGTGCCATCGTTGTCGTGGGTGACGGCAAGGGGATGATCGGTGCAGGTCTGGGCAAAGCTCATGAAGTTCCGGAAGCGATTCGCAAGGGAATGGAAATGGCCAAGAAGAACATGGTCAAAGTCGCCGTTGCCAATAAGACGATTCCATATGAAGTCCTGGGAAAGTTTGGTGCGGGGAAAGTTCTGTTGAAACCGGCATCTGAAGGTACGGGATTAATTGCCGGCGGTGCGGTGAGAGCCGTTCTGGAAGTTGCCGGCGTACACAATATTTTGACAAAATGTCTGGGGTCACACAACCCGCATAACCTGGTTAAAGCCACGGTTGAAGGGCTTTCACAGTTGAAAGATCCTGCGGAAATTGCAGCTCAGAGAGGCAAGTAATAAAAATCGGCGAGGACGTTTACAGTGGCTAAAATGTTGAAAGTTACGATGGTAAAAAGTGTCATAACGCGGCCCGAAAAGCAAAGAAAAGTTTTGCGCGGCATGGGACTGAAAAAATTGAACAGCACCGTGACTCTGGTAGATACACCGGAAGTGCGTGGCATGATTAATAAAGTGATCCACTTGGTTTCCGTGGAAGAGTCGAAGGAGTAAGGTTTATGGATTTGAGCTCTCTCAAAGCGCCCGCCGGTGCGACCAAAAAAAGAAAAAGAGTCGGTCGCGGTGATGCCTCCGGTCACGGAGGAACATCCGGTAAAGGTCACAAGGGACAGAAAGCCCGTTCGGGCGGATATATTCGTGATGGTTTTGAAGGCGGACAGATGCCGATGGCCAGACGATTACCAAAGCGGGGATTCCGCAATCCGTTTCGTCAGAGTTATGTTGCTGTCAATCTGATGGATATCTGTCGAAAGTTTGAAAAAGGCGCGGTTATTGATGAAGCAGCCATTCTGGCCAGCGGTCTTATAAAGAAAAAGGGCGACGGCATAAAGATTCTGGCCAAGGGAAATATCGATTTTCCGGTCACGATAAAAATGGCCAAAATCAGCACAGCCGCGAAAGCAAAAATTACCGCCGCAGGCGGAACCATTGAAGAGGTAATCTAAGTTGCTGGACGGAATCGGTGGCGTACCCAAAATACCAGAATTGCAAAGAAGAATTGGCTTTACGTTGCTTCTTCTTGCGGTTTATCGGATAGGCGTTTTCATTCCGACTCCCGGAATCGACAACGTGGCGCTTTTGGCTTTTTTTGAGCATGCAAGAGGCTCCATGCTGGGTTTGATGGATCTCTTCGCCGGAGGTGCGTTGAGTTCTTTCTCTATTTTTGCCTTGGGCATCATGCCGTACATCACCTCGTCCATTATTATCAATTTGCTGACGGTTGCTATTCCTCACTTGGAAAAACTTTCCAAGGAGGGGGAAAATGGCCGAAGAAAAATTACACAGTACACGCGTTATGGTACGGTTGGATTAAGTATCATTCAGGGGTTTGGCATTGCCTGGGGGTTGCAGCAGATGGCCTCTCCAACGGGTGCGCCAATCGTATTACATCCCGGATGGGGATTTATTCTCATGACGATTATTACGCTGACATCCGGTACGTCGTTTTTAATGTGGCTGGGTGAGACGATGACGGAAAAAGGCATCGGAAACGGGATATCACTGATAATTTTTGCAGGTATTGTTTGTAATTTGCCGAGTGCGATCGGCAGTACTTGGAGCCTTTACACTTCCAACGAATTACACTTCGTCGTCATTTTATTGCTGCTGATTTTCATGATCGGTGTTATTGGAGCCATTGTGTTTGTTGAAGCGGCCCAGCGGCGAATTCCCGTACAGTACGCCAAGCGCATTGTGGGCAGAAAAATGTATGGCGGACAGACAACCCATCTGCCGCTTAAAATTAATTCATCGGGTGTTATTCCGCCGATTTTTGCATCATCGGTTATTATGTTTCCTGCCACGATTGCCAATTTCGCTCCGGAAGGACTGATGAAAACAGTGGCCGGTTATCTGGTGCCCGGTCAGGTGGGCTATGAAATTTTGTTTGTCGCCTTGATTTTCTTCTTCTGTTTCTTTTATACGGCCGTTACCATCAAACCGGATGATATGGCGGAAAATATGAAAAAATACGGCGGTTACGTTCCCGGCATTCGACCGGGAAAAAAGACAGCCGAATATATTGAAGAGATTCTGGAGCGCCTGACGTTTAGTGGGGCGATTTATGTTTCCATCATCTGCGTATTGCCGAGCATTTTGATTTCGCAGTTGAATACGCCTTTTTATTTCGGTGGCACATCACTTCTCATTGTTGTCGGGGTGGCAATGGATACGGCAAGCCAGATTGAATCACATCTCATGACCCGTCAGTATGAAGGGTTTATGAAAAAAGGACACATTGCGCGCAGGCGATAATATGAAGTACCGGAAGGTTGGTGTTCATGGTTATTCTCAAACAGCCGGATGAAATCGTTAAGGCAAGAGCAAGCAACCAGATTGTCGCAGAAGCATTAAGTGTCCTGAAAGAAAAAGTTAAGCCTGGGATAACAACCCGGGAACTCGATAAAATAGCCGAGGCGGTTGTTGCGAAAAGAGGCGGTAAGCCGGCGTTTAAGGGTTATCGAGGTTATCCGTTTTCTCTGTGTACGTCGGTCAATGAAGAAGTGGTGCACGGGATGCCTTCAAACCGCGTTTTAATTGAAGGCGACATTATCGGCATAGATTTTGGCGTGTACTATCAGGGATTTTATGGCGATTCAGCCATAACACTGCCGGTAGGCAAAATCAGTGAGTCGGCGGCTCGACTGATGCAAGTCACCGAACAGAGTTTGTATGCGGCAATCGAACAGACCAAAGAGGGGAACCGATTGGGAGATATCTCCGCCGCAGTCCAGGAAACGGTCGAGACCGGCGGGTATTCCGTAGTCAGAGATTTTGTAGGGCATGGCATCGGCAAGAGCCTGCATGAAGATCCGCAGATTCCGAATTACGGAAAAAAAGGAAGAGGAATAGAACTTAAAAAAGGAATGATTTTGGCCATTGAACCGATGGTCAACGCCGGTAAATATAAGGTAAAAGTTTTGGCGGACGGTTGGACGGTCGTAACGGACGATGGAAGTTTATCCGCCCATTTTGAGCATACAGTGGTCATCACGGACGGTGGACCGGAAATACTAAGCAGGTTGAATTAGGTATATTCCTGATTTAACGACAAATTGAAGCAGATGAAGAATGGCCAAAGAGGAAGCAATAGAAGTTGAAGGAAGGGTGCTAGAGCCGTTGCCCAATGCCATGTTTCGGGTGGAACTGGAGAACGGGCATAAGGTGCTGGCTCATATCTCAGGCAAAATGCGCATGCATTTCATCAAAATACTGCCCGGAGATAAAGTTACCGTGGAGCTTTCTCCTTATGATTTAACAAGAGGCCGGATTACGTATCGAACAAAATAATTATTAATTAACGGTGAACAAGGAGTCGGGACGTGAAAGTCAGATCGTCGGTAAAAAAAATATGCGAGAAGTGTAAAATCGTAAAACGCAAGGGTGTGTTGCGCGTGATTTGCGAAAACCCTAAACATAAGCAGCGTCAGGGCTAGTTTTAATTTCAGGAGGTTATATAAGTGGCACGAATTTCAGGTGTTGATTTACCGAAAAATAAAAGAATGGAAGTTGCTTTAACTTACATTTACGGCATTGGACCCACGAAAGCAAAGCAGATCCTGAAAGAATCCGGTGTTAGCCCGGATACGAAAACTGACGAACTTGCCGACTCCGAAATATCGGCGATCAGAAATATTATCGATAAGGAACTCAAGGTAGAAGGCGATCTGCGCCGTGAAATATCGATGTCGATTAAACGATTGATGGATATCGGGGCGTATCGTGGTTTGCGTCATCGCAAAGGGCTTCCGGTCAGAGGGCAGAGAACGCATACAAACGGAAGAACGAGAAAAGGCCCGAGACGGGCTATCGCAGGAAAGAAAAAGTAGTTTGGAATTAATTTTCGACCGGAGGAAAAATGGCGAAAACAGTCAGAAAAACGGGAAAGAAAAAAGAAAAGAAAAATATTACTGAAGGGGTTGCCCATATTCAATCCACTTTCAATAATACGATTATCACCATTACGGACATGACAGGTAATGTCATTTCATGGTCGTCCGCCGGATTGCAGGGATTCAAAGGATCGCGCAAGAGTACTCCGTTTGCGGCGCAGATGGCCGCGGAAGACGCCGTGCGCAAAGCCAAAGATCAGGGGATGCGCCGCGTTCAAGTTTATATCAAAGGACCGGGTGCGGGACGGGAGTCTGCGTTGAGATCTCTCCAGCTTGCAGGGTTGACTATTACCATGATTCGGGACGTTACGCCGGTTCCACACAACGGTTGCAGACCGCCGAAACGGCGCAGAGTGTAATTTAAAAATAATTAAGGATTCGAAAGTTAAGGGAGGCGTTTTTTGGCAAGGTATACGGATTCCTCATGTCGTTTGTGTCGTCGGGAAGGCTTAAAGCTTTTCCTCAAAGGTGATAGATGCTATTCGGAAAAGTGCTCATTCGAAAGAAGGGGCTACGCTCCGGGAGACCATGGTCAGTCTCATAAGAAACAGACTTCTGACTATGGCACGCAGTTGCGTGAAAAACAGAAACTCAAGAGAATGTATGGTCTTCTCGAAAAGCAATTTCACGGATATTTTGAAAAGGCCGATCGCCAGAAAGGCATTACCGGCACCAATTTGCTGGTGCTTCTGGAGCGCAGGCTGGACAATATGGTTTTCCGTCTCGGATTCGCCAACTCCAGAGTCGAGGCGCGGCAACTGATCAGCCACGGTCATTTCTTGATAAATAATAAGGCGGTCAACATACCTTCATACTTGTTGAAAGCAGGAGACGAGGTGACGATTAAGGAAGGTTCGAGAAAAATTAATCGTATCCTCGAAGCAATGGAAACCGTAGCCAGACGCGGTATTCCAAATTGGCTGGGATTGGATAAAGATAACTTTAAAGCGACCATTAAAATGCTGCCGGTGCGTGAAGACTTAACGATGCCGGTGCAGGAACAGCTTGTTGTCGAACTTTATTCGAAGTAAGCAATTAAATTTTTAATAAACCAGCTAGAAGGTGGGTTTGATTATGCAAAGAAACTGGTCGAGTTTAATTCGTCCCAAACGCGTAGACGTTGATGAATCGACACATACGCGATTTTATGGGGAATTTACGATTCAACCGTTAGAAAGAGGATTCGGCATAACGCTGGGGAATGCGTTGAGAAGGGTTCTTTTGTCGTCGATACAGGGGGCGGCGATTGTATCCGTGAAGATTGATGGTGTTCTGCATGAGTTTTCAACCGTTCCTGGAATTAAGGAAGATGTTACAGATATAATATTAAATTTGAAGGGTGTGCGTTTTAGACTGGGCGCAGCCGATACAAAAGTTGTTCGAATCCATGCGACGAAACCGGGAGCGATTACCGCAGGCGACATCGTCACGGACGGAACCATGGATGTTTTAAATCCCGACCACTACATTGCGACGCTTTCCGGCGAAGGCGCATTTAAAGCGGAGATGGTGGTTAAAATGGGCAAAGGATACATGCCTGCGAAAAAAGAGCTCGAGCCTGATCAGCCCGAAGGAACCATTAATATTGACGCAATTTTTTCTCCGATCAAAAAAGTGAATTATGTCGTGTCGCATGCGCGCGTCGGCCAGATTACAGACTATGACAAACTGGTTTTGGAAGTCTGGACGGACGGCAGCCTTAATCCTGGAGATGCCATTGCTTATGCTGCCAAGATCATCAAGCAGCAACTGGATGTCTTCATTAATTTTGAAGAAGTGGACGAAGAGGTTGTTGTGGAAACAACCGAAGGCGGCGGAAGTAATGTCAACGAAATTCTGACGCGGTCGGTTGAAGATTTGGAGCTTTCCGTCCGGTCGGCCAACTGCCTGAAGAATGCGGGCATCAACACGATAGGCGAGTTGGTTCAGAAGACGGAAGCGGAAATGCTCAAAACGAAGAATTTCGGGCGGAAGTCATTGAGCGAAATTAAAGATATCCTCAACGAGTATGGTCTTGTTTTCGGCATGAAGCTCGATAATTAATTCGTCGTAAAGCATGAAATAAGAAAAGATAAATGTTCAGGATTTAAAAGTCAGGAAAGGAAACGTAAGCAATGTATCATGGTAAGGCGGGCAGAAAATTAGGACGGACGTCCAGCCATCGGGAAGCCATGTTCCGTAATATGGTGACATCGATTATTAAGCATGAAAGTATCCGCACGACGGATACCATCGCCAAGGAAATGCGAAAATTGGCTGATAATATGATTACACTGGGCAAAAGAGGCGATCTGCATGCAAGACGTCAGGCGCTGGCCATTGTTCGGGATAAAGACATGGTCGCCAAGTTATTTGGTGAGCTGGCCGAGCGGTTCCGTAATCGCGCCGGCGGCTACACGCGCATTGTGAAAGTCGGTTACCGCTTTGGCGATAACGCGCCTGTTTCCATTTTGGAATATCTCCCGGATGAGAAAAAGAAGGAAAAGGCAAAGCCGAAAGCCAAAACGAAGGCAAAAGAACAAAAGGCTGAATAGCCGGTTATCTTAAACAAGCAAAAGGCAGGGTTTGAAAACCCTGCCTTTTTTATGGTGCGCCTGAGGCAACGTGTACATGACAGATGGGTGGAAATCCTCTGAATCATGCATCTCTTACAACCATCCTTTCTTAAGAGCCGGATGTATATCACAGCGTCTTATGATCAGGTGTTAAACGGTTTCCTGATGAGCTTCGGCCTGAGAACCCTATCCGTTGTTTTCGGCAGGAAGATTCCTTGGTGATTTTCAGAAGGACCTTGTGGGATTACCGGAGAGGCGATCTTCCAATAATTTGAATCACTGATGATGTCACCTTGCTTTTTCCCATATAGATCAATGTGATAAGCCAGACGGCCGGAAGCAGCAAAATCAATGCGGGATTCCAGAGACTGGATAATCCCGATGCGAGAGCAGGCGTTTTTTTTATTCCGGAATCATTTAGAAAATAACAGACGGGGATGGCATAAAAAATCGCCGCTCCCGCCATGATCTGATATGCCGAAATTCTTCCGTTTCCACGGTAATCGGCTCTGAGCGTTTCCGACAGGATTCGCCAGATTTGTGTAACAAGCAGGATCATGAAGAAAACAGAAAAAGTAAATCCTTTTAAGAACAGGTAGCATCCGAGAATGCCTGTCAAACTGTAGACGACCGCAGTAATAGCCTGGATGGGCAGCACCTTGACGCCGTCGAGGTGATGTTCAAAAGCAATTTTTTTTGTCTTTCCTGTAAACGTAAAAGAGCTTTTCGAAAAAAGACGCTGAAGGAAGATCGGACAGTCGGCAAGCGGTTTTCCATAACAGCAGCCGAAACTGATACAGGCCAATCTTCCCGTTCCTTCACCCAGAGCATAGGCAATCGACATCGCGGTCAGAATCTGAACAACAGGCAATGCAACCTGAAAAAGCAAGAAAGTTATGATATGGCTCACCCAGATGATCCATGGCGCCAGAAGTATGCCTGTAAAAAAAGCGCCGCCAATGGTAAATGTGCCGTGTCTCTTTTCGACAAGATAAGCTATCAATCGGGCCGCCGGCATGCAGACGGCCAGTATAACCAATAAAATGGACAGGCTGATTCCGGATGGAACGGACATTGATCCTGTAAGGATTAAAAACAACGCAGCGGCCAGAACCACGGATGTGGCATTAAAAAAACCGTACCAGGTCAGATTCCAACCCTGCCAGAAGCCGTCCGGCTGTTTTCTTAAGGGAACACTACCGATGACTTGCCATTGTTCATCAGGCAAGGCCTGAAATGCCCATCGGAACACGCAAGCAATGGTCAGGTAAAGAATCAGGATAAAGATTTCATCAAGCATACTGAGCCATCGCCTTTCGTGATGTCCGGTTCCCGTATTTGCGGTTTTCTTTGTCTACCTCTATTGCCGCCTGGCATGTGACACAATACCTGGTCATCGGCAGCGCCTTGAGCCTTTTGTTCGATATTTTCCGGCCACAGTGATCGCAGATTCCGAAGAAGCCGCGCTCCATGCGCAGAAGCGTTTCCTGAATATCCAGCAACTGATGCCATTCTTTGTTGCGGCAGTTGAGTTCAATGTCTTTATGAATTTCCTCCGCCGCATGATCAATGGGATCAGCAAAGACGACGTTGCCGGTCTTCAAGTGAACTGCTGTAAGATGGGCTGAAATTTGAAGATTTTCTTTTTTCTGAAGAAGAAGGGCACGGATGGACGCAATTTGATGGGTGTTCATGGTATACTCCTTTTTTGTTTATATGGTGTTAATTGATCTTTAACGTCCCATAGGCCGTGCCGATATGGGAACGCACGCTGACTTCCGTTTCGATTAACGACTTGCCGAATTTCTGCGAAAAGATGCTTTGGGCGTCGGGATGATGCATATTGGCGGCAACATCATCGGCAAAGCGGACGCGGTTTTTTTGGAACATCAGCACAACCGTGGAGCTTCCAGGGCGAAACAGACTTTTGGGAAAGCCTCGTTTCAGAAACATGCCCGTTCCGACGACAACAGGTTGTTGGTATTCTTTTTCGCTGTAGCACTGAACGATGTCTCCGACCATCAGGGCCACCACTTCAATCATTGCGACTAACCCCGCCTGGGTTCCGCCTGGAACATCCGTATCGATGATGGTGACGATGCGTTTGTTTTTAGAGTAGGGCGTTACAATCGAGATGACGGCATCAGGGTTGCAGGCATGGTATGCACCGGTAATCGGATAGCAATCCACCACTCTTCCGGCAACAGGCGTGTGGTTATAATGGTACTTATCCGGTGTCAGACGGAAGACGGCGAAATCTCCATCCCGGAAAGCGGCCAGCCATGTTTTTTTTTGCTCTCCCAGCATTTCTTCATAGTCAAAAAACTTACCCTTGATGAAGAGTTGTGACGTTGCGGCAAATGACCCGAAAAGCATCCGGGAATCCGCGGGGGCGACGATGGCCTGAGGGTCGTTTGGTGTCGGGCGGCACTGCCAGTAGCGGATTTTTCTCTCGAATATCTTTTGCGGCGTGTTGAGTGCTTCCGGCGGGTCGATGCACTCGCCTGCATCTATTTGCAATTCGGCTTGCAGGTGGAAATGGTCTCTCAGTTTTTTCGTCAGGATGCCCGAGTAGTTGATATAACCCAGCGCGGCGGACGCTCGGGCGCCGGTCAATTTCCGAAACAACCAAGGCGATTGTTCTCGAATTTGTGAATATAAAAGCCGCACCGCCTGATGCCCGAAAAGACGTTCTGTGGTGACTTGCCTTGATTTCCGTTCAATATATTGATGCTTCATGTAAAGTGCCATGACCTCCATTGGATTGTCTTTTGTGCTTTTCGTAGGCATGTTGCGCATGCGCCACATGGATCAGGATCAAACCGGCTAATTGTTCGAGATGATCGATGCTCGCGTTCTCTTCCGACAGTTCCCGATGGAATGTGTTTAAAATATCCTCAACCTTTTTTTCAAATTTCAAAGAGTCCAGCGCTTTGCGAATATGCGTTTGCGATGAGCTCCGTGCATCCCGATCCAGATGATCAAGGGCCGACTGCAGCAGATTAAATGATTCTGCAAGATGTTTCCGGCGCAGGCCTGTGCGGTAATAGTCTTCCGCCTCGGCGTTGAAACGGTCCGCTTCAACTAAAACCGGTGTGCGGGCGCCGGAATGATCGAGAATGCCTTTGGTGAG
>CAZGDK010000022.1:9486-13686 GCA_964525155.1 uncultured Smithella sp. | reverse complement strand
GGACGAAGAAGGTGGGAAGCCCGATGGCCCTGCCAAAAGTGATTTGCCGCCTTTCGCTCTCTACAAAAGGATCGTCGGGAATATCGCCATGATGGACCTTGCCGGAGGCTATGTATTTAAAAGACAGCAGATAGAGAAGATTCTGCAGATTGACGGCGAAAGCCATATCCGCAATAAAACCGTCGAATATGCTGTAGTGACGCCCTTCAAAACCGGAAAATCCCATGAGGTCAAATTCACGCAATTTGTCAAAAAGGTATAAAGACATTTGGGTGTCAAAAATGCCAAGATCCGCCAGATCCTGCTTGAGGCGCCTGCTGTTGTTGAGCCGGCCGTCGAGCGCCGGGCTTTCATCCGTGCTCAGCAGAGCGACCAGATAATCCAGTAAGCGGTAATCTGGAACATAGTCGCCCGAAAGAGAAAATATTCTGCTGATGAAGCGGTCGATGTGCGGGGGTCCAAAGGGCGTCAGTCGAAATCCCAGAGCGCTGAGCTGTGCTTTCTTTTTCCATCTCCGCCATAGCATGCGCAGGTGCGTATAATCCAGCTCGTGCGGCAGGAACCCCAGGGCTTTTTCGGGGTGGAAGTCTGTAAAGCCCAGCCGGTAAGGCGCGGCCGTATAAGTGCCGACAAAAAGCGGCAGAAAATGCTCGACAATTTTAACGACCAGATCGCCCAGATATTTTTCATGCCGGCGGGTGTACCCGGATGAAGGATCGCCAAGGAGCGCGCTGAGTTTTGAACTGCCCAGGCTTACATGGGTTCCATTATTGGCCAGACTGATATTGCACAGATTGGGCAGGGAAACCAGGTTGCTGGTGATGATGCCCGCCTCGCGCAGTTTCGCGACGGCGTTTACCTGGCTGCGGCTCAAAACGCGGTGGCACAGGTGCATGTAGGCATTTTTGTCTTCGCCGCGATCCCAACCGGATAAACAAGGGTTCATGAAAAGTTCCCGATAAAACGAATCGGAAATGCACTGGCTGAGTTGTTTCTGGCGCACGGGAGGATGCGGTGAGAAAAACATCCGGACGTCTTGCCCTGTTTCGCGCAGCCCGAATTTTTGATTGGCGTATTCAATAAGCACCTGACCCAATAAATAACGAATGGACATTTCCACCGCCGTGTTGTGGCCGATATCGTCGGTTTCGCCGGCGACAATGATATGCAGGGATGAGGTTTCCGGAGATGTATTGTCATTTAAGAATTTGTCCAGGCAGGACTTACCGGTCTGCTGGATCAGAGAATCGGACAGGCGCTGTGCGTCAAGGATATCCGCAAGCGCAAGTTTTAAAAGATAGCTTACGGGAATGCGCAGACAAGTCTCTTGGCGGTGCCGATAGAAAAATCGTTTGATATCCGAACGGTTTCCCGAGGCGGGATTGGTTTTATCGCGCAGCAGATCGGAATTAAGAATGTGTTTGGCGAATTTCCCCAATTTTCTTACCGGGAACCTAATCCAGCTGTTTTCCCATATTTCCCTGTCGTTAGAGTTGAGATAAGTCTCCAGTTCGGTGATGATCTTCACCGAAGCATCGCCGGATTTGATGCGCCTGCGGATATTGGACATATATTTGGAGTGTTCAATGGTCAGCGGCAAATCAACATCCGTTTTTTTCCCGGCCACAACGGTTTGCATCTCCGATTCGCTTCCGGCGGTGACGTCTCCCGCCGCAAAAGGAAGCGATCCGGGATTAATGCCCGGCCGGTTGCAGTCAATCCCCATCAAGGAGACGCATTCTTTGATGCTCATGTTGAGGCTCGTTTGGGCGCAAGCGCCGGGAAACTCGATATAACGTTGTTTCAATCTTTCATCTCCCTGAATTCTTTTTTTGTTCATACACGGCGGATCATACCGGCTTACTGTTGCGGTTTGATGACAGATGTCGAAAGCTTTCGTGAAAAGTCACAAGTGTTTTATGAGTGTCTTAGAGCCTGTCTTTCCAAATTCGTTGACATGCCAAACTGAATTCCTTATACTTGGCGGCAGCTCAAAGCATGGCGTTACACCCGAATCCCTTTGTTTAACCTCGAATCGGCAAAATGGAGGATTGTTTATGGCAGAGAAAAAAATCGGCGAAGTTCTTAAATTCTTCGCGAAGCCTTCGGTCGCGGCCATTCAGATCACGGACGGTGAATTGAATGTGGGGGACAGTATCAAATTTTCAGGACACACAACGGAATTCTCCGACGTGGTGCAATCCATGGAGGTGAACAACAAGTCGGTACAGAAAGCCGTTGCCGGCGAGTCGGTTGGTTTGAAGGTTGCCGACCGTGTCCGCCCCGGGGATGAAGTTTTTAAAGTCGTAGCGGATTGAATTGACAATGGCTAAAATCCTGATCGTTGATGATGAAGAAGATATCGCCGAACTGGTGTCCTACAATCTGGCGCGTGAAGGTTTTGCGACGGTTATGGCCCATGACGGCGAAACGGCTTTGCGGAAGGTAAAGCTTGAAAAGCCGGATCTGGTGATTTTAGACCTGATGCTGCCGGGGATGAATGGCCTGGATATTTGCAAAGCGCTTCGCGCCAATGCGCAAACCGCAGCCCTGCCCATTATTATGCTGACGGCAAAAAGCGACGAACTGGATAAGATTCTGGGGCTGGAAATCGGCGCGGACGATTATGTCACAAAACCCTTCAGTGTCAAAGAGTTGGTTGCGCGTGTGCGTTCTCTGTTGCGACGATCCCAGGAAGGCGCCAAAGCTATCGCAAAGGAAGTTTATGAGCAAAATGGTCTTTTCATTAATTATGTGTCCTGTAATGTTCGGGTCAATGGAGGCGAGGTGACGCTCAGCCCGACGGAACTCAAACTTCTTTTCTTTTTGTCCCGCAACCCCGGACGGGTGTATTCCCGCAATCAAATCATTGACCATGTCTGGGGCGACGACACCTTCATTACCGACCGCGCCGTGGATGTGCACATTCGCCGATTGCGCTCTCAGATCGAACAAGACATGGAAAATCCCCGCTACATTCTGACCGTGCGGGGATTCGGCTATAAATTTGCCGATTCGCAACATCCTGATTAAATTCTCATAATGGAAGCGCCTGCAGTTTATCCTCATCTTCATCTGCCCGTCATCAAACTGTAATATTTTTCCTGTAGAAACGTTTTTAATAAAATATTAGGAGGTTATTTACATGTTGAGCATTTTCAAAAAAGCGATGTTTGCCGTAGCGTTACTACTGGCGATGAGCGGCGTGGCGCTGGCCGAATCATCCATTGTTATTAAAGGATCGACAACCGTTTTACCGATCGCCCAGGGCACACTCGAGGCGTTCATGAAGAAGAATCCCGGCGTCCAGATGTCGCTTTCCGGTGGCGGCTCCGGTGAAGGCATCAAGGCATTGATCGACAAAACCACGGATATCGCCACATCCAGCCGTGAAATCAAAGACAAGGAAATCGAACTGGCCAGATCCAAAGGCGTGCATCCAGTGGCACATGTGGTGGCCTTCGACGCCATCATTCCGGTTGTGCACCCCAAAAATAAGGTTGCTAATCTGTCGATTGATCAGCTCAGCCAGATTTATCAGGGGAAAATTACCAACTGGAAAGAAGTGGGCGGCGATGATCTGAAGATCGTGGTCATATCGCGTGATTCGTCTTCCGGCACCTATGAATCCTGGGATCATTTTGTAATGAAGAAAGCCAAGGTAACGCCTCGCGCCCAGATGCTGGCATCCAACGGAGCTCTGGTTACGGCGGTGTCAAAAAACAAATATGCCATTGCCTATCTAGGAATCGGGTATGTCAACAAGAGCGTAAAAGCTCTTCAGGTTAACGGTGTCACCGCGTCTATGAAAACGGCCATGTCCAGGGAATATCCGATGTCCCGTGAACTCTATATGTACACCAACGGAGAACCGGCCGGCGACAGCGCCAAATACATTGCGTTTGTCAAATCAGCGGAGGGGCAAAAGATTGTTGCGAAAGAAGGTTTTGTGCCGCTGGGAGACGGCAAGAAGACGGATAAAAAGAAATGATGAGAGCGATTCCTTATGATGCCGCGGGTATGCGATGTTCGTGGCATCATAAGGACATGAGCGGGAAGTTTTTTTATTAAAGGCGGCTTTGAGGATGGGATGACACGACAAACAAAAGAAATAATCATTAAATAAATCTTTTTGCTGTTTGCGATGGTCTCTGTCGTGGTGCTGGCGCTGATCGTCTTTTCCCTGTTTCGGGAAGGGCT
>CAZGDK010000022.1:0-9386 GCA_964525155.1 uncultured Smithella sp. | reverse complement strand
CCCGCCGCGCTTTCCGGGATTTCCACGGCGGTGATGCTGGGCATGGCCCGGGCCATCGGCGAAACGATGGTGGTCTTGATGGTGGCCGGCGGCGCCGCGGCGATTCCGGAGAGTTTGTTTGACTCGGTGCGCCCCATGCCGGCCAGCATTGCGGCGGAAATGGGTGAAACCCCTTATCGCAGCGCGCATTACTCGGCGCTTTTTGCCACCGGCATCGTGCTGTTTTTTTTGACGCTGGCGTTCAATCTGATTGCAGATTACGTGTCCAATAAATTTAAGCAGGCGGGGTCGGCGACGCTATGAAGACGATACCCTCAAAGATCATGCGCTGGCGCTATTTTAAACAAAACGTTTTTTTTGCGCTGGTGCGAGGCGCCGCTTTAATCATCACGCTGGTTTTAGGCGGCATTGTTTTTTACATTCTTTATCACGGTGTATCCGCTATCAGCTGGGAATTTCTGACCAAGCCGCCGACGCACGCCATGACCAAAGGCGGGATCATGCCCGCCATTCTGGGCACCATTTACTTGACGCTCGGCGCCATCGCCGTCGGGCTTCCGCTCGGGATCGCCTCGGCGATTTACCTGACGGAGTATGCCAAGCAAGGCAAAATCGTACGCTTTATCAAGGTCGGCATCAATTGTCTGGCGGGCGTGCCGTCGGTGGTTTTCGGTTTGTTCGGGTTGGGTTTTTTCGTTATTTTTTTGAAATTCGGATCGAGCATTTTGTCCGGATCGCTGACGCTGGGATTTCTGATCTTGCCCACCATCATCGGGGCGTCGGAAGAAGCGCTGAAATCCGTTCCGCAAACGTTCCGCGAAGCATCTTTGTCTCTGGGGGTTTCCAAGTGGCAGACGATTTTGCGGATTGTTCTGCCCAACGCCATGCCGGGCATTCTAACCGGCTCCATTCTGGGTATCGGCCGGGCGGCGGGCGAGACGGCGCCGATCATGTTTACGGCTGCCGCCTACTTTACGGCCAAGCTTCCGGGGTCGATTTTTGACGAAGTGATGGCGCTGCCGTATCACATTTATGTGCTGGCCACGGCCGGAACCAATATTGAAGCGACGCGTCCCATTCAGTTCGGCACGGTCCTGGTGCTGGTGGCGGTGGTTTTGGGCATTGATCTGATTGCAATTGTCGTTCGCGCTTATATGAGAAAAAACAAAAGGTGGTAAGATGGATTCCGACGTTATTATCAAGCTGAATCAGGTGAACTTTTATTATGGAGCGACGCGGGCGCTTACGGACATTTCCATGAAATTCCGCAAGAATAAAGTTACGGCGCTCATCGGACCTTCGGGCTGCGGCAAATCGACCCTTTTGCGGCTTTTGAACCGGATGAATGACCTGATTGACGGTACGCGGGTGGAGGGCGAAATCCTTTTTGAAGATCAAAATATTTATGCTCCGCACGTCGATCCGGTCGAGATCCGCCGCCGGATCGGCATGGTTTTTCAAAAGCCCAACCCGTTTCCCAAAACGATTTACAATAATATCGCCTACGGCCCGAAGCTAAGCGGCGTGTCGGCGGCCGATTTGGATACGCTGGTGGAGCAAAGTCTCAAACAGGCGGTTTTGTGGGATGAAGTTAAGGATGTGCTCAACAAGTCCGCCATGAATCTCTCCGGAGGCCAGCAGCAGCGGCTCTGCATTGCGCGGGCGCTGGCAATGAAACCGGACATCCTGCTGATGGACGAGCCGACCTCCGCGCTGGACCCCATTTCAACGGCAAAGATTGAAGAATTGATCGAGGAGCTCAAGGAAAATTACACGATTATCATTGTCACGCACAACATGCAGCAGGCGGCGCGCATCTCCGACGAAACCGCTTTCTTTTATATAGGGAATTTGGTTGAATACAACAAAACGGAAAAGATATTTACCAAGCCGGATATGAAGCAGACTGAAGATTATATTACGGGGCGCTTCGGATGAAACATAGCGTAGGGAACGGTCGCGACCGTTCCCTACATTGGGAGGATGAGATGGAAGAGAAGAAACACACCAGTTCGCATTACGAAAAGGAATTGCAGGCGATTAAGGACGGCCTGATATTTTTAGGCGCTCTGACGGAAAAGGCCATTGTCGAGGCGATGACGTCGCTTGCCGAGCGCGACGCCGACCGGGCCCGCAGCGTCATCGCGGACGACGACGAAATCGATCGACTGGACACCGACCTTGAAGAACGCAGTATTAAAATTCTGGCTCTTCGACAGCCCACGGCAATTGATCTGCGCTTTATCACGACCGCCATCAAGATCACCGGCCACCTGGAACGCATCGGCGATATGGCCGTGAACATTGCGGAGAAAGCGATCCAGTTGAGCGCCCAACCGCAGCTGAAACCCTATATTGACCTGCCGCGCATGGCGCAACTGGTGACGACGATGATTAAAGAGTCTCTCGACAGCTTTATTCATTCCGATTTAAAAATGGCGGAAAAGGTCCGGCAGACAGAGCAGATGACCGATGACATCAACGAGCAGATTTTCCGCGAGCTTCTGACGTTCATGATGGAAAATTCAAAATCCATTCCCCGCGCGCTTCTGATCATGCAGGTGTCCAAAAATCTGGAGCGGATCGCTGATCACGCCAAGGGAATCGCCGACATGGTCACCTATATGGTGACCGGCGAGTGTGTGCGCCACCAAACCTGCGCCATGCTGGATGATTAAGGAGATTATGTGAAACGCAGTCTGTTTCTGAAAATTTTTTTTTCCTATCTGGTGATTATCAGTCTGTCCTTCCTCGTGCTGGATGTGTTGATCCGCGACAAGATCCAGCAGCAGATGATCGAGAAGATCGAAGGCGAAATGCTGTCCTATGCGGAACTGGTCGATTTAACGAGCGCGCGGGAAATGACGGACCGGCTCAAACAGATTGCCCGCATCTCCGGCGCGCGCGTGACGTTCGTTGACGCCAAGGGGGGTGTCTTTGCCGATTCGGAAAAAGACGTTGCCGGATTGGAAAATCATCTGAACCGTCCGGAAATCCAGGAAGCCAGACTCAAAGGCGCGGGGCGCTCCATCCGCTTCAGCCAGACGTTGTCGGTCGACATGCTCTACGTCGCCGTGCCGATCAGGACGGAGAGGGAAATTACGGGCTATGTCCGTTTGGCCCGGCCGCTTCATGATGTGCAGACGGCCATTGAAAAAATCTTTCAGTCCATCTTTGTGGCGATGATCGCCGGCGCGCTGGTGTCGCTAGTCGTCGCCCTCTTTTTCTCCTACCGTCTGTACGCGCCGATCCGCGCCATGGAGCACTTCACGCAGCGTCTGCGGCAGGGACGTCATCCGGGCTCTCTGATGCTGAGAACTTCCGATGAAACCAGGACGCTGGCCGACAATATCAATTATCTGGTGGAAGAGCTCGAAAGCAAGATACGGCAGGCCCATGAAGAAAAAGGCAAGCTGATGACGGCGCTCACCAGCATCAACGAGGGTGTTTTGATTCTGAACAACAACGAACGAATCGAATTTTTGAGCCCCTCCCTGGCCAATATTTTATCCGGCCAGTACGGCGATTTTCTTGGCAAGACGCTTTTGGAAGCTTTCCGCAATGTGGAGCTGGAGAAAGCGTTCCAGCATTTCAAAAAGACGAAAATCGGCGCGTCTCGGGAAATGACGCTGGGGGGCGCCGATCCCGTGATTATGAGAATTAGCCTCTCCGAGGTTCAGGGATTTCCCGGTGAAGAAAAAGTCATGGTGGTTTTCCACGATGTGACCCGCCTGAAAAAACTGGAGCGCATCCGCACGGATTTTGTCGCCAACGTTACACACGAAATCCGCACGCCGCTTACGGCCATTATCGGTTATCTGGAAACGCTTCAAACGGGTGCGCTTGCGAATCCAGACGATGCGAACCGGTTCATCGGCATCATGCTCAAGCAGGCCGAGCGCCTCAACCGTCTGGTTGAAGATCTGATGACGATTTCCAAAATTGAACTGGGTGAAGTCTTTTTTCAGTTTGAAAACGTGCTCCTTCCGGAGGTTGCGGATAATGTGATTTCTCTTCTGGAGGCCAAGGCTCAGGCGAAAACCATTGCGATTGATAACCGGCTGACAGAGGCTTTGCCGCCGATCAAGGCGGATCGCGACCGGGTAACCCAGGTGCTGGTCAATGTTCTGGACAACGCCATTAAGTTTACGCCGGAAGGCGGCCATGTAACGCTGGATGGCGGATGGAACGGACAAATGCTGGAAGTCAGTGTTTCCGATACGGGCGCGGGCATTCCCCGCGAAGAAATTTCACGGTTGGGCGAGCGATTTTACCGCGTCGATAAGACGCGTTCCCGCGAACTGGGCGGCACGGGTTTGGGGCTTTCCATCGTCAAGCATCTGATGATCGCCCACAGCGGCAAAATGGAAATTGAAAGTCAACTGGGGCGCGGAACAAAAGTCTCTTTATTTTTCCCGGTGCAAAACGTATAATCTCATCCTCCCGTCAACAGGCCCTTCCGGGCGGGGAAAATCATTTTCTGGAGCATTCAGTTATGGAAAGTCATATCGCCCAAGCCATTAAATTAAAGTACCAGCCGGTGGCATTGCTCTGGTCCGATGAGAAACCTCAAAACGCCATGCAGTTTTCCTCCGGCAAATGGGGGTGCGTGATGTGGCTTGCCGTATCCGCCGCCAAAGGCAAGCCAGCAGTTGCAGATGTCAAAACCTTTGGCTGTTTCGGCGGTGGCGTGGGGTTGGGATTCGGCAATCAGTATCAAAACTTTCCCGGCGGCGAAGAGGGGTTTTGCTATTTTCTTTCATCCGGCAATGAAGCACGTCCCGGCGGCGCGGCGCTGGCGGAACAGATCAAACCGTTCATGACCAAAGAAAGCCACGACAATTTCCTGCACGGCGAGCGCTATATCAAAAATCCCGAAGGCGTCCGGAAATTCATTGACGCGCTGCCGATGATCGATATTCCCGCCGCGTATGTTGTTTTCAAACCATTGGTGGATGTTGATTTGGCAAGGGAGAAGCCGCAGTCGGTCATCTTCTTTGTTCATCCCGATCAGCTGGCCGCTCTGACGGTGCTTGCCAATTATGGACGGGGCGACAACGAGGGTGTGATCATGCCGTATGCCGCCGGCTGTCAGACGATCGGAATTTATCCGTATCGCGAAGGCAGGTCGGATAAGCCTCGCGCCGTGGTGGGGCTTACGGATTTGTCCGCCAGAGTGTACGCCCGCAAACAGTTGGGGGATTCAAATTTCATGACGTTTACCGCGCCGTTTGCGCTTTTTGAAGAGATGGAACGTAATGTTCCGGGCTCTTTTCTGGAGCGTCACACCTGGCGGAGCCTGCTTACTGAATAGTCAAATCTCCGTTATGGCATGGCGAAAGATGATTAGTTTTTCAATTCATTTCCAGAAGCGGCGATTCTTCCGATTTGGCGGCAACTTCCCGGTAACGTCGGGCGTTTTCCAGGGCCGTGCTCAGGAACGTGGAAATGGCCTTGAGCATTTTCTCGTCGTTTTCGTTAAAAGCGCCTTCCATTTTGTTGAGGACGGCAATTACGCCGTTGACCTTTCCCTTTGAAATCAAAGGCACGCAGAGGATGGTTCTGGGGGCAAATCCCAGTTCCTCCTCCATCATGGGCAGGAAATTCGGATATTCGTGCGAATCGTTGACAATCAGCGATATGCCGCTGTCAAAAACATGGCCGGCAACGCCCGTGCCTTTCGGCAGCTTGATGGTTTTCAGCTTTTGCATGTCCAGATGGAATGCCGCCGCGAACGTCAGCTCTTCGTTTTCGGGCATCATCAGGTAGCCCGCCTCAACCGGCAGGACGGCCTGAATCATTTCCATGGTATGGGCAAGGGTCTTTTCCGTGTCAAAGGTGGACGCCGTCAGCGCGCCGCCGATGATGCGCAATGAATCCATAATGCGGTCACGCCGGACCAGGGAATCGATCATGCGTTCCTTTTCCATGGCCAGAGAAAGGTGGTCGCCCATGATGTCAATGATTTCATTCAACCGGTTCCATTCTCTTTCCGTAATGTTTAAAATCAGAATCAGGCTGGTTACCTGACCTTCCACCTTGAGCGGCATGATCAGACCTGTTTTGACATTGGGTTGCCCGAACACTTTTTTGTCGATGTAAGCGGTGAGTTCCTTAACATTCGGAATGAAAATGGTGCGCTGTTCGTTGATGGCTTTCTCTAGAATGGTCCCTTCATAAGTCAGGGTGCGGCCGCGGTTGAGGTTTGTGGAAATAAAACTTCTGAAATCAACAACGGCCAGTTTGTTGGGACTGGCGTTAATCACATTTAAAAGAACGATGGTGTCAAAAGAAATGTTTTTTCTCATTTGCTCGAAGATTTCCTGCGCCATCTCCTGCCCTTTCAGGCTGGAGTTGATGGTTTTGGAGATGACCCTCAGCGATTTGAGGTTGCGCGACAGTTCCAGCATGTCCTGGTACATGTTGATGTTATCGTAAATGTAAGCAGTATTGGACAAAAGCGGCGTCAGGATTTCCACGTCGCTTTGCGTGAAGGTCATATGGGATTTTTGCCGGGAGATGGTGACGACGCCGATCATTTCGTTGCTGGTTTTAAGCGGCATGCAAATGAAAGACTTGGAGGCATACTGGACACGCGATTTTCGTCCGAAGCGGGGGTCGTTTTCAATATTATCCACAAGCAGCGGCGCTTTGTTGATGATGGTGTGTTTGGCGATGCTGTCGTCAAATCTGGTCGTCATGCCTTTCTTGGCATACTCGCCCTGACCGATACTGGCTTTAATGGTGAAGGATTCCTTGTCCGGCCTGGATAGCATCATGACCGAACCCGCATCGGCATTCACCAGTTTGAGCGCTCGCTCCAGGGAAATAAAAAGCAGATAATCGGCGTTGAGCGTCATGTATGAAAGATCGGAAAGTTCCTTGAGCGTTTCCGTTTCCGATGTTTTTCTGTCCAGATGTTTGATTTTATCCTTGAGTTCGTCTTCCAGGGCGCGGAAGGACTGGACAATGCTTCCCAGTTCGTCGGTGACGTTGGTCAGCTGGTTTTGCGTGGTTGATTCGGTTGCTTTGGTGAATTGCGCTGAAATGCTTTTTATGTGGTCGAACATTTTGCGCAGCATGCGGAAACCGAAAAACACAAAGACCAGGAATACGACGAAGAAGGGCGCAAAGTAACTATCATTCAGAATGTCGTATTTTAATCCGAAATAAATCAGGCCAACAACCGGCACAATGAAAAATAAAGCAAACGCAATGAACAATTTGTAATAGATATCTTTTTTGCCAAGAGACACACTGTTGAACCAGTCTTTAAAATTCATAAAAACCCCTGTTGAGCAACGCATGCATGTATTTAAAGTGGGGCGATTATAAAAGTGAATCCACAATGTGTCAAGATAATATATGGATATATTACTGTTTTTGACGGTCAGAGGAAGGCGGAACCTGTGGGCAAGTCTAAGGATGTACGTTAGGCCTCCCTGTCGGTGTCCTTCAAATGCCCAGGCGCAAACCTCCATACAAGGAAAACAGCCCCGAAAGCGTTTTCCCGAAAAATTTCATAAGATTTCAAGGCGTCCGTGCGGCAAGAGACGCTCAATGTTTCAGGCGATTGATCAGTTCCACCATGAAAACTTCGCGATCTTTGAGATCCCTGCGGAATTCCTTGCGATCCGTATTTGCTATTTCGCTTTTCAAATCAGGAAGATATCTCTCCAAAATCGTCAACAGCTCGCCTTCTTCCTGTGGATTCAGATGAAGTCTATCCATGATAATGCTCCTTTCATTTTTTATTGTTACTCGTTTGTTGACATCAAACAAATGAACCTCTGTGTTTTCTTTTACGGGCAACCGCTTGAGTTGGTGCACATTAGAAGGTAATGGGGTTGGAACATGATTTGGTTCAGATACTGAGATGAAACAGCGTGTTAACAGGTATGGGTTTTGGGCTTGTAAACTGTTTTTCCTCCTTTCTTTCAGTTTCCTCATCCGGCGCTGGAATCCTTTCCGGCGCCCTTTGATTAGCTTGTATTTTTACCATTTTTATAACGATTGTCAAGATGGAGCGACAGCTGGAGCGACAGCCGGCGAAGTGGCGTCAATAATACTTTTGATTCTTGCTGCTGCGTCTGCCGGGTTGTCCGCCGAGCAGATCGCCGAGACGACGGCCAGGCAATGTGCGCCGGCTTCCACGACGGCTTTGGCGTTGGTTTCATTGATCCCGCCGATGGCCACCAGCGGATGACGGCTGAAGGCTTTTATTTTGCGAAGGCCCTCTAGCCCCCAGGGCTCTTTGGTGTCGGTTTTGGTCGGGGTGGCGAAAACGGGACTGACGCCGATGTAGTTGACATCCAATACCTCGCTGGCCTCGACGTCTTCCCAGGTTTCCACGGACAGCCCGATGATGGCCCCGGTGCCCATTAACTGCCGGGCGGCGGGGTAGTGCATGTCGTCCTGGCCGATGTGGATGCCGTCGGCGCCGCAGGCAAGCGCCACGTCAATGCGGTCGTTGATAATCAAGGGGACGCGATACGGGAGAAGCAATTTTTTGACGGCAATCGCTTCCTCTACAAATTCCCGCGTCGACAATTCTTTTTCCCGCAACTGCACGCAGGCCGCGCCGCCTAGGACCGCCTGTAAAACGACGTCTGTGACAGATCGATTGCGGCAAAGGCCGCGGTCGGTGACCAGATAAACACCGCGCATGATTATTCCTCGACTTTCAGATTTTTTCGGATGTCAAATTCCTTCAAATTGTAGAGGATATCCAGAAAATTCATTTGCAGCGATCCGGGGCCTGCCGATGTTTGCGCCGCCATTTCTCCGGCGATGGCCATGACCGCCATGGCCTTGGCCGCAGCCGCAAGCGCGTCTTTTTCCACGGCGGCAAACGCGCCGCAGATGGCGCTGGCCGTACATCCCAGGCCCGTCACTTTCGTCATCATCGGATGGCCGCCGCGGATTTTGACGATCCGGTCTCCCGCTACAATATAATCCACTTCGCCGCTGATGCAAACGGCGCATTGCCTTTGGCGGCTGATGAGCCTTGCGGTATGAAGCGCTTCGTCGGAGGCGGCGGTGGAGTCCACCCCTTTGGTTTTCAGACGGTCGTCGGTGAGCGCCATAATTTCTGAGGCGTTGCCGCGAATGATCGCGGGGATGGAAGCGCCGATGAGTTCCCGGATGGTACGGGTGCGATAGGGCGTTGCGCCTGCGCCGACCGGATCGAGAACCACGGGCACGCCTTTTTCCGAGGCTTTGGCAAACGCCTTGAACATGCCGCGCACCCAGGGAGGGCTCAGCGTTCCGATGTTGATGACGAGAGCGGAGGCGATGGCCGCCATGTCTTCCACTTCCTCTTCCGCGTGAATCATGACCGGCGATGCGCCGATGGCCAGAAGCGCGTTGGCCGTGTTGTTCATGAC
>CAZGDK010000021.1:0-32005 GCA_964525155.1 uncultured Smithella sp. | reverse complement strand
TCGATACCAAAGACATCAAGACCTTCCGGTTCAAGTTTGTCAATCCGGAAGACGAACAGAAATACGCATACATTCCCGGTCAGTTTGGCGAGCTTTCCATTTTCGGCAAGGGCGAATCGCCAATCGGTATCGCATCTTCTCCGACACAGAAGGGCTATGTCGAATTTACCGTGCAGAAAGCCGGTGTGGTGACTTCAGCCCTTCACGAAATGGAGGAAGGCGAAGTGATGGGCATCCGCGGACCGCTGGGCAACTCATGGCCGCTGGAGTTTCTGGCCGGGAAAAACATTGTCATCGTCGGCGGCGGTTTTGCTTTTACCACACTGCGCTCTCTGATCAATTACATGATATTTGAAGATAACCGCAAGCGTTTTGGCAACATTACCGTGATTTACGGCGCCAGAAATCCCGGCCTGCTCCTGTATAAAGATGAGTTAACCGAATGGGGCAAGCGGACGGATTTGAATCTGAACGTCACGGTTGATAAAGGCGACGCCACCTGGAAGGGAAGGGAAGGTTTTGTTCCCGCCGTCTGTAAGGAAGTTGCTCCCAGCAAGGAGAATGCCGTGGCGGTGATCTGCGGTCCTCCCGTCATGATCCGCTTTACGTTGCCGGTTTTCTTTGAGCTCGGCTTTTCCAAGGAGAACATTATCACCTCGCTGGAAATGCGCATGAAGTGTGGGATCGGCAAATGCGGCCGTTGCAACGTCGGCAGCAAGTATGTTTGCAAGGATGGACCGGTCTTTTCTCTGGCCGAACTTGATAAACTGACACCTGAATACTAGAACTAGAGAAACACCCAATTCTTCGAAAAAATTTTTAAAGGGAGCCCTTGGGTTCCCTTTTTTTTGAAGTAAATATGGGCGGATAAAGAAAACTTTGAAGTTTGGATTTGATGTTTGCATGTGAGTATGCTAGCAGAAACATAAATTTTACGGGAGATATTGAATGTCACAGACAGTAACACCCTATTTGGAAATGTCCCAGGCGATTATGGACGCGGGCGGGGAGGCGCTGAAAAAATGCTATCAGTGCGGAACGTGCTCAGGCACCTGTCCCTGGACGCCGATTACCCATTTCAATATTCGCAAGCTGGTCCGTTATGGCCAACTGGGTCTCGACGGGATTGAAGAGTTCATGTGGGGCTGCTCAACCTGCAAGTTCTGCGTGGACCGTTGTCCCCGTGGCGTGGAACTGATTGATGTTGTAACCGCGATCCGCAACGTCTACAGTGGCGGAGGCATGTTGCCGCAGAGCCTTCGGGCTTTCGTCGGGTCTTTGGCGGCGCGGGGCAATCCCTGGTCCGGTGATCCGGTCAAGCGCAATGACTGGGCGCAGCAGAAGTATCCGCTTTATTCGCAGGGGGCGGAATATCTTTTCTGGACCTGCTGCACAATTTGCTACGACCCGCGCAACGTAAAGCTGGCCAAAGCGGCGGCCGAAATTTTGAAGCTTTCCGGCGTGAGCTGGGGCATTCCATCAGTCAATGTCAACTGCTGCGGCGAAAGTTTAAAAAAGGTGGGTGATCTGGAGCTTTTTGAGCGTCTGAAAAGCACGAATTTGGATTATTTCAAAGCCAACGGCGTTTCCAAGATCATCACCGTGTCCCCGCACTGCCTTGCAGCGTTTAAAAAGGACTATGGCGAGGATTATGAAGTGTTGCATCTGAGCGAGCTGATCGCCAGGCTGATCAAGGAAGGAAAGCTTACGCCCCGGAAAGATTTAGGCGGCGTGAAAGTGACGTATCACGATCCCTGCTATCTTGGCCGCCACAGCGGCGTTTACGATGCGCCTCGTGAAGTTTTGAAATCGCTGCCCGGCGTTGAATTTGTGGAGATGGAACGCTGCCTGGAGCAGAGCATGTGCTGCGGCGGGGGCGGCGGTGGATTGTGGATGGAAAAACTCAAAGGCGAACGCTTGAGCGATTTAAGAATTGAAGAAGCAATGGCAACGGGCGCTACGATTCTGGCGACCGCCTGTCCGTATTGTATCACCATGTTTGAAGATAGCAGCCGGACGCTCAACGTGGATGAGCAGATTAAAATTAAAGATGTGTCGGAGCTTTTGCTGGAAAGCCTGGACATCAATATCGATGAGCCGGTTGTAGATACCTGCGCTCTTTAGGATAAGCGCAACCTTTATCGAAAAGTTAGGACAAGGGGGTTGACCCCCTTGTTTCAGAGGGAAGCACAGCAAAATATAGTAGTGAGAAATTAGGGAGTCTCTATGAGCAGAATTGGTGTTTTTGTTTGCCACTGCGGGTTGAATATAGCAAAAACAGTGCGGGTCAGCGAGCTGGCGCAGTTTGCGGCCACACTGCCGGATGTGGTAGTGGCGAAAGATTATAAATTCATGTGTTCCACGCCCGGCCAGGAAATGATCGCCAACGATATCAAGGAACACCGGCTGGACCGGGTGATTGTTACGGCCTGTTCGCCTCTGATGCATGAGCAGACGTTCCGCAAGGTGCTGGCGGCCTCCGGTCTCAATCAATATCTTTTAACCATCGTCAATATCCGCGAACAGGTGTCCTGGGTGACACATGATATTGAAGAAGGCACGGCCAAGGCCAAGGCGCTGTTAAACGGCGCGGTCAGCCGGGCAAGACTCCTGGCCCCATTGACCTCCCGCGTGATTGACGTGAATCCGGACGTGATGGTTGTCGGCGGCGGCATCGCCGGCATTCAGGCGGCGCTGGAACTTGCCAATACGGGCAAGAAAGTCTATCTCGTCGAAAAGAATTCCACCATTGGCGGCCACATGGCGCAGTTCGACAAGACCTTTCCCACGCTGGACTGCTCCGCCTGCATTCTGACACCCAAGATGGACAGCGTGCTTCAACACAAGAACATTAAGCTGATGACCTCCTGTGAAGTGAGCGAGGTCAAAGGCTTTGTCGGCAACTTCGATATCACCATTCGCCAGAAGGCGCGCTATGTCGATCACGACAAATGCAACGCATGTCTCGCCTGTACGGAAAAATGTCCGGGAAAAGGTGTTTCCGAGTGGGATGAAGGGCTGGTGAAGCGAAAAGCCATTTACATTCCGTTCCCGCAGGCTGTGCCGCAGAAACCGATTATTGACCGGGATGCCTGCACTTATTTTATCAAAGGCAAATGCAGGCTGTGCGAAAAGGTCTGTGAACAAAAAGCCATCGATTTTGAGCAAAAGGACACCTTTACCACGGTGAAAGTCGGGGCTGTGATCGTCGCTACCGGCTATGATTTGATGGATACCCGGCCGCTTGTGCAGTATGGTTACGGAAGATATCCCGGTGTCTACAACGCGCTGGAAGTGGAAAGGCTTTTCAACTCGGCGGGGCCCACCGGCGGCAAAGTCACAATGCGCGACGGCAAGGAACCGCAGGCCATCGCCATCCTGCATTGCATCGGCAGCCGCGACAAAAACAATTACGAGCATTGCAGCCGGGTGTGCTGCATGTACTCATTGAAATTTGCGCATCTGTTCAAGGAAAAAACATCCGCCGACGTCTATCAGTTTTACATTGACATGCGGGCCGCCGGCAAAGGCTATGAGGAATTTTACAACCGCATCATCGAAGAAGATGTGAAATTCATCCGCGGTAAAGGCGCGCGTGTGGCCGAAAGCGCCGATGAACCGGGCCGTTTGATCGTCGAAGCCGAAGATACGATTACCGGCAAGTTCATCAAATTACCCGTGGACATGGTCGTTCTCTCCCCGGCGATTAAACCACGGCAGGATTCCAAAGACATTGCACGGCTCTTTAATTTGAGCACGGACAAATACGGCTTCTTCATGGAACGTCATCCGAAGCTGGCGCCTCTGTCCACCATGTCGGAAGGGATTTTTATTGCCGGTGTCTGCCAGAGCCCCAAAGACATTCCCGATACAGTTGCTCAGGCTTACGGCGCCGCGGCGGAAGCTCTGACGATTGTGGTCAAAGACAAGATGGAACTGGAGGCCACAACCGCGATGGTGAATCCGGCATCGTGCTGCGGCTGTCAGAACTGCGTTCGCGTGTGTCCCTATGGCGCGCCGTTCTTTAAAGAAGACAAAGGCGTATCGGAAATCAACGAAGCCCTGTGCAAGGGCTGCGGTCTTTGCGCGTCGGTCTGTCCGACGGGGGCGATTATTGCCAGACACTTTACCAACGATCAGGTGCTGGCTGAGATGGAAGGATTGATGGAATTTTAGAACGATTCTTATGTCCCCCGCTGGCGGGGGATTAAGGGGGTGGATTTATCTGGGATATCCACCTCCGTCCGCCAAGGCGGCCACCTCCGCCGGCGGAGGATATATACGGTAGAAAGGAAAGTTTATGTCATTTGAACCGAAAATACTGGGTATTGCCTGTAACTGGTGCACCTATACCGGCGCGGACCTGGCCGGCACCACAAGGTTGCAGTATCCCCAAAATCTGCGCGTGGTCCGCGTGATGTGTTCCAGCCGGATCAATCCTTCATTTATATTCCGGGCGTTTCAACTGGGCGCCGACGGCGTGCTGGTCGGCGGCTGCCATCCCGGCGACTGCCATTACAACACGGGCAACCTTTATGCCCGCAGGCGTCTGGCCGTGACGAAAAAGATCCTCGAATTTTCCGGAATGGAGCCGGGCCGATTCCGTGTGGAATGGATCTCCGCATCCGAAGGCAACCGCTACGCCGAGGTCGTCAGGGAATTTACGGAGCAGATCCGAGCTCTGGGCCCCCAGACCAAGTTTACGATTTCACAATAACGTCGGGAGAAAATATGGCAACACCTTTTAAACAAATTGAAGAGAACCTGAAAAACGAAGCCGGAAAACTTCTGGAAGCGGGCTCGGTGAGTCTGGTTCTGGCCTACGGCAAAGGGTTTGATGAAACACATCCCATGCCCTACGTCGCCAAGACCATAACGGATGTTAATAATATCGTGTTCAACGAATATTGTACGGCCAATATGGCCCGCTATCTGATGCGTTATCCGCGCGGAACGAAAATCGCCATTGCCGTCAAGGCCGCGGACAGCCGCGCCGTCATTCAACTTATTCAGGAAGAAAAGGTCAAACGCGATGACTTGGTCATCCTGGGCATTCCGGCTTATGGCATGAAGAATTCCAAAACAGGTGAAGTGATCGACAGCAAGACGACCTGCGGCTTGTATAATCCGGTCATATACGACGTGCTGCTGGGGGAAGAAGTGCACGGACGGCCGGTGGTGTCGCCTTACGATGTGCTGGCCCAGTACGAGGCAATGGACAAGGATGCGCGCTTTGACTTCTGGAAGAAAGAACTGGACAAATGCATCCGTTGCTATGCCTGCCGCAAAGCCTGTCCGATGTGCTACTGCGATCCCTGTTTTATCGATCAGAACAAACCGAAGTGGGGAGACAAGTCCCCGCAGTCCCACGGCAACCTGATGTATCATTTGACGCGCTTTCATCATCTGGCCGGCCGCTGCATCGACTGCGGTGAATGCTCGCGCGCCTGTCCGGTGGACATTCCCCTGTATTTATTCCACAAGAAAGTAGCCAAGGAATGCGAAGAAATGTTCGGTCAACAAGCCGGCATGAGCATTGAGGACAAACCCGTTTTGGTTAATTTCCGCGTGGATGATTCCGATAAAATTCTGGAATAAGGAGCATTGTTGTGTTGAAGAAAACAGCTGTTCAAAAAATATCCGATCTGGCCGCCCAACTGATGGGGAAAGGAAAGCTGATCGCCCCTGTCCGGGAAGACGCGGGTTTCAATTTTAGCGAGATTTCCGACGCCAAACAGGTGAATTTGAATTTTTACAATACGCTGATGAGCCCCAAGTCGGCCTTTTTCCCGCAGACGGAAGATTTTGTCCGGTATAAAACGGGCCAGTCCATTCTGGATGCCCAATGCGTGGAACTGAATTTAAAGCCGACATTTCTTTTCGGCGTCCGTTCCTGCGATGTGAAGAGCTTCGAAATTATGGATATCCATTTCAGCGGCACGGGCGCGGTTGATCCTTACTGGCAGAAAAGGAGAGAAGCCACGACCGTGTTCGGCTACGCCTTTGATGTAAACTCTCCAGCGGATGGCGCGGACTTTTATTCAACGCTGGGCATCGGCGCGGTGGACCCCGAAGGCAGCGATGTTTTCATGATGAAAAAAGGGGATGAACTGCTGTTGAAATCCGTTACGCCCAAAGGGGAAAAAATCCTTGCCGAAATGAGCGTTCTGACAGATGCCTCGCCTGACGATCTCAAATTATTTGACGACACCGTTGCGGCAGGCCGTTCGTTTAAAACGCGTTTTACCTGTGTGGACCCCAAATCCATTGCCAAAAAGTTCGAAGATCTGTTCCATAAGACGGAATTCTGGGAAAAGATTTCCAGCGCTTGCTTAAGCTGCGGCGCCTGCACATTTGTCTGCCCCACCTGTTATTGCTTTGATATCTGCGACGAAACCCTGTTCGGCCAGGGCACGCGCCGCCGCGTCTGGGACGCCTGTATGTTCACGGACTTCACGCTGGAAGCGAGCGGTCACAATCCGCGCACGAAGGTCTATCAGCGCCTGCGCCAGAAGGTTTGCCACAAGTATTCATACCACATCCGGAAATACGGCCCGATTTCCTGCGTCGGCTGCGGCCGCTGCACGCGCGCCTGTCCGGTGAATATCGATATTTTCTCGATTGTGGATCAAGCGTTGAAGGAGTAGGCCGCTATTCATATTTTATCCCCTTCAGAGGGGGTGTCGCAAAGCTTCGGGGGAGGATTTATGAAAACAAAAAGCATCCACCCCCTATCCCCGCCACGCGTGCCCTTTAGGGTAGCGGGGGACATAAATAGAAATAAAAATTTTGAGGATAAATATGTGTTCAAATAATCCCTACGTTCCCATGCCGGTTGAGATCATTAAAATCATCGACGAAGTGGATACTCACGACCAGAAATCATTTCGTCTGAAATTTATCAATCCGGAAGACGAAAAGAAATTTCAATATCTGCCCGGCCAGTTTGCCGAACTGTCCATTTACGGCAAGGGGGAATCGCCCATCGGAATCGCCTCGTCGCCGACCCAGGAAGGTTACGTCGAATTTACGGTACAGCGCGCGGGAGCGATTGTTCCGGGGCTGGTGACGGCTGCCTTGCATGACATGGACGAAGGCGCAAAAATCGGTCTGCGCGGGCCTCTGGGCAATTCCTGGCCGATTGAATTTCTGGAGAAAAAGAACATCGTCGTGGTCGGCGGCGGCTTTGCATTTACCACGCTGCGTTCGCTGATCAACTACATGCTTTATCCCGAAAACCGTTCGCGCTTCGGTAACATTACCGTAATTTACGGAGCAAGAACCCCCGGCCTGCTGCTTTACAAAGACGAACTGGCTCAATGGGAAAAGAGAGACGACATTAAAACTATTATTACCGTGGATAAAGGGAATGAAACCTGGAAGGGCAGGGAAGGGTTTGTTCCCGCGGTTTGCAAGGACGTCGCGCCGTCGCCCAAAAACACCGTGGCTGTCATCTGCGGCCCGCCTGTCATGATCAAGTTTACGCTGCCGGTTTTCTTTGATCTGGGGTTTTCGAAAGAAAATATTCTCACATCTTTGGAAATGCGCATGAAATGCGGCATCGGCAAATGCGGCCGCTGCAATGTCGGCTATAAATATGTCTGTTCGGACGGCCCGGTATTTTCGCTGGCTCAGCTCGACGAACTGCCCCGGGATTTTTAGGATAACTGATGAAAAAAACATATGCCATCTTTGTCATGTTGGTTCTTTTCGTGCCACTTGCTTTTGCCGCTGAGGGTGACCAATCTTCTCTGGACAAAGACGGAGACGGGAAAGTCAGTAAACAGGAGTTTCTGGACGCCGCCTCCACAACGTTTGACATGCTCGACAAGAACAAAGATATTGTTTTGAAGCGCAATGAAATCAAGCAGATGGGCGGAATTGATGTTCAGAAATTTATGTGGGAGATCGATGGAAATAATGACGGCAAGATCTTAAAAAAAGAATTTGAGCAGGCCGCCGCAAAAAGATTTTCCACCCTCGATAAAAACAACGACGGCTGCATCAGCAGGAAGGAATGGCTCGACGGTCGCAACAAAAAAGATCCCATGCTGATCCTTTTTAAATTTTAAACATCGTCAGTGCCCGGAAGAGCAAATACACGCCGAAACCGATCAGGAACAAACCGGCAACAAAGGATACCAGCCGGGTAAACTGTTCGTTGATGATCTTCCTTCCCCAGTGCAGAGAAAAAGCCAGAAACAACATCCACAGAAAACATTCCAGCAGTATGGACAGGCACGAGCACGACAGAAAAGCGGGGAAACTCTTTTTTGCCGGGCCCTGCGACGCCATTAAAGCGCCAAAAAAGACCGTCCACCAGACAATCGTCATGGGGCTTGCGATCGCCAGCGCAAAGCCCGCGACGAATGAATATGTGAAGATGCGCCCTGCCCGGCATCCGGTTTGGGGCCTTTAATAATTTTGGTTGACGGATTTTGGACTTCTTCCTATATTTCGCAAAAGAGACGGTAATCGGGGCTCGCTCGGGCAAACACCAAAATAGGATGGTCTATGAAATTTTTATCATCGATTATTGCGTCGTTATGGGGTAGCAGGATCATCAAGGCCAACATTGGTCTACTGATCAAATATCTGCTGGCCATCATCGCGCTCATCACCGTCTACAGCATTCTCTTTCACTATATTATGGATATGGAAGGCCAGAAACATTCCTGGGTGACGGGCTTCTACTGGACCATGGTCGTCATGTCCACGCTGGGGTTCGGCGACATTACCTTTACCAGCGACATCGGCCGGCTTTTTTCCATCGTCGTCTTGCTTTCCGGCGTGATTCTTCTTCTGATTCTTCTTCCTTTTATTTTTATTCAATTTTTCTTCGGCCCATGGATGGAAGCGCAAAACAAAAGCCGCGCGCCCCGCGAACTGCCCATGGACACCCGCAACCATGTGATCATAACGCATTATGACGCGGTCACCGCCGCGTTGATCGACAAGCTGGAAAATTACAAAAAAGACTACATTGTGGTTCTCAATGAATTGCCGCGGGCGCTGGAACTTTACGATAAAAACATCCGGGTCGCGGTCGGCAATATCGATGATCCCCAAACCTATTCCAATTTGCGCGCTCAGAATGCCGTGATGGTTGTGGCCACCAACAGTGACCAGATGAATACGAATATTACGCTGACTCTGCGCGAGCAGTTCGCGTATTTGCCGATCGTCACCACGGCGGAATCGCCTCATTCCGTGGATATTCTTCAAATGGCGGGAAGTTCCCGCGTTTTGCAGCTTTACGATGTTTTGGGCCGAACGCTTGCGGCCTGGACGATTGCCGGCGATTGCAAGTCAACCATCCTCGGCCGCTATGAAGAACTGGTCCTGGCGCAGGCTCCCGTCATCAGCACGCCGCTGGTCGGTCAAACGCTGGCGCAAAGCAAAATACGCGAAAATTTCGGTCTTACCGTCGTCGGTATCTGGGAACGGGGCAAATTCATCATTCCACGTCCGGACACCCTCATTGAGCGGATCAGTGTGCTGGTTTTTGCGGGCACGGAGGAATCGGTTGCCCGGTACGACGAGGTTTATTCCTTTTATCAAATCTGCAAGGTGGCGGGCGATCCGGTCATCGTGGTCGGCGGCGGCCGCGTCGGCCATGCCGTGGCGGCCTATTTTGACCAGGCGGAGATTCCCTATTTGATCATTGAGCGCGCCAAAAAGCGCAGCGAAGGATATGAACATTTTGTTTACGGAGACGCCGCCGACATTCACACCCTGGAAAAGGCATGGTTTGAAAAAGCGCCGGCGGCGCTGATTACCTCCCATGACGATGCCACCAATATTTACCTGACCAAGTATCTGCGCAGTCTGAGACCCGATATGCAGATTCTGAGTCGCGCCAGCGAAGACCGCAACGTTTCCACGCTGCACCGCGCAGGGGCGGATTTTGTTATGTCCTACGCGTCTTTGGGCGCCGACGCCATTTTCAATTTTCTCATAAACGAAGAAACGCTGTTTCTGGCGGAAGGGTTGAATTTCTTTCACATGCCGTCGCCCAAAACGCTCGTGGGCCGGACGCTGGCTAAGTCCGGCATCCGGGAAAAGACCGGATGCACGGTTGTTGCCTTGCATCGTCAGGGTGCAACCTTCATCAATCCCGAACCGACCATCACCATCGAAAAAGATGACGAACTTATTCTGATCGGAACATACGAAGGAGAAAGATCTTTTCTCAGCGAATATTCAACCTGATAACCGTTTATGAAAACGCCAATGGCGTAAAGTCGTGAAGGGTGCGCCTGGGAACATTATAGGATGTCCCATATTCTCATTTATGCCGCCGAAAACGGAAGCTCTCCTCTTATTTCTCGGGACTGAAGGCGGCGATGCATTACTGAACTGATTAAAGAAAGCAAGGCGCCCGCAACCGCATCCGATTTTAAAAGAGCATGGAGATGAAGATGAAGAGAAACATGAAGGCGTTGCTGTTAGCGATGATCCTTATTTTACTCGGATCGACCGGCGTTGCCGCCCGGATAGTGGAACGTCAACATTCGGCCATCATTGTCGGCGCCGGCGTTGCGGGGCTTGCGGCCGCCTGGGATCTGGCCCAAAGGGACGTTGATGTGGCGGTGATTGAAATGCAGGCTGCGCCCGGCGGCACCGCCCGGATGAGTGAGGGCGCCATCTGCATTGTAGGCACGCCCGAGCAGGCCGAAGCCGGCATCAGGGATTCATCCGAGATCGCTTATCAGGACTTTATGGCCTATGGCCGGGATGAAGACGGCTCCGGTCCCGATGCCGAATGGGTGCGCTATTATGTTCATGAGTCCCGCCATGAAATTTACGACTGGCTGATCCGCGTTGGCGTCCGCTTTGAAAAGGGTGCGATTCTCATGCCTGGAAATCGTGTGCCGCGCTGGCATAAAGTTGTAGGCAAGGGACGCGGGCTTGTCGAACCGATTTACAGCCATTGCAGGCAAAGCTCCAAGGTGACCTTCTACTTTCGATTCAAAGCGGTTTTGCTCATTCGGGACGACCAGGGTCGTGTCGTCGGCGTCCGGACACAGCGGCTCAAAGATGGCGTCGCCGTCGATTATCTTGCGCCGGTCGTCATCCTGGCCACCGGCGGCTTTCAGGGAAATGCAAAAATGGTCAGGGAGCACTGGCCCGAAAAACAATATTTTCCTGAACGGTTATTGATCGGCGCCGGTGCAAACGCTGTGGGGACAGGCCACGAAATGGCGCGGGAGGCGGGCGCCTCTCTGGTCAACATGCATTACCAATGGAATTATTCGACCGGACTTGCCAATCCGACAGCCGCCATGGAAAACCGGGGTTCCAACGCTTTCAGCCAGCAGTCGATCTGGGTGAACAAGGCCGGACGGCGTTTTGTCAATGAATCACAAGACACGAAGGCTACTTTTTCAAGCCTGCTGGAACAGCCCGGCGGCACGTACTGGGCAATATTTGACCACACGGCCCGCAAAAACTTTTTTGTATCCGGATGGAGCCGTGAATCCATTGAAAAAATATTTTTCGAGGACGCCGGCAAGCATGAATTCATCAAGTCGGCGATGACATTGCGTGACCTGGCTCAGGCTGCCGGGCTTCCTCCTCAGACCCTGGAAAATACCGTCCGGCGCTGGAACGAAATGGTCAAGGCTGGAAGCGACAGTGATTTCGGACGCATCGGCGGCTCGCGCACCCCCTGGTCAAAGCCAACCAGAATTGAACAGGCGCCCTTCTACGCCGTGCAATTTTATCCTCTGACGCGCAAAAGCATGGGAGGTGTTGCCATTGACCGGTCCTGCCGGGTCCTCAAGGCCACAGGCCAGCCTGTGCCCGGCCTGTATGCCGCAGGAGAGCTGACCGGCCTTGCCGGTGTAAACGGCAAAGCGTCTGTCGAAGGAACATTTCTCGGCGCGAGCATTCTGACCGGCCGGATTGCCGGACGAGGCGCAGCGGCGGAACTGGGGAAAAGCGAAAAATGACAAATCATTAAGTAAAACTGACAATATGCAAAATCATCAGCAATGGTATCTGAGCTTTTAGATGCAGGTTCGCGCAGAAATCTGTGACGCCATGATCTATCCGGCTTTCTTGATTGCGGCGCGCCTCATGACCTTTTTCGTAATTTTCAAGTTTGTCGTTCCCCGGTTTCTATCCATTTTCGGGGCGTAGACATCCAAACTGCCGGCCGCGGGTGTTGAATTAATCAAGGCGCTGCATTTTTCCACCGGACTTGTCCGCAGCGCAAGCCTCCATGAAAGTCTGGAGGGGGCACAGCGGCAGATCCGAGAGGGGAAAAAGATCGCCGACGCCTTTTCGCAAATATCGATTTTGCCGCCGATGATCTTCAACATGATTCGTGTCGGCGAGGAAAGCGGCAGCCTCAAAGAAATTTTTTTTGAAATCTACCGGATTTTCGACGAACGCTTCAAAACAGGCGTCAAACGTGCGCTTACCCTGCTTGAGCCCGCCATCATCATTATCATGGGGATGCTGGGGGGTTTTATCGTGCTGACGATGATCCAGACGGTGATGAGCGTGGGCGGCGTCAAATTATAGAGGCAAGCTTTCATGAAACCATAACATAACCTTCATTATCTTCTAACAAAACGCGCGTATAAACGTCGTTATTCCAAAAACCGTCAACCCAGCAAAAAAAAGGAGGACAGCAATGGAAACAAAAAAGACAATAAGACCAGTTCTGGATTTCCATAAGCGCGCTTTCGACAATGCATTCAATGCGTTGTCGTCACTGCAAGACGAAACGGAAACGCTTTTCTTCCGCTTTTTGGAAAAATCAAACTGGATGACGCCGGACGGGAAAAAGATTATCGGGGATATGTGCGAGGTGTATCGAAAAGGGCGAATCGATTTCAAAACGATCACCGATGAACATTACCGAAAAACATCGAAATGGCTGGCTCCGGCCGAGACGCAACAATAGATCGGCCATCTGCAAAAAACGCCGCTCGTATCGATTGCCGCTTCCAGCGGCTTGAATTCGATTAGAAAATCGGTTCAGACCGGCTCCGGGGGTCGGTCTGACGCCGGTATGTGAAAATCGATCCGGCGCGAAAACGACAGCCGCCATAAGATGATACGATGGCAAAACGCATATTCATCATCATTATTTTACCGGCGATAGCCGTCGCGGGATACTACGGCCTGATCAGCGACACAAGACCTGATCCGGCGGCCGATCTGATCGCCTTCATCGGGCCTCAAAACGATTATTCGCGCTGGCATAAAATCAAGAAAAAGAAAAAATTAAACGGCGTTGCGCTGGTCGTGCACGGTCTCAATCTCAAGCCTGAGAGAATGCAAAATGTCATTGCCGAGCTCAACACAGCCGGCATTGAGGTGTTGAATATCGCTCTCACGGGGCATGGAAATAACTATCAGGCCAATCCCGATCTATCCATCGATCAGGCCAGGCTGGAATCCTTTCAGACTGTGACGTATCAGACATGGCTTGCGGAGCTTTATGCGGCCTACCGGAAAGTTCGGCAAAGGGCCGAACAAAGAAAAGTTCCGGTTTATTTTATCGGCTATTCCCTGGGCGCGGTTATGGGTTGCGATCTGGCGCTTTGCAAGCCCGATGTCCAATATGACAAAATGATTTTATTCGCTCCGGCTCTGAGCGTGACCGAAGAAGCCCACTTTCTCAAAGCCCTGTTGCAGTTTCCCAACGTGGTGATCGACAGTCTCTCTCCTTCGTATTATCGTTCGAATGCCGGCACCCCCATGGCGGCCTACAAGGCGCTGTTCGAAGCGATCGACGACTTCAACCGTCGGGCGAAGGATAAGATTAACCTGCCGACGATTATCTTCATCGATGAAGAAGACGAAATGGTTCCTTACGAAAAACTTGCCGGCCTGATCCGTCATTGTCATCTGGATGCCTGGCGGATTGTGACCGTCTCCAAAGACGATGACGTTCCTTCAGGCGTAGCCCATCATCTGATCATCGATCCGGACAGCGTCGGACGGTGCATGTGGAATGACATGGCCGCCGCGATCAAAGCGCACACGGAGTCGAAACGGTAAAAAAATATCTTCTCATCAAAATGTAACCGCGCGTTAACGAATTCTTCATGATGCCGTGTTATAGAAAGACGCATTTCGTATGAGGGTGTGAACATGTCTAAAAGTCTTGGACAACAGCTGAGCGCGCTTCGGCGCAAAGGAACGCAGAAAGCCTGTGAAACAGGGAAATTCACATCGCTGATGATGACCGTCGGCCTGGGCGCCGGGGCGATCGTCAAGACGGACATGACGCTTCTGGCCATGTCTTTCGTTTGCGGTTTGTTTGCCGTTATGGCTTTTCAGGCTGGTCCCTTTCCGGCTTACGCCGCCAGGGCCATTGAAGCGGGCCGGAAAGTTCGACAGAGTGCGGACGTATCCATGGAAATACTCTTCGAGCAGAAACGGTATTACGTGACAACGCCGGATCGTGAAAAGCGCGAATGGAGGTTCGAGTTCATACCGAAAGGCTGGCGGCCCGAACCGGGGAAAATGACGGTTGAGGCTTACTACCTCAACGGTCGGTCCTGTCCCGCCGCGCTTGTAACGAAGCAGGGCATCATGATTCCCCGCTTTAAACCGAGACCCGTCGCGCAGCATGCGCTGTCTTACGGTAAAACACTGGACGCTTCCGCCTGACGAGCCTTCCGGACGTCTTTTTTAATGTATTTCCAGAGCGCCTGCATCATAGCGGTTGCCGCTTACGGCGCGTTTCGGCAGTTTGTGAAGGCACGATGTAAAAATCGTGTCGGCGTGCACCAGAAGAATTTCTCCTGTGTCCTGCATGGATGCGACGGCGGCCAGGTTGTCCGGTTCGTTGTCGACAAATGCAACAATACGAAAGAACGATTGCTGAAAATGGCGGGTGCCCTCCATTTTGGCGGTCAGAATATTTTCCCCCTCGCGTAGGGGCTCATATAAAGCAAATCATCTTCAAAAATCACGCCGTGCGGCTTGCCGACGGCATTAAGACAGTCGAGCGTCTCGCGGCGGATGGTCTCGTTAATGATCTGCAAGTGTTTTCATCCAGTCGTTGTTCATATCACTCTTTTGTCTGTTTCGTTATTCGGGAAACTATCCCGATGCCATGCAAAAAGAACTATCGCTTTCATTATCGGATAAAAAAATGACAGGACGTTTACAACGGGTGGAAGATTGCTTGAAAATAATCCTTTAATTGACCAAAGAGAATTTCTTGCGTTGTGCATACGGAAAACATTTCATGACAATATTAACATTCCTTCACACAACTGAAACACACGTCCGCTATATTGCCAGTCATAAAGTCTGAAAACCGGTTTCGAAGCTCAAAAAGATCCGGCGGGCTTGTTCGAAAGGGAGCATCCGGAACGCACGTCGACCCGATTGAATCGGTCTTTGGCGGTGGTGTGTTGGATGTCTTGCTAATTTAACGCAAAAAATAACTATTCAGGAAAGGAACGGAAACATGATGAAAGTGACAAAAAGGTTTCAAGTATTTCTGCTGGCTTTTGCCCTGGTCGCCATTGCGACCCTGGCTCATGCCGGACAACCCAAGTACGTATTTTTCTTTTTAGGCGACGGAATGGCCAGTTCCCAAATACAGGCAGCCGAAGCCTATCTGACGACGCGAAACGGCGGTGACGCAACGGTCGCCGCGGACTTGCTGAAGAAACAAAACCGTCTGAACATGAGTAAAATGGCGGTAGCCGGCATGCAAACGACGTATGATGCACGGGCGCTCATGACCGATTCCGCCTCCTCCGCCACGGCTTTTGCCTGCGGCTTGAAAACGCTAAGCGGCGTTATCGGCATGGACGAAAGTAAGGCGAACAGATACAAAAGCATTACGCAACTGGCCCATGAAGCCGGCATGAAGGTCGGTATTCTAAGCAGTGTGTCTCTGGATCACGCCACCCCGGCGGCTTATTATGCCAGCACGCCGAGCCGCAATTATTACAATTATATCGCCACCCAGATGGCCGCAACCGGTTACGAATTCTTCGGTGGCGGCGGTTTGCTCAAACCTACCGGAGCATCCAGCCCGGATACCAGCAACAACATCTGGAATCTTCTGGCGGTAAACGGCTATCAGGTTCTTCAGAACAAAGCGTCTATTCTGGCTCTTAAAAAGCAGCCCAGGGATAAAGTGGTCTGCATCAATCCGGTATTGCCTTCGTCCGCCGCCATGCCTTACGCCATCGACAAGCCCGAGGGAAATCTTTCCCTGGCGGAAATGACGGAAGTCGCCATTGCGAATCTATACGCCAAAGGCCGCCACAGCCGACACAGTCGGGATAACGGATTTTTCATCATGGTGGAAGGCGGTAAGATCGACTGGGCGTGCCATGCCAACGATGCGATGGCGACCATCGGCGACATGATCGACTTCGACAACGCCGTCGGCGTCGCTTTGGATTTTTACAGACGGCATCCGCATGAAACCCTGATCGTTGTCACGGGAGATCATGAAACCGGCGGCATGACAATCGGACACGCCACAACGGGCTACATAGCCTATTACCACAAACTTTTGCATCAGAACACCAGCTATGAAGCGTTCCAGCTCAATGAATTTGCGGATTATAAGGCGTCGCATTCCAAAACGGGCTGTGCGGGCGTCTCGTCGCAAATGGCGGCGCTGATGGACAGCCGCTTCGGTTTGCGATGGAGCGAACTCAACTCCTTGCAGCAGGAGAGATTAAACAAAGCCTATAATCAATCTTTGTGCGGTTTTCCTTACGCTTCGACGGAAAGAAATCTTCTTTATTCCGCATACGAACCCATCATTGTCGTTATTACACAGGTCCTGAATGAAAACGCAAGCATCGGGTGGACGTCGTATATGCATACCGGTGTGCCCGTGCCGGTTTTCGCCCAGGGGCACGAAGCCTGGCGTTTTGCGGGCTTCTACGACAATACGGATATTGCGAAAAAATTGGCCGATATCATGAATTTGGGGCGCCTGCCGGTTTTGAAGTAGACACACCTTTTGAAGTATTTCATCAAAGGCGCCGGATGATAACCGGCGCCTTTTTTGTAACCGCACCCCAGCGAAAGGAAAATCATGAGCAAATCGAAACGAGAATGGATATTATCCGCCATCATCGCCGCTATGTGCGTCGGAATGTATTTTCTGGACATCGCCCAAATCCCGAAAGCCGATCAGGGGCTTCACGCCAGGGCGCTTGTCATCGATGTGGACAACAGCCAGGTCCGTCAGAACCTGATGATCAAAACGGAACCGCAGTTTCTCAGGGTCCGCCTGCAAAACGGCCCCCACGAAGGCGAGGAATTCAATATCAGCAATACGCTTACAGGCAAAATGGAATTCGACGAATTTTATGAAAAAGGAAACACCATCCTGGTGGAATACAACGTCGCAAAAGGCAAACCCGCCTATGGAACGGCCCGCGGCATTTATCGTCTCCACTGGCAATTGGCGCTGATCGTTCTTTTTGCCGCGCTTTTAATGACGGTGTCCGGGAGTACGGGATTGAAAGCCGTCCTTTCCTTTATTTTTACGGCCCTGGTGTTATGGAAAGTTTTCTTTCCGTTATTGCTGCGAGGCTTTCCACCGCTTCCCACCGGGCTTAGCATTGTCGCCCTGATGACGTCGGTCATCACCTTTTCCGTCGGAGGCCTGAACCGCCGCGGCGTTGCGACATTTGCGGGGTCAATGCTCGGCATTATGCTGACTTGCGCCCTGGCGTGCTGGTTCACGAACGCTTTCGCGCTGCACGGCGCGGTCCGCCCTTATGCCGAAACGCTTCTTTATTCAGGTTATTTCCATCTCCGGCTCACGGACATATTCATTGCCGGCATTTTCATCGCCTCATCCGGCGCCGTGATGGACCTGGCGATGGACATTGCCGCAAGCATGGACGAGATCAAGACCAAAAATCCGGAAATCGGCGCGTTGGAACATATCCGGTCGGGCTTGCGCGTGGGCCGCGCGGTCGTCGGCACGATGACCACAACGCTGCTTCTGGCCTATTCGAGCAGCCACATCATGATGTTTCTCCTGTTCATATCGAAGGGCCTGCCTGTTGAGAATCTTCTCAACGCCCCTTTCGTTTCGGCGGAAATTCTGAATATTTTAGTGGGCAGTTTCGGCCTGGTTACCGTAGCGCCTTTCACCGCCGCAGTTGCGGGTCTGCTGTATCGCGGTAAAATGAGGCAAGTCATCCGGTCGTGAGAAGCCTGCAAAGCCGGTTAAGAACGAAGCGGAAGGAAAGAAGCTGTTATTTAAATGGCTGAATCGTCGTGGCAAGCGGGGTTGTTTTACTTGGTCGAAGTTTCGTGAAATGCTGAAGCGATTTACACTGTCGGAGCCTAGAATCAAGGTCAGAATGTTTGGATGCTCTGCAAATTGATTATGTGAGGAGCCGTATGCGTAAGATCTTTTCTTTTTTGGTCCCGGCTTTTGCTTTTGCAGCGCACGCCCGGTAAGATTCTCAATCTTCTAAATAAATAGAACCGCCCCATTTTTTTATTAATCGCCGCCGCAGCGCCATTCGGCAACGTAATGTTTTCCGCACCCTACGGCAGGATCACCAATGACCTGATAGTCGATGGTGTATTCGCAGCGCTTTTTCCATTACATGCCTGGGCAAGATGGCTTGTTTTGTTTCCGTTGGCTGCGCTGCAGTATTTTCCTTTCAGAAGTTACAGTTGGTTGATAGTATTGAAATTCGCTTAATATCATAATTTACGTGCCGTTTTATGTGCCATGAATATCCGGTCGAGAAATGAAGAAACGCAGTAAATGTAACGGGCACTGTAACGCTACAGTTTCCATTACAAGGCCATAACAAATCCCTGATCCGTCCCAAAATTCGTTGTTTAGTCCAAAACGTTGTTTTTCTAAGGACAACGTTTAATCACTTCTCTGTCGTCTATTCTGGCAACATTATTGCACTTAAAAAAACAAACGATTTACAGCAATAGGGGCTTCATTTGGCGTTGGGTGTTGCAAAGTCACAGATCAACGATGAGGGGAGGTCTGTCTGAAATGCCTGTTTCGGATGGAAAGCTGTTTTGCGGGTCATAATTTCCGAGGAGGGGGAAAATGAGGAAAATAGGATGGGGGATTCTGCTGTTGAGTTTGATTGCCGCCTTCAGCGCGCAGGCGCTGGCTGTCGATGTGAAGTTTAGCGGCGAGTATTATGCTGCGGGAATTTATCAGGATAAAACAACGGTGAAAAATGGCACGGCGTCTGACGGGCCGAGCACGGCTTTCTATTTTCAGCGGCTCCGACTCAAAACGGACTTGACGGTGGCTCCGGGGCTGATGCTTACAACCCGCGCGGACATTATGGAAAGAGCGTGGGGGGCTTCGAGAGCCGTGCCCAGTACGACACAGCAGCAAGCCGTGGGAACTTCAACCAATGTTTCGGCGGGAACCGTTGCGGAAAATGAAAACATCGCTTTCGACTATTGCTTCCTGACGTACTACTCTCCGATCGGGAGATTCAAAATTGGCATTCAGCAGGATACGGTGTGGGGAACGGAGTTTGGCGATGATGAAAAACCGGGCGCCGGAATCGGCTGGTTATACAATTTCAAAAACGGATGGTACACTAATCTTAAACTGAATAAAAATGTGGACAAAAGCAGCATGGGTTCATCGCCTGCGCCTGTGACGTATGCCGACGGCGACAACAATGCCGGCAGTGTGGCTATTTTTTACATCGGCAAATCAGGCGAAGCCGGCATTTTGTGGAAGCATTTTGAGTACAGCGCCTATCGGCCGGCAACCGGAATGCGCATCGTTTACGATCTTGTGACGCCCTACGCCAGGATCAATCTGGGGCCGGTTTTCCTGCAATCGCAACTCTATTACATGCTCGGCAAACGCTATTATGACGATCCGACCAGACCGGAAGTGAAAGAAAATCCGCTGACCTTCTGGGTGGATGGAACCGCGCGATTCGGCATGTTTTACGCTGGGGGCACGTTTGCTTATGTTTCCGGCGACGATCCCGGCAGCGCAGATCAACTGGAAGGCAGCACGCTTACCGGCGGAGTGGATTGGAGCCCCTGCCTGATTATGTATAATTACGACCGGACCAACTGGGCGGGGGCGATCAACGGTTATACGTCGGGGAGCAAAACCGCCCATCAGAATAACCCGATGATCAATGCCTATTTCTTTCAGCTTCGCGGCGGCGTAAGGCCGATGGACAATCTGGATATCATGGCCTCAGTGTCTTACGCAAATGCCGATAAAAAACCGACCGCGGCATGGCTGTACAATGACTACGGCTATGAGGTGGACCTGACTGCCACGTACAAAATTACCAATAACCTGTCTTATATGGTGGGGGCCGCCTACCTGTTTACCGGCAAATACTACAAGGCCGACAATGAGGCCAATGAACTCAATGACGACTATCTGCTAACGCACAGGCTGACGCTGACGTTCTGAAAGACGATGGGGGTATTTTTTCAGGGGGAGAATATCTTCTCCCCCTGAACGCGTTATTGGCGGGAAGCCCGTCTTGTTGAACAGGACTCAGGCTTTCGATACTGTGCCGTAATTCCAATTGAGTCATTCCGGGCAAGCGAAGCGCGACCCGGCTTGTACCCTTTAGGGTGAATCCGGTATTATTGAAGAATTCCCCGCCTGCGCGGGGACGACATCTGGATACCGGCTTTCGCCGGTATGGCAACTTCTCGTGTAATTTCCTCTATTGCGACACAGTCTCTTCGCCTAGGTGACGATTATGCTGAAAAAGCATCAGATGTTGTTGCTATTATTGGACCGTTAATGGGGAAAGTAGATTTGCATTATAAGGCGTAATACGGCGTTTCCTTCATGTCCCTGGCGCGCACGCCTCTGGTGTAGGCGGCTTTGCCGACCGGAAACTCTTCTTCCGGCGCCTACGTCGTTTCAATGCCGATCTGATGATAGGCGTCCCGAATCGACTTGCGCGCCGCCGCATCCAGTATCGGAACGTAATGATGTTTATAATGAAAGTCCGGCAAGAGGCCGCCGTTGCCGCCGACACACCACTGAAAATACTTATTGTGCGCCCAGGGGTGCACTTTTTTTCGAATCAGCGGCGCCTGCAACTGGAAGAAAGCGTCATGCGCCGGCTCCAGGGTGTCGTAGAGTTTCATGGCCTCTTCAAAACGCCCGTCACCGAAAAGCTTCATCATCTGAACGCCATAAGGTTTTTCCGGCGACTGCACGGCTTCGACATTCCATTGCCCGCTCCATTGCATCCGGTAGTGCTTGGCCAGAAACGGCACAAAATCCAGATTTGTGGGTCCAATCAGCAGCCGGTCGTTTAATTTCTCGCAGGTCTGAAAGGTGGCCGTCATGCTGACCGGTTGCGAGACTTTTACGGCAACGACGTTTTGCAAATCCGCCAGGCGGTCAAACACCCGCAGAGGGATGCCGTCCGGACCAAAATCGTGATAGTGCGGCGCCACGTTTGCGTACAGCACAACGGGCAGCGATGTTGCAGCGATGCGCGAGCGGTACGCCTGATAAAGCTCTTCTTCCGTTTTCGGGCGGAGGAACGGAATGGCGTCGGGCGTAATCAGCAGGTGCGTGCAGCCGGTTGCTTCGCAGTACCGAATCATCTCGATATCGTCTTTCAGAGGTTTCCCGATGATGTTGGCGCCAACCAGAATTTTGCCCTTTGCTTCGTCGCAGGCAATCTTAATCAGTTGCTGGTGTTTTTCCAGGCTTCTGCCGATGCCGACCGGAAAGCAGAGCACCGAAAAAAAGCCGTGGCGAATGCTGTTGCGGACATCGTTGCGAATGCCTTCTTCGTCGAATGCACTGAAATCCGGCGAGAAGGAAGGCATCAGCAGCGCCTCCATGCCCTTGTAGTGGTTCTTCGCCCATTCTTTTTGCGGACTGGATTTTACCTGCTTTGTGTTTTCAGGGGACACCTGATTGAAGGCTGTGCAGGCTTGAAGGCTCAAACCGGCCGTTGCCGCGGTCCCCGCCGCCATCATGGTTAGAAAGTCTCTTCTGTGCATTGTTTTCCAGGGTGGAGTTTGATTGTGCTCGTTTTATGTCGAAGCTTCCCGCCACGCGCTGACCTTGTGACGGGAAGCTCCCTTAGTGATCAGGTGGTGCTGTACCACTGAATATGGGCCAGATCCTTGGCTCTCACGCCTCTTTTGTAGGCGGCTTTGCCGACCATGAATTCCTCATCCGGACCGTCGTAAGGTTCGATGCCGATTTTGCGATACCAGTTTTTAATAAAATCGCGTTCCTTCTGATCCAGCGTGGGAATTAATTTGCCCCGGGTTTCCTGATATCGTTTGTCCGCGATGTAGACCAGGCCGCCGTTGCCGCCCACGCACCACTGAAGGTATTTTCTGTGCTGCCAGGGGCTTACACCCGCGCGAATGCAGGGCGCCTGCATGGTGAAGAAGTCATTGAGCGCCGGCTGAATGATGTTATAAAGCCGTTGGGCTTCTTCCCAGTTTCCGGCCAGCATGGCGTTCATCATGTCGACGGCATACGGCTTTTCGGGAGACTGAATGGCTTCGACCGACCACTGCCCGCTGCACTGGGCCCCGTAGAATTTCATCAGGATGGGCATGAAATCGAAATTGACCGGGCTGATGAGCAGACGGTCCGAAAGCAATTCGGACAGGAAGAAGGACGTTCCCATTTCCAGCGGATGCGAATATTTGACGCCTACGACATTGGGAAAATCCGCAATTTTGTCGAAGGCCTTATAGGGAACGCCGCTGGGCCCGAATTTGCGGTAGTGGGGCGCCATCATGGCGAAAATCCATACGGGCAGAGAGGTCGCCTCGCAGCGTTTCCGGTAGATTTCCACGATTTCATCATCGGTTTTGCCCAGGCCGCTGCGATCGGGAGAGATAAGCAGATGCGTGCAGCCGTTTTTTTCGTCCAGCGCGATCTGCGCCAGATCGTCTTTCAGCGTTCTTGATCCGATGATGTCCGCGGGGAATATTTTTTTGCCCTTGGCTTCGTCGCAGGCGGCATTGGAAAATTGCGCGTGTGTTTCAGGCGTGACACCGACCGGGAAGCACATCGACCCGATAAAGCCGTGTTTGATGCTGTTGGTCATGTCGATGCGGACGCCTTCTTCGTCAACGGCTTTGAAATCCGGCGTGAAGGAGGGGAAGATCAGCGTAGACATTCCTTTATAATTTTTTCTGGCCCATAATTTTTGTTTGCTGAGTTTGACGTTCTTCTTGCCTTTGGTTTTTTTCCCCCCGGCGGCAAAGGCTTCCGGAATGCCAAAGGCTGCGATGCCGGCCGTGGCGCCTCCCAGCGCGAGCATTTTCATGAAATCTCTTCTATCCATCTTAACCCTCCTTCGTTTGGTTTATAGTATTCAACTTATCGTGTGATCATCAAGTGGCGCTGTAATACTGTGTATGGGCCGAGTCCTTGGCCCGAATCCCTCTTTTGTAGGCCGCTTTGCCCACTACGAATTCTTCTTCCGGACCGTCATACGGTTCAATGCCGATTTTGCGGTAGGAGGCCTTGACTTTTTCGCGGGCCGCCTGATCCAGAACCGGGACATACTGATGACGGTATTTAGGGTTTTCAATATAGATGAGGCCGCCGTTTCCGCCCGTGCACCACTGGAAGTACTTCCGGTGCGCCCAGGGGCTCACGTGTTTAAGAATCGTGGGGGCCTGAAGCTCGAAAAAGTCGTCGAGCGCCGGCTGCAACTGGTTGTAGACCTTCATCGCTTCCGGATATTTGCGGGCGTTGAGCAGATGCATCATCTCGACGCAGTAGGGTTTTTCCGGCGACTGCACGGCTTCCACCTGCCATTGCCCGCTCCACTGGACATTGTAAAATTTGGACAGCATCGGCGCAAAATCAAGATTGACCACGCCTACGGACAACCGGTCGGCGAACGCTTCGCAGCACTGAAACGCCGTTGCCAGATTCATCGGCTGAGAAAACTTGATACCCACGACGTTGGGCAGATCCGCCAGTTTGTCAAACACGCGGATGGGAATGCCGCTGGGGCCGAATTTGGCGTACCAGGGGTTCACCATGGCAAAAAGAAAACAGGGAAGCTTAGTGGCTTCAATGCGTTTTTTGTATTTCAGGTAAAGCTCTTCTTCCGTTTTACAGATGCCGCTGCGGTCCAGAGACACAAGCAGGTGCGTCAAGCCGATGTTTTCAATGGCGGCGAGATGGTCCATGTCGGCGGCCTCCGATGTGCCTCCGATGATGTCGCCGGGAAGGAGTTTTGTCCCTTTGGCTTCGTCGCAGATGATTTTAATGACCTGATTGTGCTGGTCGGGATTTACGCCGACCGGATAGAGCACCGTTCCCATCACGCCGTGGCGGATGCTGTTTTTGACGTCCGCGCGGATGGCTTCTTCATCAATCGTTTTATAATCGGGCGACAGGGTCGGCAGGACGAAATTCGCCATGCCCTTGTAATGTTCTCTGGCCCATTCTTTCTGCGGACTGAGCTTGATTTTTTTTATCGCCGGGGCGGCAGGTTTTTTCCCTTTGGCAAAGGCGGAGGGAATGTTTGCACTAAGCGCCGCCGTCGCTGCCGCGCCGGCGGTCATCATCTTCAGGAAATCTCTTCTTTTCATGTGTCCTCCCTGTTGCGTGTTTGTGAATGGCGTTATTCATCGTCTCATAATTGAATACACATTTGTCATGCCGGCGAAGGCCGGCATCCAGTCATCTTTAAACTGGTTCCCGGCCTTCGCCGGGAAGACAACTGAAGATGGAATGGTTTCATCTGTGAATACTATTGTGAGACCTTTAATAATTCCGTCAGGCTGCGCAGTAATACGGCGTTTCGGTCATGTCTTTAGCCCGCGCGCCTCTGGCGTAAGCGGCCTTGCCGACCGGAAATTCTTCTTCCTGCGCCTCAGTTGTGACGATGCCGACACTTTGATACGTATCCCGGATCAGTTTGCGCGCCGCCGCGTCCAGCACTGGAACAGGGCTTCCGTGCAGGTTGCGCACCAGACCGCCGTTGCCGCCCGTGCACCACTGGAAGTATTTCATGTGCGACCACGGATGAACGCCTTTCATAATCAGAGGGGCCTGCAGCTTGTAGAAGGCCTCCAGCGCCGGTTCCAGTTGTGCGTAAACCTTCATGGCGTCGTCATAGCGGCCGGCATTGAGCTGCTTCATCAGTTCGACGGCGTAAGGTTTTTCCGGCGACTGAACGGATTCTACATTCCATTGACCGCTCCACTGGACCTTGTATTGTTTGGCCAGAAGCGGCACATAATCGAGATTCACCGGACCGGGCAGGAGCTTGTCGCTTAATCGTTCACAGATTTGAAAACAGGTAGCCAGATTTAACGCCTGCGACAGTTTAATGCCCACGACGTTGGGCAGATCCGCCAGGCGGTCAAAGACGTTTAGAGGCACACCCGCGGGACCGAATTTTGCGTAGGATTTGGAAACAGCCGCATAAAGAAAAACAGGAAGAGATGTTGCGCGGATGCGTTTGAGATACCCCTGATAAAGTTCTTCTTCGGTCTTGGCGCGAAGCGAGCGGTTCGGTGTGATCAAAAGGTGCGTGCAGCCGACTTTTTCAGCGTGGGCCAGCATGGCCATATCACCTTCCTCTGTTTTTTCCGCGATAATGTCGCCACAGAGCATTTTGCCATTGGCTTCGCCGCAGGCGATTTCGAGAAAGCGCTTATGCTCCTTGGTGCTTACGCCAACGGGAATGCAGGTTGAAGAAAAAAATCCGTGACGGATGCTGTTTCGAATATCATTGCGCACGCCTTCTTCGTCGAGGTTTTTGAAATCCGGGGTGTAGGAAGGGATCAGCAGGTTTTCCATGCCTTTGCAATGTGCCTTGGCCCACTCTTTTTGCCTGCTGGAGTTGTCGCTTTTTTCGGGGTGAGTTGTCGCTTTATCGACAGTGAGGCATGATTGAAGACTCAGTCCCGCAGTTGCCGCCGTCCCCAAAGCCAGCACCTTCATGAAATCTCGTCTTTTCATTCTTTTTCCTCCTGGTTGATTTTACTTCATTCTTTTTTTAGTTTTGAATCGATTGAAAACAACGTTTTGCAATAATGCTGCCAGAATAAAATGAAGCGTTCCCGGTGGCAAGAAACGATAAGAAACAGAGTGTTATCAACGCCGCGCACACGACGGATTCTTACCGCTGATGGAAATACGTGTAATGGCCCCTGTAGCGTTACAGTAACAGTTACATTTTAAAGGGAATCAATGAGGATTCTAAATTTTCAGAATTCCGAAGAGCAGCCAGGCGAGAAGAGATCCGACAACGCTCATGGAGACGCCCCAGACGAGAAGCGACCGATACAGTTTGATCTTGTCCATCTGAGGGGTTGCCGCGGCCAAAACCAGGGCGCCTAAGGTAGACAGAGGGCTCACATCAACCACACTGGCGCCAAACCACAGCGAGTAAAGCAATGCTTTGGGGTCGACATCGGGTCCTACGGCCCGGGCGAGATCGGCGACAATGGGGACGAATGTTGGAAGGACGACGCCGACGGTGCTGGAATAGATGGAAATCACCGCAGGGATAAACGCAATGACAAATGTCGCTGTAAGCGGCGTTGAAATTCCGGCCATCATATCCGTGAAGACCTTGATGCCCCCTGTTGTTTTCATCAGGCCGATCAGAACGGTGACGCCGCAGACCATAAGGATGACGTTCCAGGGCATGGCCTTGATGGCGGCGTCCTGACGGCCCGCTTTCAGAATGATCAGGGCCATGCCGATGACCAGCGCGGTCAATCCGACATCCAGTTTCAGAAAAGCGCATGTAATCAGCGTGGCCATGCCGATGAGGGTGAGAATCTGTTCCCTGCCAAAGGCGGCTGCCCGGCCTTGCAGAGTTTCAGAGACGGCGTGGTGGGTGGCGATCACGGTTTCGTCTTTCTTCCACAATTTCAAGCCGCCAAATAAGAAATAGGCCGCAATAAAAATGGCGGTGTGGGCAAGAGCCTGATTGACATACAACCGCCAGACATTAACGCCGATGTGAAGCGGTGCGATCAGCTGATTCGCAAAAGCGCCTCCCACGGCAACCGGCGACGTGCCCGCCCCCACCACGCCGCAGGCGACGGCAAGCCCCATCAGCATGGGAGAAATGCCCGTCCTGCCGGCAACCGCCATGGCGGGCGGCGCGAGGATGGCGATGGTTTCCAGCGGGCCGGGACCAATGCTGGGGATGCCAAAGGCAATCAGAAAAAAAATAACGGGGATCATGCCGCGCCGGCCATGCACCATCCGAATGAAGAAGGTCGTGATCTTTTCAATGGTCCCATTTTGCAAGGCGATGCTGAATAAAAATGTCACGCCCACAAGCGTCGTCAAAAGATGCACGGGGAATGCTCTGTACAGGACGCCCGGATCAAGGCCGAAGATCAGGACAAGAACAAAAGCGAATGCCATGCCCAGAAGACCGACATTGAGCTTGGAGATGCAGGAGATGACCAGGACTGCCGCCAGAGCGCCCACGGATAAAACATCGCATGACATCATGTCTTTTCTGCCTTAAAAAAGCCCGATCCGGGATCGGCTTCCTTTTATTGACTTAGCGCGAAATATTTATGGTCCGTTACCATTTTTCATGCATATTCTCTAGAATTTTCAACCCCCTGTGGGCAGAGATGCGGAAACACGTGTAAAAATAAATAGATACGATTTATTGGACAAATCGGATGGCGTATGGTACGCCCCGTTACATTGTAACGGTTACAGTATCAGGACAATCACGAACTGCGCATGGAAAAACAAGGACATTTCCCATGAATCCGAAGATTATTATCTGCGGCTACGAAAGAATTCTCGATCTTGCAAAAGACATCCTCAAAGAAACCGTCATTCCTCCCGGCGTGGATGTCAAACTTGTTCATTCACACGAATTTCTGAGGCGGGATGCGCCGCCGGAAATGAAGCCGTCGGACATCCTTGTCTGCGGACATCAGACCTCCGTGGCGCTACAGAGAGTCCATAACATCAAATCCATTCCGATCAAGATCACCGGCTTTGAAGTGCTTCGGGCCATCAGCGAGGCCATTGTGCATTCCCGGGACATCACCATGATTAATTTCTATGCGAATGTTCCGGAGATCGACAAATACGTCTCTCTGCTCAATATTCAATTCAATCAGGTCGCCTACCGGTACACGGAGGATCTCCTTGCTCTTTTGGAAAAGCTCAAAGCGCGGGGATGCCGGGCGGTCATCGGCTCAAGCCAGGTGTGTGACGAAGCTGAAAAATATGGAATCAAGAGCATTTTTATTTATACTCCGGAGGGGACCCGGGATGCGCTGAATCTGGCCGTGCAGATGATATCGACCTACGTTCAGGAAACGGAGCGCGCGGAAACGTTCAAGTCCATCGTTGATTATACCTATACGGGCATTATCGCTCTGGACCGGATGTCGCGGGTGTCCACGTTCAATCCCGCGGCGGAGAAAATTCTGGGGCTGAAATCCCAAACGGTGATCGGACAAAAGATTGAAGACATTTTTCCCGACGTGAAACTGCCTGAAGAAGACGGCCATATCCCGCCCAGAATCAACCAGCTTGGCAATTACGGGAAAAAGCCGCTCATTTTCAGTTCCGTGCCGATTAAAGTGAACAGCCGGTATTTCGGCCAGGTGACGGTTCTTCAGGACGCGGACACGATTCGTAAAGCGGAGGAAAAAATCCGACGCGATCTGTATCAAAAACGGTTTGTCACGCAATACACGTTTGACGATATCGCCGGCGGCAGCGCCGTCATCCGCCGGACCATGGACAAGGCCCGCATGTTCGCCATGTCGGATTCCGCCGTTTTGATCGTCGGCGAAACCGGCACCGGCAAGGAACTGGTGGCTCAGGGCATCCACAACGCGAGCTCACGCCGCGACCGCCCGTTTGTGTCCATCAATTGCGGGGCGCTGACCGAATCCCTTCTGGACAGCGAGTTGTTCGGATATGAACGGGGATCCTTTACCGGCGCGCGGTCTGAAGGTAAGGTCGGGCTTTTTGAAATGGCCCATACCGGCACCATTTTTCTGGACGAAGTGGAAGAGATTCTGCCGTCGGTTCAGGTGCGGCTCTTGCGCGTTTTGCAGGAAAAAGAGGTCATGCGCATCGGCGGCGACCGGCTGATTCCCATCGATGTCCGGATTATCGCCGCGACCAATCAGGATTTGTGGGGGCTGGTGCAGGCCGGGAAATTCCGGCAGGATCTCTATTACCGGTTGAATGTGCTGGAGTTGCGGATTCCACCGTTGAGGGAGCATCTGGAGGATATTCCGGAGCTGATCCGGTCCATGCTGGACAAAAAAGCGCCGTTTCTGCGGCGCGTCTTTACGGATTCGTTTGCCGATATTTCCAGAATTTTGCAAGGCTATTCATGGCCGGGAAACATTCGCGAACTGGAAAACATCATGGAGCGTTTTTCCGTTCTGGCGCAAAACGTCAAGCCCGATGCGGGCAATTACATCCGCGTCCTTCGGGAGTGCTTCACCGTCCGTCCGTTTGTGGCTGACGCGGTGAAAATCGGCATTCCTTCCGCCGGCAAAATGGAGCCGGTCCATCCCGAAGATATTTTGCGGACGCTCGACGAACTCGACGGCAATAAATCAACGGCGGCCAAAAAATTGGGCATATCGCGCACGACGCTGTATCGAAAAATGAAAAAGCAAAACGGGGCGGATGCCGCTAAACCATTGGATTCCAGGATCGTGGAACGGGGATTATAAATTTGAAAAAAACAAAGACAAGTTTTTTTTGCCAGCATTGCGGCTACATGTCGCCCAAGTGGCTGGGCAAATGCCCGTCGTGCAACGGCTGGAACTGCTTTGCCGAGGAACTGGTCACAGCTGAGGCGGGGAGTGGCCGTCCCGATTTGATTTTTGACGGCAAGCCCCTGCCCATTGACGACGTGCCGCTTTGCGAAGGCGAACGCACGCCAACCGGTCTTGCGGAAATCGACCGGGTGCTGGGCGGCGGCATCGTGCCGGGCTCCGCCATTTTGATCGGCGGCGAGCCGGGAATCGGCAAATCGACGCTGATGCTTCAGGTGATGAAAAATCTGGCCGCGGGCGGACGCAAAGTGCTCTATATTTCCGGCGAAGAATCCGCCTCCCAGATCAAGCTGCGCGCCAATCGCATCGGCGCCGAGGCCAGGGATTTGCTTCTGCTCATCGAAGTGTCGCTGGAGAAAATTCTGGACACGATCAAAAAAGTCGCACCGGCGATAGTCGTCATCGATTCCGTTCAAACCGTGTATTCCGGTGATTTGATGTCCGCGCCCGGAAGCGTGGGCCAGGTGCGCGAGGCGTCTTCACGTCTGATTCTCGCGGCCAAGAAAAGCGCCATTCCGGTCTTTCTCATCGGCCATGTCACCAAGGATGGTTCGATTGCCGGGCCCAAGGTGCTGGAGCACATGGTCGATACGGTCTTGTATTTTGAAGGCGATTCCGGACACGCCTACCGGATTATCCGCGGCATTAAAAACCGTTTCGGCCCGACCAATGAAATCGGGGTTTTTGAGATGCGAGACATTGGGCTTGTCGAAGTGCCCAACCCGTCGGCGTTCTTTCTGGCCGAGCGTCCTCAAAATGCGCCCGGCTCGGTGGTGGTCACGTCTCTGGAAGGAACGCGGCCGATCCTGGTGGAAATCCAGGCGCTGGTGTCGCCCTCCAACCTGGGCATGCCCCGCCGCACGGCCATCGGCGTCGATCACAATCGCGTGTCGCTGTTGGTTGCGGTTCTGGATAAAATTTGCGGCCTGCAACTGGGCGGCTCCGACATCTTTCTTAATGTGGCAGGCGGCGTCCGTGTGGACGAACCGGCGGTGGACCTGGGCATTGTGTCCGCTCTCGCGTCGAGTTTTCTGGATCGTCCGGTTGATCCGAAAATGGTGATTCTGGGTGAAGTCGGTCTCACCGGTGAAATCCGGGCGGTCTCCCAGATGGATGTGCGGATCAAAGAGGCGGCGCGCATGGGATTTACGCGCGCGCTGGTTCCCAAAACCAGCGCCGTTTTGCAAAACAGGAAAGAAAAGATGGAGGTTGTCGCCATCCGTTCGCTCAAGGAACTTCTCGAAAATCTTTTCTGATTGCTAAAATATTTTCCAAAAACCTTGACACGGATGAATTCATGCATAAAATAGCGCCGCTTTAGAAACAATTCTGATATCGATAAAACAAAGGGAGAAAGGAGAAATAGAGTATGAAAATCAGACCTTTACAGGATAGAATCATTGTAAAACGTTTGGAAGAAGAAACCAAGACCAAGGGAGGGATCATCATTCCCGATTCAGCCAAGGAAAAACCGATTGAAGGCAAAATCATCGCGGTGGGCAAGGGTAAGGTGGCGGATGACGGCAAGCTGATTCCCATGGACGTCAAGGTCGGAGACAAGGTCCTCTTTAGTAAATACGGCGGCACCGAAGTCAAAATCGACGGCGAAGAATACCTCATCATGAGAGAAGACGATATATTAGGCGTTATTGAAAAATAAGACATTTTTAAGGAGGAATATATAATGGGAGCAAAGATACTTCTTTACGACGAAGAAGCAAGAAAATCGGTTTTGAAGGGTGTCAACACCCTGGCCGATGCCGTGAAAGTAACCCTCGGTCCCAAAGGCCGCAACGTAATTATTGACAAAGCATTCGGATCCCCCACCGTTACCAAGGACGGCGTGACCGTGGCCAAAGAAATCGAACTCGAAGACAAATTCGAAAACATGGGCGCGCAGATGGTTAAAGAAGTCGCCAGCAAAACCAGCGATGTCGCCGGCGACGGCACCACCACCGCCACCATTCTGGCCCAGGCCATTTACCGCGAAGGCGTCAAGGCCGTTGCGGCGGGTTCCAACCCGATGGATGTGAAGCGCGGCATCGACAAGGCCGTGGAAACCGTAGTCAAAGAACTCCAGAAAATCAGCAAACCCACCAAAGACCAGAAAGAAATCGCCCAGGTCGGCACCATCTCCGCCAACAACGATGAAACCATCGGCAACATCATTGCCGGCGCGATGGACAAAGTCGGCAAGGAAGGCGTCATCACCGGTGAAGAAGCCAAAGGGCTTGATACCGATCTG
>CAZGDK010000020.1:23280-32068 GCA_964525155.1 uncultured Smithella sp. | reverse complement strand
ACATTCACATCGAGCCTTTTAAGGAAGAATTAAAAGTCCGCTACCGCATCGACGGTGTTTTGCACGACGTGGAATCCATTCCCAAAAAACTTCAGGCAGCCATCATTTCGCGCATCAAGATCATGGCCAAACTCAATATCGCCGAACGCCGTCTTCCTCAGGACGGCCGCATCCGGGCACGAATTGTGGAGAAGGATATTGATCTTCGTGTTTCCACCATTCCCGTTCTTTACGGCGAAAGCCTGGTCATGAGAATTCTGGACAAGGAAAGCATTGTGATTGATCTGGGGAAAATGGGTTTTCATGAAGATACGCTTTCTTTGCTGGATCATCTGATTGTCCGGCCCAACGGCATTGTTTTGGTCACCGGCCCCACCGGAAGCGGCAAAACGACAACGCTTTACGGCGCTCTGGGAAAAATAAATTCTCCGGACAAAAAAATCATTACCGTGGAAGACCCGGTGGAATACCAGCTTCAAGGTGTTAACCAGATTCAGGTCAAGCCGCAGATCGGGCTGACATTTCCCAGCGTGCTGCGCCACATTGTGCGTCAGGACCCGGATATTATTATGATTGGTGAAATCCGCGATCTGGAAACTGCGGAAATCGCCATTCAGTCGGCGCTGACCGGCCATTTGGTTTTCTCCACGCTGCATACCAACGACGCGCCCAGCGCTCTGACCCGCTTGATTGACCTGGGGGTCGGCGCGTTTCTTTTATCATCAACCATCCGCGGCATCATGGCCCAGCGCCTCGTTCGCGTCATTTGTCCGGCCTGCAAGCAGGTTGACCCCATTGAGGTCAGCGATGACAATTTGCACAGCCTGGGGTTGAGTAAAGACACGGTGTTTTACAAGGGCAAAGGCTGCGACAAGTGCGCCAACACAGGCTACTACGGTCGAAGCGGCATTTTTGAGCTTTTGATGGTCAATGATGAGATTCAGCAATTGATCATCAAACAGGCGGATGTGATGAAAATAACGGAAGCGGCGCGCCGAAACGGCATGAAAACGCTCATCGAGGACGGCGGCAGGAAAGTGGCGGCCGGCATCACGACTCTGAGCGAAATCTTCCGCGTGACGCAAGAGGTGTAAACATTGGCATTCTTTGCTTATCGCGCAACGTCGCGCGACGGTCAGATTCAGGACGGACAAATCGAAGCGCCGGATGAAAAAACCGCCATTGAGCGCTTGAAGAACACAGGCGTCATCCCCATCAAAATAACGGCGCAGAGAAAATCCGCAAAAAACGCCTCGGGAACAAAAACGACCCCTGATGAACTGCAAACATTTACCTCGGAACTGTACGTTCTGCTCAACGCCGGTCTGCCGCTGGACCGCAGCCTCAATGTTCTGTCCGACGTGTTTGAAAGCAAGGGAATGAAAAGCGTCATCGAGGCGATTCTGAAATCGATTCGCGGCGGCAAGACATTTTCCGATTCGCTTCTGGAACATCCGAAGATGTTTCCCAAACTGTACGTCAATATGATTAAGGCCGGAGAGGCCAGCGGTGTGCTGGACGTTATCCTGGAAAAACTCAACGACTTTCTGGAATCCACCAAGGAGCTCAAAGACAACGTTTTTTCGGCCATGATTTATCCGATGATTCTTTTGGTCACCAGTATCCTGTCCATTATTATGCTGCTGATTTTTGTGGTTCCGCGATTTTCTTCTTTGTTTAATGAAATGGGCGGATCGATTCCCGCCTCCACGCAAATGCTGATGTCCATGAGCGTCGGGCTGCAAAATTACTGGTGGGCGATTTTGATGGTTTTGGCGGTTGTTATCTTTGTTTTCCGCGCCTGGATTAAAAGCGATGCGGGAAAATACAAATGGGATGCGTTCAAGTTGAAAGTGCTGGGCGATGTCATCATCAAACTGGAGATTGCAAGGTTTTGCCGGACGCTGGGCACGCTGCTCAAAAGCGGAGTGCCCCTTTTGCAGGCGCTGATTAATTCACGCGATGTCACGACAAATCTGGTTGTGTCCAATGCGCTGGATAAAATCATGAAAGACGCCAAGGAAGGGAAGGGGATCGCGGTTCCTCTGGCTAATACGGGAATCTTTCCGCCGCTTGCGATTTCGATGATCAAGGTTGGCGAAGAAACAGGCCAGATGGAAGACATGCTGATCAAAGTGGCCATTACGTATGAAAAAAGCCTCAAGGAAACGATCAAGCGTTTTGTCAATTTGCTGGGGCCGATTATGATTCTGGTGCTGGCGCTCATCATCGGCTTTATCGTCGTTTCCATGCTTTTGGCCATTTTCAGCATTACGGATATGCCTTTTTAAAATGAAAAGTAACCGTGGTTTTACCCTCATCGAAATCATCATCGTCATGTCGTTGATCGGTCTGGTTTTAGGCTTGTCCACCGTGTATTATGCCAACAGTCTTCCCAAGTTCCGGCTCAACGCCGCCACCCGGGAAATCACGGCGGAAATGCGCAAAGCCAGGGCACTGGCGCGCATTCAAAATGAGAGGCAGACGGTAGTCTTTAATCTGGATGAAAAAACGTTCGGTATTTCCGGGCTAAAGAAACACCCATTACAAGATGGCATTTCCGTTAAGATCATCCATCCTGTAATGGGCGAGGTGAAAAAAGGTTCCGTGTCCATCGCCTTCCATCCCACCGGGGGATCGGAAGGGTGTTCCATTACTCTTTCCAACGAACGCCGAAGTCAAACCATCCAGATGGACCCGGTGGTCGGCGCGACGGTCGTTCAATAGATTCTATAGCTACTTCACACGCTTATCCTTCCAGAACAGCATATTGGTCATATTTGACACGCCTTTAACATTCATATTAACTTTCAGCGTGCTTGCCGAAGTCAGCCCTCCGCCGCTCACTGTGACATAAAGATCAGCGATGCTTCCACCGGTTCCAGTACCACCGCCAGGTTTTATAGAAACAATGGGCGCCGAGGCAATTCCGGTACCTACAGTCATCGATCGAATATTACTGTCACCACATGCACCGGCGCCTGTAGTGTAGGAGACACAACTTAAAGTCGCAGTTCCAGCCTGTTCACAGGGGTCACTCGAGTTGCCTGGTGTAAAACTCGTATAATAGACAACACCGCCGAATATAGTCGGTTCAGCCAAAATCTTTTGCCCACTACCGTTCAACTGTATGCGATATCCGACTTTTGTTGTAGATGCGGGGTTGAAAACCTGGCTGTCTGACGAAAGTGTGTCAATATCGTTCACTGTATATGTACTGGTAAAATTATCTTTCATCGCATAGAAATGTTCCTGTGCGTTGGCGGCAGTCGGATCAATTTTGTCTCCCGTGCCCCAGTAAACCCATATATTTCCGATAGGGTCTTTCGTGACAGCAGCGCTGGTGAATATGGGTCTGATGTTGCCGGATGAAGAATCGAATAAGAGTCTACCGTTCCAGTTTGAGGTCGAGCAACTCCCGGCATTGAGCATGGACTTCGTGCAGAGTTTGAAGCGCCACATATTGCCCCCCATGTCGCCGATGTAGACTGTATCGACAAAACCGTCATTATCCGTATCCACAATGGCAGGCGGCGCCGGCAGGCTGTATTTCATATCGGTGTAGCTTCCGGAACCTGTAGTTGATGCAGTTCCCGCTCCCAGTGTAAAACTCCACAGTATCTGACCATTGCTCAAATCAACGATGAAAAATCCCTTCCCTCTTTTGTCGCATGTGCCGCCTCCGGTGCAGTCATTTTCATTATATCCTCCACCGATAAAACCTACCCATTTTTCAGTCTCCGTGGCGCCGGATTTGAGAAGAATGCGCCCCATCATCATTTTACTCCATGAATCGCCCATATAAGGCGCTTGTGTGCCTGCATCAAAGCCGTTCAACCGCCACATGTATTTTGGATTTATTGAATCGGTGAGATCAAGGGCATAATAACCGCAATAATTTGAGTACGTGGGCGAATATGTTCCGGCAAGACCGGAATCGCAATACGCGGATGAACTCCAGAGATGTTCAGTACTACCCCTGCCAAGACCGAAGACAAGAACACTCTTCCAGTCGGAACTTGATTTGTTTTTACCATTGCCGCTGCCAAGCCAGACATCTGCGCCGGAAACGGGACCATCAACGAAGTACTGGTGCACCAGAGAACTGGGATGTGTCGAATGGGTGATGTTCTTCAACTTTGACAGTAAATTGGGGGGAATGAAGCTCCAGACTTCAACCATGTCGTTGGTTCTGAAGGCATGGAACTGCCCGTCATTGGCCCCGGCTACAATGAGACGTTTATAATTGGACGAACTGCGGCAATGGGTGCAACGGTGATAACCAAACGCATTGACAGTTTGAGTTGAGGTTGTTGCACAGTTGAGCCCACCTGTACAGCTCAGAGTATAGGAAGCTTTATCGCGCATATCTTCAAAAAAGAACGAAGGTGATCCAAAGGTAATGGGGGTTGAACGAAAGACATCGCCAAGCTTCCAGTTCTCCGGATTATATGCGGGATTCCCTTGAATGTAACCAACGATGGCATCCCTTTCCGCATCGGTTGATACGTCAAAATAGGTTTTGTCAATGCTGGTTGAAAAATCGGACGGACTGATCGGTGATATGTAGGTCGCCGAACATCCGATACAGGTCTTGATGTTTCTGCTTGAATAGGTGGTTGCCTTGAGAACCGAACCTGCATCAATAAAAGTGTTGGATACGGTTCCATCCGTGTTTATCGGATACTTTCTTAGATGTCCCAACCAGAAAGGATCTCCGGCAACAGGCTGGAAGGAACCCTCATAAACATAATTTTCATCTGTTGTTCGGGATGACTGGATTGATGCCTGAGAGAATGAGAAAGTGGCTTCCCGGATGATATTGATGGATGCTTTCACTGCTGCAACCAGTTCATTGGCATTGCCGGCGAGATAGGCATAGCCGGAAAGAGTCAAATAGCCTGGATCATTGGCGGTTGCTTGAAAATTGGACTGAGAATTGCCCGACGTCGTCGGATAGGGCTTGGAAGCATCATAACAGGATGCCGTCAACGACGAAGAATCGTTTGTGCAGCCTGATACGCCCGACGGATAGCAACCGGCGCTGTTCAAGTTACAACAGGCTGCAGTATTTGCCGGGCTGGTTGCCGTACAATCCGTGGCGGTAGCAATCGAGTATGCCGTTGTGTCTCCTGAATTGGCTTCATTGGGGTTGTCCGTTCCTCCATAATAAGCCGCCCAGTTAAGAGCATTACGTAAATAAGGAGGCATGGCTGTGCCGAAACCGATAACAAATACCTTATACCCGGCATCATTTAAAGCCTTTGCTTTAGCAACAACCTCCCGTCTGTTTTTGTAGCGATGAGGATCGCATTCCGAACCGTCACCGCCGCAGGCATAAGTATCTGATCCGTCGGTAATCAAGATGACGAACTTCTGACGGCAATTTTTGGATGCATCATTTGCTTTATGGGCATCGAGATACAATTTTGCTTCTTTGAGAGAGGTTGCAAGAGGCGTTCCGCCTGACGCGCTTTCAGCCTGCACATAAGAATTGATCGTACTGTAATTAGTTCCGATTGCCTTAATCAATTTATTGCATCCGCTGGAATAAGCGCCTCCGGTGTCGTCGCTGGAACAATTATTAAATCGCATGTAACCCAACCTGACCCCCAGGCTTCCCTCGTCCGCAGTGCTGATGGAACCATCCGCGTTGTCGTCAAGGATATTAAATATTGAGCGTTTGGTAATGTCCAGACGGCTGCATGCCTGAGAGCAGGCGCCTGATGAACAGGCTACATCGCAGGAGGTAGTGGTAAGCGGCGTGCTGCAAGCAGTCGTTGTGCAGGCGTATGAGCATTGCCTTGTGTAGCTCGAATGCGAAGTAGCGCAAAATCCGTTTGCGCAGTCTTTCCAACTCTCGGAGTATCGGCAATGGTATGTATTTGCCGTGCAGCTTGAGTCATGGGCATAATAGGTCGTTCCTGCGGGCATCGAAGCAGTACAAAAACCGTCACTGCGCCCGCAACCCGTGCCCCGGCAGTTGGCGTAATCCGCCGTTCCGGATACATTCGACGAGTAATAAATTGTGGCTACCTTTGCAGCAGAACAGAACCCCCTGCTGCAATTCGTTCCGACGCAGTTTGTGCTGTCCGCAGTACAGTCGGACGTATGGGCAAAAAAAGTCGTAGCGGCTTTGGAATTCTGGCAAAAACCGCCGCTGCAACCCGTGCCTTTGCAATTCGTGGTGTCGGCATAGCAGGCACTGTTTGATCCGTAAGTCAGATCATCTCCCGCAGGATTCCAGTCCATACTCCCGGAGAGATCAACAACAAGCAGAGCATCGGGTTGTGTTGACGAAACAAAAAGGGCCTCTTCTCCTGATACGGGCCCAGTGGCGTTTCCAGTATTGACAAAGAACAAGATAAGGGCCATTCCCGCCATCAGCGAAACAAGACTCTTTGATTTCATAAATCCTCCTTAACGCATCATTGTTGTTATATCAACGGGACCATAACCTATGCCTGTCGAAATCGTGGCAGTTGTCTTATAGCTTTTGCTTCGGCCCGTAACCTCTATATAAAACACCTCTCGTCCCCATGTTTGTCCGGCGATACCGTAGCCAGGCATCTCTATCCCCGCTGGAATTTCCGCTGACGATTGCTTGGTATCATCAATGTCATATGATGATCCGGGATCATTTGTTAAATCTACAGGATCGTCGCTTATTGACATCATGCCCTTATTCATAATGTTCCAGTCTTTTATCAGCACATGAAGTCCTGCTTCAGCGGCGAGCATGGCCTTTTTGGCACCGACATTTGTAGAACTGACCTGCAAGTCTTTGGTCGAGAGGTTAATCATAAGCACCGTGAGAGCTAAAAGGATAGCGCAGGCAATAATAGCCGTAAGCAGGATAAATCCTTTCTCCGATGAAATTATGCTTTTACTGGAATCTGATCGCATGGTTCCTCGGAATGACATTGGTTGAATAGATAAGTCTTTTTCTCTGTCCTGTGATAACATCGATATGCTCCGTTTCTACCGCCAGTACAATTGCGATCCGGCGAATATTCGGGATTTGCCCACCAAGATTTGTGCCGCTTTCTGCAATTTCGTTTCCCTGTCCGTCAAAATATCTGAAAACAGGAATTCCCAGGGTGTCGTTAATGACACGGACAGTTTTCTGTCCGGTAACAGTGGAACCTAAAAATGGTTGTACATCCGGACATACGGTACCCGAGGGATTATATGTAACTCTTGTAATTAACTGCGAAGCCGTAATGTATCTGTAGCTGACAACTTCACTTGAGTCATCCAATATCCCATTGCCATCCGATCCGGAACCGGTAGTATCCATTTGGACCTGAATGGAATCTGATGTCGCCTCTCGAATACCCCGATAACTATAAGAAAGTGGATCGTCTTTCTGAATGATTTTGGAAGCTGTACAGGTTGCATAATCAACCGTAACCCATAAATCAGTTTCATTGAAAGTTGGGTTGTACGAGGCCATGCTAAGTTCCATGGCCATAATGTCCAGAGCAGGTTTTACATCCTGTTGAGCTACAATCCTCCGCTCTATGGATGAAGAGTGGTGTTGCGTGGAATTGACGGTCATGTAAATACTAGAGAGTATAACCATTGATACAGCCAAGGCTATAACAATTTCTATAAGAGTAAATCCTTTTTCGCCTCTTATTGACATACTGTCCCTCCCAGCACACATCCGGAAGGATAAAGAAAACCATCCTGCCTGTTTACAATAAGACTTTCTGTAATTCCCGTATGTCCAGTCCAAGCAACCCGTACAGTAACTCTCCAGACATTTGTCGCCAAATTTGTAATAGTAGTGGTAACGTTAAATTGTGCATCGCCTGGTTGAGATGTCGTCTCACCACTTGTATTGACTACCATTGGAGGAAGGCCTCCTGTTGTTACAACGCAGCAGGGGTTCATAAGTTTTGCTTCCTGCCTGATTAATTGTTCATACAATATTCCTGATGCCCTGCCCAAGAGATCTGATTTCGCTACATTTTGCCAGGATGGAGCGACAAGCGAAAAAACGGCCATTATTGCTACGGCGGTAATAAAAATGGCGATGACAACCTCTATCATACCAAGGCCTTTTTTATTTCGTACCTGTCTGAATATAAATCGTCCCGTCTTATCAATCATTTCATCGCACCTGGTCTCAATTATTGCATGGCAAACTGAACAAAAGCTTTACATGTAACGTTTATATTAATTGTTGCTGTAGATCCTCTGGAGTTGGTCAAAATGGCTGTCCCGCTGTCACAGATTCCACGTGGCTGAATTTTGATGTTGCTACTCGTAAATGTATTGTTGCTAAATTGTATGCCGCTTCCATAAACAGACAGTGACTTTACAGAGCTGAAACCAGTCTGGCCGGTGTTAGCATCTGGCAAAGAAGATATCGTATATCCACTGGTAGTTCCGGTGATATTATAATCTCTGCTTTCAGCTATTGATTTCGATTTATAATACTGAAATTCAGAAATGACGTCTCTTGCCGCTGTTCTGAGGTTGGCATTATTGACATAACGCTGCCATCCGAATGTGGCAATCGATCCGATGATACCGATGATGGCGATGACGATCATTAATTCTATTAAGCTAAATCCTCGTTTATCGAGTATCAGCAAAGTCTTCATTGATCATTTCTCCATAGCATAAATTCATTTTCATAAATAACATCGGTCTGTGCTTGCAAAAATACGTGATGGACATCACAGATTTATGCCTTAATTTTCTATCGGCTGTTTATTGCAATTCTAAAACATTTTATATTCGGATATGGGAACGATCATTTTGAAATCAATACGAA
>CAZGDK010000020.1:0-23270 GCA_964525155.1 uncultured Smithella sp. | reverse complement strand
GAAAAAAAAGAAAGAACTTGAACACTGGGGCAATTGTTGCTAACATGCCGAAACTTTTGGGCAGGATTCCTCATGCGCGCTGTAATTCAAAGGGTTGACCGGGCTTGCGTCAGAATAAATTCCCAGGAATTTTCGTCTATTGATCAGGGATTACTGGTTTTGCTGGGCGTGGAAAAAGAAGATTCCATGACTGACGTAAACTACATTCTGGATAAAACAGTTAATTTGCGCATTTTTGAAGATGACCAGGGCAAAATGAACCTTTCGGTTGGCGATATCGGCGGTGAAATGATGGTGGTTTCCCAATTCACCCTTTTGGGAGACTGCATCAAGGGGCGAAGACCCTCGTTCGGACGGGCGGAAGAACCAGGCCGCGCCAACCAGCTTTATGAATATTTCGTCAGTCAGGCAACGCCGAAAGTCAAGAAACTGGCCACGGGCAAATTTCAGGAAATGATGCAGATTGAACTGGTTAACAACGGACCGGTGACGATTCTGCTGGACAGCAAAAAAACTTTTTAAATACGAAAAAAATGGAATCAAGCGACATCAAAATCGACAAAGACGGCATTTGGTATTACCGTGGCGCTCATATGTTCCGCAAAGACATATTATGCATTTTTTTCGATCACTTGCAGTGTGACGACTGCGGAAAGCATTTTATCGAATTAAACGGGGAAATCTACTATATCGATGTTGAAGACACGCCTTTTGTCGTTTCGGCGGTTTATAAAACAAAATCGGCCGAAAACGGCTGTGAGCAGATCGAAATTCTTTTGAGCGACGATAGCATTGAAATACTTGACATGAACACGCTTTCCGTAGGAGAGAACAACGTCATTTACTGCCGCGTTAAAGGCGGTAAATTTGCAGCTCGCTTTGTCAGGAAAAGTTACTACCAGCTTGCCGAGTTCATTGAAGAAGAAGATGCGGGCGACAAATTCTGCATCATATTGAATAGCCAAAAATATTTGATTAAAAATTAGCAACTTATATTGCGACGGAGGATGCCATGTTAGACGACGTAGTAAGAGAATCTTTAACTTTTGACGATCTTCTTTTAGTTCCGGCGGAATCGAACATCCTGCCGAAAGATGTCGAAACGGCAACGTTGCTGACACAAAATATCCGCTTGAATATCCCGATCGTCTCGGCGGCCATGGACACGGTCACGGAATCGCGCACAGCCATCTGCATGGCGCAGGAAGGCGGCATCGGCTTCATTCACCGCAATATGAGCATCGAACGCCAGGCCATTGAAGTGGACCGGGTAAAAAAATCGGAAAGCGGCATGATTGTCGATCCCATTACCATCGAGCCTGAACGCAAAGTCAGTGACGCGCTGGCCCTGATGCATCGTTATTCGATTTCCGGCGTGCCGGTTGTCAAAAATGAAAAACTCGTCGGCATTCTCACCAACCGCGATTTGCGTTTTGAAGAAAATCTGGACCAACCGGTGGCCAACGTAATGACCAAAGAAAATCTGGTGACCGTTAAGGCCAACATTTCGCTTGAGGATTCCAAAAAACTTCTCCATAAACATCGCATTGAAAAGCTGCTGGTTGTTGACGACGAATACCGCCTCAAGGGCCTGATTACGATCAAAGATATTGAAAAAATACGAAAATTCCCCAATGCCTGCAAAGACTCTCTGGGCCGTCTGAGAGTGGGCGGCGCGGTCGGCATTCTGGATCGCGAACCGCGCATTGCCTCGCTTTTATCCGCCGGCGCCGATGTGATTCTCATTGACACCTCCCATGGCCATTCCAAGGGCGTGATTGACGCCATTAAATCAACCAAGGCCAATTTCCCGAAATGCGAATTAATCGCCGGAAACGTCGCCACCACCGAAGGCGCCAAGGCGCTCATCGACGCGGGCGTGGACGCGGTGAAAGTCGGCGTGGGCCCCGGCTCGATTTGTACCACCCGCATTATTGCCGGTGTCGGCGTGGCGCAGATGTCGGCTATCCGCGACGCCTACAAAGTGGCATCCAAACACGGCATTCCAGTGATTGCCGACGGCGGCATCAAATATTCGGGAGATATCGTAAAAGCTCTGGGCTGCGGCGCGCACAGCGTGATGATCGGCGGCCTTTTTGCCGGAACGGAAGAAAGCCCCGGCGAAACCATTTTATTCCAGGGGCGCAGCTACAAGGTTTATCGCGGGATGGGGTCGCTCGAAGCCATGAAGATGGGCAGTCGTGACCGCTACTATCAGGATGACATGGAAGCCGCCATGAAAACCGTGCCGGAAGGCATTGAGGGCAGGGTGCCCTTCCGCGGGTCGCTCTCCGCCAGCATCATGCAACTGATCGGCGGCCTGAAAGCCGGGATGGGGTATGTTGGTTCCAGGACCATTGCCGAATTGATCGAAAAATCGCGTTTTGTCCGCATCACGTCCGCGGGATTGCGTGAAAGCCACGTCCACGACGTCATTATCACCAAGGAAGCGCCGAACTACTGGATTGATTAACCGACATGGCCGCGAATTTTGTTCATCTTCATGTTCACACGCAGTACAGTCTTTTAGACGGGATGATCCGCCTGGAGGAGCTCTTCAAAAAAGTCAAAGCATTCGAAATGCCGGCGGTTGCCATGACAGACCACGGCAATATGTTCGGAGCGATTGATTTCTACCAGCAAGCCACCAAAAACGGTATCAAGCCAATTATCGGATGTGAACTCTACGTCGCCCCCGGCAGCCGTTTTGACAAAACGCCTTCTGCTATCGGTGAATCCGCAAGGCATCTGGTTGTTCTGGTCAAAGACAAACAGGGTTACCAGAATCTGATGAAACTTACATCTCTGGCCCACATCGAAGGATTTTACTATCGCCCCCGTGTGGACAAAGAGCTGCTCCGGCAATGTTCCGCCGGTCTCATCGCATCGAGCGCCTGCCTGCATGGCGAAGTTGCATCGCATATCGTCCGGGGAAAAATGGACGAAGCGAGACGGGCGGCCCTCGAATATCTCGACATCTTCGGCGAAGATAACTTCTACCTGGAAATCATGGAAAACGGGATTCCGGAGCAGAAAATCGCCAATGAAGGCCTGATTTCCCTGAGCACAGAGCTATCCATTCCGCTGATTGCCACCAACGACTGCCATTATCTCAACATGGATCATGCCGAAGCGCACAATGTGCTTTTGTGCATCCAGACCGGCAAGACCATTGAAGATAAAGACCGCATGGCGATGTCGACCGATCAGTTTTACGTCCGCTCGCCCCAGGAAATGCAGGATCTTTTTGATTATTGTCCGGAAGCGGTCGAAAACACGGTCAAAGTGGCCGAACGCTGCAATATGACTTTTGAATTCGGGAAATTCTTCCTGCCGAAGTTTGAAGTTAAAAATCCCGAAGAAACCCTGGATGTTTATCTGGAGCGCAAAGCCGTCGAAGGCCTTGAAAAGCGCATGCCCGCGATTTTGAAATATGCCAAAGACGACGAAGCAACAACCCGTGAAAAGTATGGCAAACGGCTCAGTTATGAATTGGACGTCATCAAGAAAATGGGGTTTGCCGGTTATTTCCTCATCGTTTCCGATTTCATCAAGCACGCCAAACACAATGGCATTCCCGTCGGCCCGGGACGCGGTTCCGCTGCAGGTTCACTTGTGGCATTTGCCATACGTATCACCGACATTGACCCACTGCGCTATGAATTGTTCTTTGAGCGCTTTCTCAATCCCGACCGTATCAGCATGCCGGATATCGACGTTGATTTTTGCCAGGAGCGCCGCAATGAAGTATTCAAATATGTGACGGAAAAGTATGGGAAGGACAAAGTCTCTCAAATCGGCACGTTTGGAAAAATGCTGGCCAAAGGCGTTATCCGCGACGTGGGTCGGGCTTTGAATATTCCCTATGGTGATGCGGACCGCATAGCCAAACTTGTTCCGGATGTTTTAAACATCAAACTGGAAGAAGCCTTTAAAATGGAACCCCGGTTTGATGAGGAGCGAAAGAAAAATCCACAGGTCGACAAATTATTAAAAATTGCAATGATTCTGGAAGGTCTGAACCGCCATTCTTCCGTCCACGCGGCAGGAGTGGTCATCTCAGACGTGCCCCTGATGGAAAGGGTTCCGCTTTTCTCGCCCAAAGACGACACTGTTTCCCAGTTTACGATGAAGGATATTGAAACGGTAGGGCTTACCAAGTTTGATTTCCTGGGCTTGAAAACGCTCACCGTCATCAAAAATGCCTTGGAATTTATACGTGAATCCAAGGGGATAGACGTTGACATCAGCAATCTGCCGCTGGATGATCCGGAAACCTACAAACTTTTAATGAAGGGTGAGACCGACGGCGTCTTCCAGCTGGAAAGTTCAGGCATGAAGGATCTGCTCGTCAACTTCAAGCCGGACCGCATCGAAGACGTTATCGCGCTTATTGCCGCCTACCGGCCCGGCCCCATGAAGATGATTCCGGACTTCATTGCGCGCAAGCATGGCAAGCAGCAAATCACCTATGAACTGCCGCAACTGGAGCCGATTCTGAAAGAGACCTACGGCATTATTCTCTATCAGGAGCAGGTCATGCAGATTGCCAACGCCATCGGAGGCTACACCATGTCGCAAGCCGATACGCTGCGCAAGGTGATGGGCAAGAAAAAAGTCGCCGACATGGAAAAGGAGAAACCAAGGTTTCTAAACGGCGCCAAAAACCTGAACATCGACGAGAACAAAGCAAAAACCATCTGGGATCAGATGGAAACCTTCGCCGAGTACGGTTTCAACAAATCCCACAGCGCCGCCTACGCCATGATCACCTACCAGACGGCCTACCTCAAGGCCCATTATCCGGTCGCCTTTATGGCTGCGCTGCTCACCTCCGAAAAAGACAACCGCGACAAGATTATCAAACACATGTCCAACTGCAAGGAAATGGGCATCAACATTTTGCCGCCGGACATCAATGAATCGGATAAAGATTTCAGCATTTCCGGCGACAACATCCGTTTCGGTCTCACCGCCGTGAAAAATGTCGGCGAGGCGGCCATCGAATCCGTCATTGCCATGCGTAAGGAAGCCAAATTCACGTCTTTCATCGATTTCTTAAGCCGCGTCGATCTGCGTAAAGTTAATAAACGGGTCATTGAAAGTCTGATCAAGTGCGGCGCTTTCGATACTCTGGGGCATTACCGGCGTCAACTGATGGAATCACTCGATTCCGTTATGGAGGAAGCACAGCGTAAGCAAAAGGAATTGTTGAGTAATCAGTCAAGCTTCTTTGATGATCTCGACGGCGGGCCATCAAAGGAAAACGGGGCAGGGGGCTATAAAATTCCCGATTTTCCCGAATGGGACCGTAAGGAGCTTTTAGCACTTGAAAAAGAAACGCTGGGCTTTTATATTTCCGGACATCCACTGCACGGTTTTGCCGATAAATTAAAGTTTGTCACCAATTCCGACACCAGTACACTTAAGGGAAAAAAAGATAAGGAATCCATTATATTAGCAGGCGTGATCAGCTCTCTTTCCGAAAGACTGACGAAGAAAAAAGACGTCATGTGCAACATCGTTTTCGAGGATCTCAAAGGGTCGGCAGACATCATCTTCTGGCCGGATGTCTACAAAAAATTCTATGAGCTGCTTCATGCCGACGAGCCTGTCGTCATTCAGGGAACCATTGATGTTCAGGGTTCTGGAGAAAATGGCGATGAAAATTTCAAGATCATCGCCCAGGATGTGACTGCGCTGGCCAAAGCCCTGGAAAACCCGTATAAGCAGGTGCGCTTCTTTGTCGATGCCGATCGCATCACGCCCGACGGCATCTCGTCCCTGAACGAAGCAATCAAGAAATATCGCGGTAAATACGAGAGTTTTATCCATATTGTCAACGGGAAAAGCGAAACAATAGTAAACTTGGGCGAAGCCGGCCGGATCGATATTTGCGAGCGACTCAAGCGAGAAACCGATGGCATTCTGGGGGAGGGCAACACGATATACTGCTGAAGAAAGCTCAAGGTTTAAGGGGCAAGGAGTACAAGTTTATCGGCTGAAGGAGGAAAACCGAAGGGTTGAAGACCGACGTACGAAGATTGAAATATGTCCCCCTTTTTTAAAGGGGGATTAAGGGGGATTTCAAAATCCACCCCAACCCTCCTTTAAAAAAAGGAGGGAGCTTGTCAAGCCCGATTTTCATCAACAATAAACTTATCCACAGCTTTCGATACTTAATATGAAATACGAGGAAAGAACATATAGATCATTAATTAATAAAGATAATCTTATTTCATATCGGGTTAAGATTGCTGAGAGCGATCTCTTTATAAGTTCCGATGCCGATCTTTCCGATCCTGCTTTTAGATCATTGGCCAGGCGCCGCAATGCCTTAGAAAAGTACATCAATACTTATCCCGATTTCCGCACATCCCTTCTGCCGTTTCCTGAAGACAAATTGGCCCCACCGATCATCCGGGATATGATCACGAAGTCCAAAGTCTGCGGCGTGGGCCCCATGGCGTCGGTTGCCGGAGCCGTTGCCGAACATGTCGGGTATGACCTCTTGGAAAAAACGGAAAATCTCATTATCGAAAACGGCGGCGACATTTTCTTGAAATCAAAAAGCAATTTAAAGGTATCCATATTTGCCGGAGAATCTTCTTTAAGTTATAAGGTTAATCTCCTTGTAAAACCTAAAGAAACGCCTCTTGGAATCTGTACATCATCCGCCACGGTCGGTCCGTCTTTGAGCTTTGGGAAGGCCGATGCCGTCTGCGTACTATCTAAATCAGCAACAATGGCTGATGCCGCAGCCTCAGCTATTGGCAATCGTGTTAAAAGCAAAAATGATATCAAAACCGCCCTGGATTACGGAATAAAAATTCCAGGCGTGCTCGGGATCGTCATAATTTTCGGAAAAGACATGGGGGCAATCGGGGATGTTGAGTTCACTTCATGAATTCATGATCTGAAAAAACCGGTCTCCCACAGTGCAATGTCATCTTGGAAAGACCACGATCATATTTACTAAAAAATAGCGGAGAGTATACATGGTATTGGAACATATTAAAAAAATCGGAGAGCGAAGTCCTTTTGTTAAACTTCTAGGCGTTGAATTATTGAAACTGGATAATGGAACCTGTCAAATATCAATAATAATAAAGAATGATTTCAAGAATATGTACAAAACGGTGCACGGCGGCGTGATATACTCGTTGGCAGAAATCGGAATGGGCATCGCTATGAATTCAACGCTCAAAAAGGAACAGGAAACGGTAGCCATTGAGATTAAAATAAACTATCTGAAACCGGTCCAAGCGACAAAGCTGATCTGTGATTCAAAAATCATTCAGTTAGGTAAAAACATCGCCGTGCTGGAATCAGAAATAAAAGACGAATCTCTATTGGTAGCAAAAGCCATGGGGACTTTTTCCATATTTAAATCTAAGGAAAATTCATGATTGTCTGGCAAAAATCAACTCGAAAAAATAATAAGTTTACATAACATATCTTATCAGACATAGAATAAAGAACTAACACAAGGAAGAGAACAAAGAAAACCGGCATATCCTCTGAATAATCAGAAATATGCCGGTCACTTCTTAAACCTAACAGTATTCAGCCTACAGTCTATAAGCCTGTCTTTAAATTCCTTCTTCCGCCAGTTGTTCGAAAAGTTTTAATTGTTTGTCCGTCAGTTTTTTGGGAACATCAACATTGATTTTTACGAACTGGTCACCCTTAACAGCGCCTTTCATGCCGGGAACGCCAAAACCTTTCATCCGGATTTTTGTGTTGTTTTGTGTGCCCGGAGCAATTTTCAGTCTTTTCGTCGTTCCATCGAGTGTCGGCACATCAATGGAGGTTCCTAAAGCAGCCTGGGTAAATTTGATGGTCTTTTCGATATATAGGTCGTTTCCGTCGCGGGCAAAAATAGGATGAGGCAACACATTGACATTTAAATATAAATCGCCATTTGGTCCGCCATTGTACCCGGAAAGGCCTTTGCCCGGCAGGCGCAGTTTCTTTCCGGAACTGATGCCGGCGGGAATTTTGACGTTGATGTCTTCTATGTGATTTTCCATTTGGAAGGATATTTTTTTATCTGCGCCGAATACTGATTCTTCCAATGATATTGATAGATTATATTCTGCATCCTGGCCTTTTTGAGGCATATTGGCATACTGCTGCCTGCCTGCGCCCATGCCACCAAACATTCCTGAAAATGGATCATCATATTCCTGATACCCGCCGCCTCTTCTTCCGCCGGTGCGGAATGTCGTTCGCCCCCCTCCCCTGGGGCCGCCAAATCCGAAACTGCGCAGGATTTCGTCAAGATCGAAACCACGGAAAATGTCTTCCTGGGAATATTGCTGACGGAACTGATCAGCGGAGCCGAACTGATCATATTGTTCGCGTTTTTGGGTATCGCTTAAAACTGCGTACGCTTCGCTGATCTTTTTGAATTTTTCTTCCGCGGCTGCTTTGTTGGTTGGATTTTTATCCGGATGCCATTTGACGGCAAGTTTCCGATAGGCTTTTTTTATTTCGTCCGCCGAGGCTTTTTTATCAACGCCTAATACCTGATAGTAATCTTCTGCCATGAGAAATTCCTTTTCAGAGTTAGAATTATTGCCCGTAATTTAAGCAGCAATTCCCATTTGAAAAGCATCTAAATTCAATTTTATCAGTTTCTGGGGAAACGATTCTTTAATAACTTTTTCCCAGACGGAAGGATCAATCTTCAGCAGATTTGAGACGGCTCCCAGTAAGACAACATTGGCCGCTTTGATATTTCCGGCTTTCTGAGCCAGCTCGGCGGCATTTAAGGCAATGATCCGCGGATAATTATTTTTCAAAAAATCAATAACATCGGCAGGATAAGGAGCATCTCCCATATTGACGGCAGGCGGATAAACCTCTTCAGTATTCAGGATAATGGATGCATCCGGACTCAAATATTTAAGGTATCGTAATGATTCCATTTTCTCAAAAGATACAAGCGTTTCAATGCTGCCCGGTTCGGCAAGCGGTGAATATACTTTTGTCCCGTATCGGACGTGGCTGGTCACACAGCCGCCGCGCTGGGCCATGCCGTGAACTTCGCTTTTGCGGACGTCAAACCCGGCTTCCATCAGAGCTTCACACATAATGTCGCTTGCCCTTAAAATTCCCTGGCCGCCGACGCCGGCAAACAATACGCTTCTAACCTTCGAATCTGTCATTTATTTTCCTTCTATTCTTTTAGCTGATCGCGCCGAATTTACAGACTTGCGCACATAATCCACAGCCATTACAAAGTGTTTCATCTATCACGGCAATTCCCTTGCGTTTGGATCCCTCTTTGGTGACGCCTTTTTTCCACGCGATTGGCGGACAGTTCAAATCCAGGCAGGTTTTGCATCCCTCGCATTTATCCGGGTCAACCTTTAAAGCAGGCTGAGGCTTCACATTTGCCCGTTTAAACAGGACACAGGGCCGTTGAGAAATGATGACGGAGGGACCGGAACTGGCCAGTTCGTCTTTAATCGCTTCCCGTGCTTCCTTTAAATTATTCGGATCGATAACCCTTATATTTTGAATACCAAGCGCTGATACTAAAACATTTAGATTAACTTTTTTCGCTTCCTGTTTCATCAGCGTATAGCCTGTGCCGGGGTGTTCCTGCATGCCGGTCATGGCCGTGGTGCTGTTGTCCAGAATGATGATTAAGGCATCACTGTGATTATATGCCATGTTGAGAAGGGGGGTAATTCCCGAATGGAGAAAGGTGGAATCCCCGATGACGCCCACGACCTTGCCCTTCCCTTTTTCTCCCAATGCCTTGCTCATGCCGTGCGCCATGCCGATGCTGGCGCCCATGCAGATGCAGGAATGCACACCCTCCAAAGGTTTTAGATACGAAAGCGTATAGCATCCGATATCGCCATGCACATACGCTTTGGATTTTTTGAGCGCATAAAACAACCCCCGATGCGGGCATCCGGGACAAAGATTGGGCGGCCGCGCAGCTAGAGGTTCTTTATACGGAGAATCCGCATCCTTCATATCCGCGTTAATGGCGTTTTTAATAACGCCGGGATCAAATTCGTTGGTATAGGGGAAAATATCCTTGCCCGTAACTTTAATTCCCAGAGCTTTAACCTGTTCTTCCAGATAGGGATCAAGCTCCTCAACCACATAAATCTTTTTGACTTTGGATGCAAAATCCCGGATCATTTTTTCCGGTAACGGATAGACCATTCCCAGTTTTAAATAGGAATAATTTGGAAATACATCCTTGCAGTAATTGTAGGGCATACCGGCGGTGATAATGCCAACGTCCGGATCATTGATTTCCATCTTATTTTCCGAAAAGGTTTCGGCAAAATGTTTCAACGATTTCTGACGTTTTTCCACTTCCACACGTCGAGTCCGTGCATTGATCGGTACCATGACATATTTTTCAGCGTTTTTATGCAGTGATGTCTTTTCATCTAACGATTTAGCATCATCTAGTAAAACAACTGATTTTGAATGAGAAACGCGTGTTGTTGATCTTAAAAAAACCGGCGTGTCGAATTTTTCGCTAAGATCGAAGGCCAGTTTAATATACTCTTTGGCTTCTTGGGGATCCGCCGGTTCCAGCATGGGAATCTTTGCAAATTTTGCATAGTTGCGATTGTCCTGCTCGTTTTGAGAACTGTGCATGGACGGATCATCAGCCGTAATAATCACCAGAGCGCCTTCGATCCCGGTGTAGCTGACGGTAAAAATCGGGTCGGCGGCCACATTAACGCCGACATGTTTCATGACCGCCAGTGACCGGACGCCGCCTAAGGCCGCGCCTATGGCAACTTCAACAGCCACTTTTTCATTGGGCGCCCATTCGGCGTATACGCCTTTATATTTTGAATATTCTTCCAATATTTCCGTACTGGGCGTGCCGGGGAAGGCCGCGGCAAAACGGACGCCCGCTTCATACAGACCGCGGGCGATGGCTTCATTTCCTGACATTAATACTTTTTTCAAAAGGTGGGGCCTCCGTATTTCGATCAGCTCAGGCTGGATATTTTTCTCTTGATAAATATCGCCGTGGCCGGTTCGGATGTTTTTTCCAATGCTTTTTTATAAAATTCCAGAGCTTTTTCTTTATTGTTCAATTGTTCATATGCGCGTGCGACATTGCGCAGTGCGATCATTTCAAATCCGACATTATATGTGGTCTGGGCCTCTTCAAAATATTTCAGGGCCGACTTGTAATCTTTTTTGGTTTCATAGCAATAAGCCAGCGATGTCAACGCCAGAAACTTTACGCCGGTTTTATCGTTTCTTGTTTTACCGATGAATTTTTCATAAGAACTGATGGCTTTGTCCAGGTCGCCATTATTGTAATGGATATTGCCCAGATGATAGTGAGCTATCCGACCGCTCCAGCTGTAGGAGTAATTATCGATCAAATCTTTATAAATTTTTTCATTCTCTTTGATGATTTCCTTGTTTTCTCCGCCTTTCTGAATGTTTTCCTGGGCTTTAGCGTATAACTTCAGAGCGGAATTTGAATAATAGCCCCAGTAAAAATAGATTCCGGCGGCGATGACAACCGCGCTCACCAGCGCAACAGCGATCAATGTTACCCTGGTCTGGTTGGCGACAACATAATCTCCAATTTTTTCAAATGTAGATTGAAACGCATCCGGACTTTTCAATTCTTCTTTGGTTAATTTTGTACTCATAATGATTACTCCCCTTTATTGATATTATATTTGTCGGTCAGTTCCAGCAGCAATTGCGGTATTCTTCTTATCTTCCCCTCATTGTTGGTGCAGGCATGTATGGTGTAACCTTCCACAAGCAGCTTTTCCATGTTTTCATCCCATATTTTGGAATTAAAACGAATGCTGGCTCTTTTTATATAATCAAACTTCGTTTCCACCATAACCAGGTGATCGTATTTAGCCGGGGCCAGGTAATGGCAGGAAACTTTCGTTAGCGGCAGATTAAGCCCCATCTTTTCCAGTTCCGTGTAGGCCACACCCAGTTGCCGCATCAGTTCGTTTCGCCCCAGCTCAAACCAGCGGATGTAATTGGTGTGATACACAATACCCATCGCATCCGTGTCGGCATAAATGACCCGGACTTTTGTAACATTACCGACCAAGAAACGATCTCCAGTCCCGGATGAACTTATCCATCAATAAATACCCCGGCGAAACAAAAATACCGCTTTGCCGGGCGTTGGCTTCCGTAAAGGACATTCCCGCAGCCTTGTTTTCTTCTCTTATGGAGGATATGACGGCAAAGGGGCTGGGATCTCCCACATGGGTTTTCAAATCGATGGGCGTGGGGTGATCGCTCAACACCACAATGCGATAGTCTCCCAGTTTGCCGATGTTTTTCAATATCGGACCGACAATTTTCTCATCAAATAATTCAATAGCCTGAATTTTACCATGGGCATTGCCTTCGTGTCCCATTTCATCAGGCGCTTCCAGATGCAGAAAGACAAAATCCATGAATTCCAGAGCGTCAAGGGCCATTTTGGCTTTGCCTTCGTAATTTGTGTCGATGTATCCGGTTGCGCCATTGACCTTCAGGGGTTTGAGGCCCGCGTTGACGCCCAGGCCGTTTAATAGATCCACCGCCGAAATCATTCCGCCCTTGAAGTCGTATTTTTCGGTCAGGGGAACAATTTGAGGTTTTCTCCCCTGCCCCCAGGGCCAGATCGAATTGGCCTGTTTTTTTCCGTTGTTCTTTCGTGCAGCATTCACCGGATGATCTTTTAAGACCTCGGCCGCCTTTTCCATCAGATCATTGATTTCAGCTGCGTATTCTCCGGAAGGAAGATAAGACGCAACAGGTTTGCCCGGAATGTCGTGTGGCGGAGTCGTCTGAGGAGATCCCGAGGCATTGCGGCAAACCATCAAATGTCGATACCCCACGCCAGGGAAAAACTGCAATAAGGCCGACCCCAGTTTTTTATTGATGTCCAGAATAATTTCCCGGGCCTCGGCCGAGGAAATATGACCGGCGGTAAAATCGTCCATAAACGCCTGATCGGTTCCCTGTTCGCCGATGCTGACCAGGTTGCAGCGATAGGCAATGTCAGTGGGATTGAGGTTGACGCCCATGCTGGCCGCTTCCAGCGGACCGCGGCCTGTATAATTTTCAAGAGGATCATATCCCAGGACGCTTAAATTCGCGACATCCGAACCGGGGGTCAATCCCTGAGGAATGGTATCCACAAGCCCGAGTGTGCCTTCAGCGGCTATCTGATCCAGAAAAGGTATGAGGGCGCATTCCAGCGGAGTTTTGCCGCCAAGTTGTGAGCTCGGGTAATCCGCCATGCCGTCGCCCAGTAAAACAACATATTTCATAAGGTTTTATAATCCTGACTTTTTTAGTTAAGTTCATCCTCGATGCGGATGAGAATGGTTTCACCGCGGACAATCTTGAGTTTATCAATTTTCTTCAATGCCGCACGAACATTCTTTTCTTTTGCTTTATACGTGGTCATGACCACCGGCACCGCGCCCGCTTTGACACCCCGTTCTTTCTGGATGACGGAGGCAATGCTGATATGATACTGACCCAGAATACCGGATATTTTCGACAAAACTCCCGGCTGATCCAGCGCGGAAAACCGGAAATAATATTTGGTTTCCACGTCATCCATGGGAATCAGCTTGATATTCTTCATGCCGGTTTCATCAATCGAGCGAAGCGGCACACGGCCTGAAATGCCTTTTAAAATATTGCGGGCGCAATCCAGAATGTCACTGAAAACGGCGCTGGCCGTGGGCATCATTCCCGCACCCTGTCCGAACAGGAATATCGGGCCGGACGCGTCGCCCACCAGATGAAACGCATTGTAGTTCCGGTTGACGTTGGCCAGAAGATGTCCGGACGATATCATTGTGGGATGAATGCGCGCTTCAACCCTGTCGCCTTTGAGCATGCCGATGGCCAGGAGTTTAATCCGGTAGCCCAGCTCCCTGGCAAACGCGATGTCCTCACTGGAAACCTTAGTTATTCCTTCTACATAGATGTCTTTCAGATTGACCTTCTTGCCGTAGGCCAGTGAAAGAAGAATGGCCATCTTATGGGATGTGTCAATGCCTTCAATATCGAATGTCGGATTGGCTTCGGCAAAACCCAGGTCCTGCGCTTCTTTCAAAACGACGTCAAAAGGTTTTCCTTCGTCGGTCATCTTGGTGAGAATGAAATTACAGGTGCCGTTCATGATGCCGACAATGGAATTGATGTTGTTGGCTGCAAGGGCCTCCTTGAGCGTTTTGATAATCGGAATGGTGCCGCCAACGCTGGCTTCAAATCCGACGTCAACGCCTTTTTTCTGGGCGATCGGAAAAATGTCGTTGCCATAGGTCGCAAGCATTGCCTTGTTGGCTGTTACCACATGTTTTCCGTTCTTAATGGCTTCCAGCACAAACGTCCGGGCCGGCTCGTATCCGCCCATAAGTTCGATGACAATGGATATTTCGGGATCGTTGAGAATGTCCTTCGCATTCGTCGTCAGGACATTTTTAGGAATTTTGACGCCGCGAGAGGATGAAATATTGATATCGGCGATTTTCTTTAGAACAAGCTGTGCCCCCAGTTTTTTTGTAATCAGCTCTTCATTCTGCTGGAGCAGCTTCACAACGCCTGTTCCAATATTGCCAAAACCTATCAGCCCGATCGCTATTTTCTTCATATTTTCACCTGAATATATTGTTTACACTCCCGGAATATTCTTATCTTCTCATATCTCATCAAGACGCGTAACCTATAACAAATTCTTTTGTTTTGTCAAACAGATATGCAAACGGAAGGGAATAAATTTAAACCGTTTAGAACAAGGGATTGCAGCCCCTTATCCCGAAGGGATAAAAGGTTTAGAGAAATATCGTTCCATCTAATCTGCGACCCCGTCGGGGTCGAACTTTCATGATGTTGACGGCTATCAACGTCAAACCCCTTCGGGGTTAATGTTTTGAAAGTTGCTCGTATAATTCGTCGTGCATCGGTGTGGGAACCCCCGATTCCCGGCCGGCCCGGCAAAGATACGACGTCAAAACGTCTGTTTCCAGAGGGTTGCCTTTTTCTTTGTCCAGCTGCATGGAAGTTTTCAAATCACTGCCCAAAACGGAAACCATTTCCATGGTTTTGTCGACGGCGTCTTCCGGCAGACGGATATTTCGCGCCGCCGCGACGGCCGCGACTTCCTGCATCAGTCCCCTGGCCTTTTCCCGAAGCGCGGGAGTTAACCAGATATCACCGAACGTTTTGCCTGTGGCCGACGTAAGCGACGCCAATGGACACATCAGCAGAAACTTGCTCCACAGTGCCTCTGAAATTTTATCCGTCAAAGCGGCCTTGATTTTTGCCTTCAACAAAATATCAAGAATGAAGGAATACTTTTGTGCGGAAGACAAGTCATCCGTACCGAAAATGAGTTTGCAGGCGCCGCCCTGCTGAAGGATGACGCCCGGTTTTTCAATTTGCGATACGATATAGCAACTGCCGCTTACGACATCCGCATGGGGGAGCAAAGTTTTAAGTCTTTCGGCGCTGTTCACGCCGTTTAAATGGGGGATGACAACCGCATCCTTTTTGATGTTTCCTTTAAACAATTGAGCGGTGGTTTCCAGCGCGTAACTTTTAACGCAAAAAAAGGCCAGATCAAACGGACCGGCAATATCCGGATTGTCCGTGGCGATATTTGGCCAGGCAGTGTAATCGCCTTCTTTTGTATGCAGATGCAGGCCATTTTGCTGAATGGCACGCAGATGCTCGCCGCGGGCGATAAAAATTATTTCCGGCGCTCCCGATGACGCATAAGCCCGCGCCAGTTTCCCGCCAAAATATCCCCCTACCCCGCCGATGCCAATAATCCCGATTCTCATTTGTGTATCCCTTTATGACTTTTTAATAATGTACTGTTTCGACAAATCTATGGCGATACCCCACATCTTGCCTTCCTGAGTTACCCGGATAACGTGCCCGGTCAATTTCAGCTTCTTTTCTTTGTCGTTTGGATTGATCGTAATGTGAACTTTTTTCAGATCCAGAGGTTTTTCGGAAAGAATATGCAAACCGCCGGTTGAGAAATCTTTCACTTCGACCGATTCTCCTTCCACATAAACATTGGGTGTATTTATGCCCGAATTGACCATTTCGCGAATATACCTGCGTCTTTCCTTCTCCATTTTAAAAAATCTCCCTTTTCAAATTTCATGATTACTCTTTGATCCTTGCACCTTGTACCTTGATCCTTGAACCTTCTTTTCCTCATCCCGTCCTCGCCAGATCCAGTTTTCCCTGCCATTTGGCGACCAGTGCTTCCTTGAGGATGGCGTGTTCCGGTTTGGCAAGCATCGGATCACGGGCTGCAAGCGAAAAGGCGTCTTCCTTGGCATCGTTGAGAATCCGGGCGTCGCGGATGATGCTGGCGATGCGGAAATCCGGAAGCCCCGATTGACGCGTGCCCAGAAAATCACCGGGACCGCGAATAACCAGGTCCTCTTCGGCCAGCGCAAAACCGTCCGTTGTTTTTTCCATCACTTTTAATCGTTTGCGGGCATCCAGAGACACTTTGTAATCGGCAAGCAGAATGCAGGTTGACGGAATGTCGCGGCGTCCCACCCGGCCGCGCAGCTGGTGCAGTTGAGATAATCCAAAACGTTCGGCATGCTCAATCACCATCAGTGACGCGCGCGGAACGTCAATGCCGACTTCTATGACGGTGGTGGACACCAGAATGTTAATTTTGTTTTCCAGAAAGTCCCGCATGACGGAATCTTTTTCCCGGTCTTTCATTTTGCCGTGTATCAGCCCCACGGTGTAATCTGGGAAAATATCTTTTTGCAGATGTTCGGCCATTTTGGTGGCGTCTTTCAAATCCAGGTTTTCGGACTGTTCCACCAGCGGATACACAATAAACGCCTGATGTCCCTTGGACAGCTCCCGGCGGATGGCGTCGTAAACCGCCTGTCGTTTGCTTTCACCCATCACAAGCGTGCGCACAGGGATTTTCCCCGGCGGCATTTCGTCGATCACGGAAACATCCAGATCGCCGTAAACCGTCATGGCCAGCGTTCTGGGGATGGGCGTGGCCGTCATCACCAGAACGTCGGCATTAATGCCCTTATTGCGCAGCGTCGCGCGCTGCAAAACGCCAAACCGGTGCTGTTCGTCGATCACCACAAATCCCAGCTTTCGAAAATCCACGTCTTCCTGAATAAGAGCATGCGTGCCCAGAATAATATTGGCCCTGCCGGATTTGATCTGCTCCAGCGCTTCAGTGCGTGCCGCGCCGTTCATGCTTCCTGTGAGCAGAACCGTCTGCAGCCCCAGAGGTTCGGCCCAGGCAGAAAGCGTTGCAAAGTGCTGCTTGGCCAGAATTTCCGTGGGCGCCATCAGCGCCGCCTGATACCCGTTTTCGCAAACGGTAATCATGGCCGACATGGCCACAAGCGTTTTCCCGCTTCCCACGTCGCCTTGCAGCAGGCGGTTCATGGCGGTGGACGCCTGCAAATCGCGCTGGATTTCCAGGACGACGCGCTTTTGCGCTCCGGTTAGTTCGAAGGGAAGCGATGAATGTAATTTGGCCGGAAGGACGCCATCCGTTTTGAATGAAATGCCTTTGTCCAGAATCCGGCCGGATTTTTTCACGGCCATGCCCAGCTGGAAAAAGAAAAATTCATCGTAAATCAAGCGCCGGTGCGCCTCGGAACGGGCGTTGATCAAAGGCTCGATCATCTCGTCGGGTCCGGGAAAATGAACCGCAATGAGCGCCTCGTGGATATTCATCAGGTTGCGTCTGCGGCAGATATCCGAAGGAATGGGAGACGCCACGTAACGGGAATAATTCTCCAGCGCGCCAAACATTATTTTGCGGATATATTTCTGGTGCAATCCTTCCGTTTCCGAATAGACCGGCACGATGCGTTTGAAATTCAGGAGATTTTGTTCATCTTCTTCATCCAGAACTTCATAGTCGGGATGAATCATGGATTTGCCTGAGTAACCGGGCGAGACATCGCCTGTAAAAATCACACGCGCGCCTTTTTTAAACGTGCCGACCAGATAGGACATCTGCCCTTTAAACCATTTGGCCACAAGCGTTCCCGTGCCGTCGCTTACGGCGACCTCCAGAATTCTTCTTTTGCCGTAATAGCGAAATTCGGTTTGCAAAACCGAGGCCATAATCGTCTGAATTTTTCCTGTTTCCAGTCTGTTGATTTTGCGGATTTCACGGCGGTCTTCGTAGGTGCGCGGCAGAAAATAAAGCATGTCCTGGAGTGTGTCTATTTTTTTTACTGCAAAGCGCGCGGCCATTTTGGGTCCCACGCCTTTGAGAAACTGCACCGGCGTGGCCATCTTTTCCGCGCAGATTTTCAGGTCGGCGATTCTCGCTTCTATCTGCTCTTCCTGATGCGGTGTAACGGTTTTATGTTCATCGTATGCTTCTATCTTTTTATTGAGGCGCTCAAGAATTTCCGCCGCCTGGATGATCCGGTCTTTTCTGACGTCAATATCGTGCGCATCATAATCGGAAAAAAGGATCAAAAGCTGCCCCAGGGGCGGTTCAAACGCGGGCTTTAAAACGGCGGGGAGCGACACCACAATTTGAGGAATCAGCCCCGAGAGGGTTTTTCCCAAATCTTTGATATGGGAAATATTTTTGAAATGATCTCTGGATGCAAACTGTACGGGCTGTTCAATTTTCTTAAGATTTATTTTAAACTTCTCCATTTACACTCCGGTGCATCCTTGCCGGCACGTTGATTAATTTCCTTGATATTATAGGCGGTTGTTAACAAATAATTCCTGATTGCGCAAGTCAATGATTGACATGGCAGGTGATTTACGTTAGACATTCGGCCTCGATGATAACTTAAAAAAATAATCTCTTTTTATGGAGTTTTATGCCAACAAAATCCACGAAATCAACATATAAGGATGCAGGCGTCAATATCGACACCGCCAACGCATTTGTCGAACGCATCAAACCCATGATCAAAACCACGGCAAGAAAAGAAGTCGTTTCGGGCATCGGCGGTTTCGGCGGTTTGTTCCGTTTTGACACGGCCAAAATGAAAAATCCGATTCTGGTATCTTCCACCGACGGCGTGGGCACAAAACTTAAAATCGCTCAGCTTATGGACAAGCATGATACCATCGGCATCGACCTGGTGGCAATGTCCGTCAACGACGTTGTCGTGCAGGGCGCCGAACCACTGTTCTTTCTCGATTATCTGGCCACGGGAAAACTGGAACTGGAAAAAAGCGTGCAGATTGTCGATGGAATCGTCAACGGATGCAGACAGACGGGATGCACGCTTTTGGGAGGCGAAACGGCCGAAATGCCCGGCTTTTACAAACCGGGAGAATACGATCTGGCGGGCTTCTGCGTGGGTGTTGTCGAACAGGAAAAACTCATCGACGGCTCCACCATCAGCATCAATGACCGCATTATCGGCCTGGCTTCAAGCGGCCTGCACAGCAACGGCTTTTCTCTGGCGCGAAACGTGCTTCTGGAAAAAGGCAAGCTCTCCATGAACGACACCCTCCCTGAGCTTTCCAAATCGGTCGGGCTTGAGCTTCTGGAACCCACACGCATTTATGTCAAATCGCTTCTGAATATTTTCAAGAACTTCAATATTAAAGGTCTCGTTCATATCACCGGCGGCGGATTTTACGACAATATTCCACGGATCATCCCCGACGTCTGCCGGGCGGTCATCAGCCGCAATACCTGGGAGATTCCACCGATTTTTTCCGTCATTCAAACCATTGGCCATGTGGATGAAAAAGAAATGTTCCGCGTTTTCAACATGGGAATCGGCATGATGCTGATCGTTTCGGAAAAAGAGAGCCAGGAAATCATCGACCGTTTGAACGTCCTGGGTGAAAAGGCCTACCTTATCGGCGCTGTCGAAAAGAAGGAAGGAACGCAGGATCCCGTGTGTTTCGCGGATCGCTAGCAACGCGAGCTATGGCTGAACTTTTACAATTGGGCGTTTTGATTTCGGGCGGCGGCTCCAACCTGCAATCCATTATTGATCATATTGAAAGCGGCCGGCTTCGCGCGGAAATTAAAATCGTCATCAGCAACGACGCCGGGGCCTTCGGCCTCGCCCGGGCGCAAAAGGCGGGCATTCCCGTCGCGGCCCTGAATCATAAAGATTACAAAAGCCGTGAAGATTTTGACCGGGAGCTGATCCGCATTCTTCAAGAAGCCCGGGTCGACCTGATCGTTCTGGCCGGTTTCATGAGAATTCTTACCTCAAGTTTTCTTCAGGCGTTTCCGGAAAAGATCGTCAATATTCACCCCGCCCTGCTTCCCGCGTTTCCCGGCACACACGTGCAGCAAAAGGCGCTGGATTACGGCGTTAAATTTTCCGGCTGCACGGTTCATTTCGTGGATGAAGGCGTCGATACCGGCCCCATCATTATTCAGGCTGTCGTGCCGGTGCATCCCGGAGATTCGGCGGATGACCTTGCCGCCCGCATTTTAAAAGAGGAACACAAGATTTATCCGCAGGCCATCCGCTATTTCGCGGAAGGCAGAATTACCAAAAAAGGCCGTCACGTAGTCATTAAGGGTATTGAAACTCCCGACGCCGCGGCCACGCATAATCCACCCCTGGATCGACGTTAAACTTAACTTTACCGCCCGTTGTGGAGGTAGTGGACAATGTATGATCTGATTGTCATAGGAGATGACCTCGCTTCCCACGTTGCCGCAGCCTATGCCGGCCACAACGGCATCAATACGCTTCTGGTTTCGGAAAAAGGACTCGGCGGGTTTAAACTGATCGGCGATTATGTCTTCAACATCGATCCCACGCCGGTGACGGGACTTGGACCGGACCAGACCGGACGGGCCATTTTCTCTGAGATGGGAATAGCATTTCCCGACGATGAATCCACGCGGATCAATCCGGCCTGTCAGATTATTCTTCCGGAACATCGCCTTGATTTTTTCAACAATGCCCAGGCGCTTCTGGCGGAACTGGCCAGAGAATTTCCCGAATGCGATGCAGAAATTCAGGATTTCTATGATGGCGCGCAAAGCGCCGCAACCGTTTTTCAGGAATGGCTTTCCACGCATCCGCACATTCAGCCCCGCAGCCTCAAGGAATACTTTGCATACTTAAAGATATTCCCTTTCATCTTTCGCTACAAATTCAGCGCGGCAAAGTTTGACAAATTTCTTTCCATCAATCCCGCGCTGGAAAAAGTCTGGGAAGCGCAATATGCCCTGCTGGGCTGCAATCACTCGGATATGTTTTCCTTCGGTTCTGCATTTCAGTACTGTGCGCCGTTTAGGGGCGTCTCCTGTTTTTCACAGGGGAAGCAATATTTATTCAATGAGTTGATCAAAATAATCGATGCCCGCAAAGGTCTGCACCTGGACCATTATCAGATCCTGTCGATCACCCCTGGCGCAACCATTGACGTGGAAATTAAATCCAGGGACGGTCAGACCTCCAAAGTATCGTCTCGCGACTTGATCATCAGCACAAAATCGGACAAGTATTCCCTGCTGTTTGATGATACCCGGCAGGCCAATTTCTCGGATCGTTTTCGTCCGGCAAAAATTGCTTATCGTCCATTTACGCTGTTTTTGGGTATTGCTCAAAAATGCCTGCCGGAGCAGATGGCGCGCCACATTGCCGTCGTTTGTGACGTCAATAAAGGCCTGTTCAACGATAATCTGATCATTCTCGAGACGGGTTTTGTTGAAAAAGGTCAAAGCACAGACAGGGCCAAAACCATGCTTACGGCAACCGTCTTTCTTCCGCCCGATGAAACAAACTGGGCGTCGGATGCATTGAAAAAGAAAGCGGACGACGTGATATCCAGGCTTGAATTTTTCCTGCCGTTTTTGAAAGACAACGTTGAACTCTTTAATGTTGATCAATCCATTGAACTATCGATGGATTGTCGCAATGTCGTAACGCCGAAATATGAAGTGCGAAACGCTTTATGGACATCCTTTGCCTCCAAAAGCAACAGGACCCGTTATGGCAATATCTTCCTGACGGGCGCTTCGCTGCTTACCGATGCCGGTTTTGACGCGGAGATTCTCTCCGGTAAAAATGCGGTCTCTCAGATTCTCATGAAAAGGAAATCGCTGCATAATGTATGATTTTTCAATCGCCAGTCTCGGCCCATGCCTCACGGATTCCCCCCTGAACATCAGCCACTTTATTTCCGATGACGAACGTATTTTGTTTAATACGCGCATCGATAATTATTCAGACTTTAAAGATGCCGCGGGTCGTCCTCTGTCCGTGGAATCGGCGGGCCCCCGCAAAATAATATATTTTAATCCCTCTAAAACAAAAGCGGCTATTGTCACCTGCGGCGGACTGTGTCCCGGTATCAATGATGTTATCCGTTCCGTGACAATGACCCTTTATTACCGTTACGGCGTGAAAAATATTCTGGGAATCCGCTACGGTCTGCGGGGACTGAACCCGGCATGCGGACACGAGCCCGTTTCATTAACACCCGACTATGTCAAAGACATCACGCATATCGGCGGCAGCATCCTTTCAACATCACGCGGGCCGCAGGATGCGGCGGTTATGGTCGATTATCTTCAGCACCTGAACGTCAATATCCTCTTTTGCGTGGGCGGAGACGGTACCATGCGGGCCACCGAAAAACTCACAGCGGAGGTTACCGCCCGCCGGGCAAAAATCGCCGTCATCGGCATTCCCAAGACCATCGACAACGATCTTAACCTGATTGAAAAATCCTTCGGATTTGACACGGCTATTGAGAAAACCGTTCAGGCCGTGCGCTGCGCGCATGTGGAAGCCAAGGGCGCGTTAAACGGCATCGGACTGGTGAAAATCATGGGAAGGCTTTCCGGCTACATCACCGCCACTGCGGCGCTCGCGCAGGGAGACGCCAACTTCGTTTTGATCCCCGAAGTGCCTTTTGATCTGGCAGGTGAAAATGGTTTTCTCATGGCGCTGGAAAAAAGAATCAAAGAACGCGGCCATGCCGTCATACTGGTTGCGGAAGGTGCGGGCCAGGACATTTTGCGCAAAGACGAGTCCAATCATGCAACCGATGCTTCCGGCAATATCCGACTCAAAGATATCGGGCTTTACCTCAAACACGAGATTGAAAAACACTTCCATGACATCCAACTGGAGATCAACCTGAAATACATTGAACCCAGCTATATGATCCGATCCGTTCCAGCCAATGCCTCGGACAGCATCTATTGCAGTTCGCTGGGAATGTACTCCGTGCATGCCGCCATGGCGGGGAAAACCGGCATGCTGGTTGCCCTGCGCGGAGACGAATACATTCAT
>CAZGDK010000019.1:0-34151 GCA_964525155.1 uncultured Smithella sp. | reverse complement strand
AACCGCACCATTTCCACGCCGGGCATATTCTTGATGATTTCTTCCGCAGCCAAAAGTTCGTATTCCGACGTCAAACCGGTGGCCGGTCCTTTTGTCCGGATGACATCGATAATCTTTTCATCGAGCGGCTCGTAGCTGTGGCCCAGCATGATCGGCGCGCCGCACATCAGATAATCGATGTATTCATTGCCGTCCACATCCCATATTTTGTAACTTTTGGCGCGATCCATCGCCAGTGGGAAGGGTTTATTCTGGCTTAAATTGTGCTCCACGCCGCCGGGAATCATGGATTTGGCTTTTTCAAATATCTCGATCGATTTCCGGCAGCGTTCGGCATAAAGCTTATGTTCCGATGCCAGTTTTTCTTTCGGAATCGGGCGCACGGGCCTGGCCAGAATCTCATCTTTTCTTTTCATAATTTCCGCGTATTCCATAAAATCGTCTCCTCCTGTTTCTGATCGCGCCTGCGATCCTTACAGCGTGCACGCGCCTTCGGCTTGTCTGTTCATGCGCGCGCAGGCTTTTTTCTGAGCTTTGTAGTAACCGACAAATTCTTTAAACAACTCGTCATAAATCTTCCGGTTCGCCGGATTGGGCAGATATTCCGCCTTGATTTGAATATATTTCGGTATATCGTCAAGCCGCAGGTATCCCAGCGCCATCGAAGCCAGAAATGCCGCGCCGCGGGCGTTGGAATAAATGGGATCTTTTACCTGGCGGATTTTGCGGTTCAGTACATCGGCGAATATTTGCGACCAGACATCGGAATTCGCGCCCCCGCCAATGAAATTAAGATACTCAAACGGACGGCGCATGAATTTTTCCACCGGCTCCAAAAGCCATCGGGAGTTGAACGCCACACCTTCATAGACGGCCCGGACGAGGTCTTCGCGCGTGTTTTCCAGCGACAAATTGAATATGGACGAGCGGATGTGGCAGTCATCCACCGGAGAGCGTTCACCGTAAAGCCAAGGCGTGAAAATCACTTTATTGGCGCCGGCCGGTCCTCTTGCAACAATTTTATCCATCACCTTATAAATATCCGGCGCGCATTCTTCTCGCAGCAATTCGTCCTTGTGATATAAAACATTGTCCCGAAGCCAGGTCAAACATTTACCGGCGCAATCCTGCTCCGTAAGAATGAGGTAGCGGCCCGGAACGGGGCTGGGAAACGATCCGAAATTGTGAGGGACATCCGTTTTTTTAAAGGGCACGTGAGCGGAAATCCACGATGACGTTCCGATGTAGAGGTGCCCTTCATAATCCCGCACCGCGCCGGACCCCACGCCCGCGGAGGGAACATCCGGCGTGCCGCCGATAACGGGCGTTCCTTCTTTCAGCCCAAGCTCGGCGGCAATTTCTTTTTTGACCGGCCCGACAATATCCATCGCCTGAATCAGGTCCGGTAATTTTGAACGGTCGATACCGGTTATTTTCAGAAGTTTGTCCGAATAAACCACTTTTGACGGATTGCGGTTGTCCGTCACCCAGTGCAGTAAAATGGAATCATAGGTGGCGGCGAATCTGCCGGTGAAACACAGATTGATGTAATCCTTCGGTTCCAGGAATTTATAGGTCTTTCGATAGATATCGGGACGGTTTTTTTTCAGCCACAGGATATGTCCCGTCGGATCTTTGCCGGTCAGTGTGGGCAGACCGCCGGTGTACTTTTGCCAGACAAGCGCCTTGTATAAAGGGTATCCGTCAATTTTGAACGGGCCGCTCAGCATTTTTTGCACATCGTCGGCCCCGCGGCCGTCCATCCAGATAATGCCGTTCATCAGATGATTGCCCGTTTCATCCACCGCAACCGTTCCGGACCATTGACTTGTTACACTCACGGCAACAATATCGTCAGGTGAGACCGCGTGCCTGCCGATCACTCGCTTTGCCGTGTTTAAAACAGCGTTCCACCAGCCCTGCGGATCCTGCTCCGCGCCGCCGTCGGGCAACAAAATAATGGGCGTATCCTGAAACTCGCTTCCGATCACTTCACCGTAAACCGATATTAACGCCGTTTTCGGCCCGGATGTTCCCAGATCAACGGCCAGCACATATTTTTTTTCACCGCGGTTCATTATTTTGCTCCATCTGCCGCGTCCATAGACGCTTATGCCATTGCCGCCTGATCTCTATCCCGTCACGCAGCGCATCGCATTTTCTACGATCATTTTGAAATCGGCATCGGGATCATCAGCAATTTGATCAAACATGCCGCTGTTGCGAAGCGAAATGATGCCGTGCAGCGAGCTCATGCACTGCATGGCCAGCACTTTGGGCGAGATTGAGGACGCATCCATCCGGGTATTGCGATATTCTCGAATCACTTTGATCGCCAGAAAAAATACCTTGAGCGAGCTTCTAAACTCGTCGTACGAAAGCGCCTCCTGGGGCGTACCGATATAATCGCTGTACTGACGGACAGGCCGGTTGAGCATGATGTCGTAAATATCCACGTTGTTGACGGCAAAGTCGACATAGGCGTTGATCATTGCGGTAAATTGATCCAGCGGCGTTTCTCCCATTGTGACGGCGTAACTGATCTTGTCGTAGAGCATTGCAAACGCTTTTTTATGAATGGCGATGAGCAACTCATCTTTATTGGGATAGTAGTTGTAAAGATTGGCCGCCGTCATTTTCATTTTTGCGCCGACCTTGGCCATCGAAAGATTTTCATATCCGTTTTTAACCAGAATTTTAAATGCGCAATCCAGAATCTGATCCCGAACGGCATCGACCTGTTCGGCGCTTCGTGTTACTTTGGGCATAATGTTTGACGTCCTTCCTGATTTATATCTCATCCGTCCTGACGAGTTTTGATTCCCGCAGTTTCAGATTTAAAAAGATGTTTACCACAATGAGAACAATGAATAAAATCATCGCCGGTGTTTTATTGCTTCCCGCCGCAAGATCCATCCCGAAAACAAAAAGAATGCCCGCCAGCTGCCCGACCAGGAGAAGCAGCCCCTGAGATGTGGCTTCGGGCGCCGGATAACAAATCTCAGCGCTGTACTGATAACTGATCGGGCCGTTGGCCATGAGGAAAAATCCGAAAATAAAGCTGCTGACGACAAGAGGCGAATATGATCCCGCAAAGGCAAGCCCCATCAGGCCGGGAATGGCGCATACCGTCGTCAGCACCATGAAAAATTTTCTTTTGCGGAATTTGTCGGAAAGAACGGGCAGCGTGGCCGCGCCGAGAATGCCGCCGATCATCATGACCGCGCCGGTGGTCCCCGCCTGCGTGATATCAAAACCGCGCGGCCGGATAATCTGCTCAATCCAGGTGGTCACGGCGTTGAAGATTCCCAATCCGGAAAAGAAAATAATCAGAAGAATGATCATATCGCGCTGTTTGAAAATATGACGCAAACCCGCAAAGACGGCAATTCTTTCGTCATGTCCGGCGGGACAAGGCGGCGTGGGAGGCCTCTCTCTCATCAATATCAGGAACACAGCGGCGACGAATAATGTGGCGACGCCGTACATCATCAGCATCGTTTCCATGCCGTATATTTTAAACAGCTGTGGCGTTAGCGCCATGGCGAAAATGATCCCCACAAACTGAGCCAGCACGCCGATGCCCGCTTGCGTCGCCCGCTCTTGCAGGGGAAACCACCGGACGCCGACTTTGGTGACGGCATTCAAAACAAACGGCTGCCCAATGGCAATGCCGATTTGAGAAACAACCACCATCTCATAATTCGATCCGCAAAGTCCCTTGAGAAATCCGAAAATCCCCAAAAGCGCCGCGCCAATACCAATGCCTAAGCGTATGCCCCTGGTGTCAATGACATAAGACGCCGGAATGGAAACAAAAACATAAACAATCATGAAGATCAGAGAAAGGAGATCGATTTGCAAGGCAGGCACATCGTAAAATTTAACAGCTTCACTGGTGATGGGCGCAAAGGTTATCCATTGCACCTGCATCATTGCATTGAGCAGAAAAAAAACCAGCAGTACGACCCAGCGATACCCGTAAACCTGAAAGTCAGCCTTTTGCATTTTTACACGACTCCCGCCAGTTATGTTAAATTAACCTTGCATTTTTACTGAAAACTGATATACGTTAATTTAACGTCATTAAATTAATATAACCAGTTTTGAAAGTCAATCATTTTTTTAGGGGGAACGAATGAGAACAAAAAAAATTTCAAAAGTTTTATTCTGGGTCATATGTTTGTCTTTTCTGGTTAGTCTTCCCGCAATAGCACAAAGCCGTCTTATTGGAACATGGAAGCAGGTTGAAGATCAGGGGGTCAACAAGGGAAAAGTGGGGTCTTACATTGAAATGTATGAACAAAACGGCGTTTTCTTTGGGAAAATAGTAAAATTGCTGTTCGATCCCCCGGATAAAATCTGCCCCAAATGCCCCGGCGATTTTAAGAATAAGCCCCTGCTGGGTATGATTATTCTCAAAGATATGAAGAAAACGGGAGATATCGATAAGGAACAGGGAATTGAATATGCAGGTGGAACGATTATGGATCCGGATTCAGGAGATACTTATAAATGTAAAATGTGGGTCAAGGACGACGTGCTAACCGTGCGAGCCTTTATCGGTTTCAGCCTTTTGGGGCGCTCCGGGAAGTGGTACAGGCTCAAATAATATCATCATATAATCCTTGATTTTCGAGGCGGCTTGGTATAGAAGCCACCAACATAATTTTTAGGACTCCCCTTGCTCGCGGCTGAGACCGCGGGCTATAGAGCCGAAAGGAGGAAATTTTGAAAAGATACGAAGTTATTGCTATTGTCAAAACCGACTTGGCGGAAGAAGATTTAAACGCCATCATCGAGCGTTCTTCCAACATTATCACGGAACGCAAAGGCGTCATCGCCAAAGTTGAAAAGTGGGGCAAGCGACGTCTGGCCTACGAAATCAACAAACAACGAGACGGGTTTTATTTCTTTATCGACTACGCCGGCAATGGCGCCGTTGTAGCCGAGATGGAAAGAAATTTTAAAATCGACGACCGGATTTTAAAATTCATGACCGTGACCAAGGAAGGCGCCGTCACCCGTGAAGGCATGGATGAGGAAGTCGCCCAGGCGGAGATCAGACGCACACAGGCCGCAGAAGCCGCAGAAGCCAAAAGAGAAGAACGGGCAGCGGCAGGCGACTCACGCGACACACGTTCCGGCAGACCCACATTCAGAAGACAAACGAACAGAGAAGACAATACCACGAAAGGGGAATAATCATGGCTATATCCAACGGCGAAAGACCCTCCCGTCCGCCCCAGAAGAAATTTTTCCACAGAAAAAAATTCTGCCGGTTCTGCACGGACTCCAATATTAAGATCGACTATAAAAACCCGATCATCCTCAATAATTTTGTCACGGAACGAGGCAAGATCATGCCCCGCAGAATCACGGGCAACTGCGCCAGACATCAGAGAGAACTGACCGTCGCCATCAAACGAGCCCGCACCATCGCCATCATGCCTTTTGTCACAGCGGAAGGCAGGTAAAGTTTTTTTATTCATTCGCGCCGGCCTGAACCATCGGGCCGGCGCGAATGCAAGCCACCGGCACAGATGTAACTTCATCATTTAGCGTTTTTTTCAAAACAGGCTGCTATTCTTGTCAAAAATGATTTCTTTATTCTCCGGCAATTCCTTTGTAAGGTTGTCGCTGCTTTTCTCTTTTTTTCTGGCAGCCGCATTAATTCCCGTCATCGGCATCTTCTTTCTTTTCACGCTGCCGCAGATGGTCTTCGTGCTGGGCCTGCTCAACAATTCAAGGAAAACACTTGCCGCTTTCCTGATCCCGCTTGGCGTCATTTTTATTGTTCTGGCCGTTATAAAAACCCCTCTGCCCGCGCTGGCCCCGGCAGCCATGGGACTGGCAGGCATGTTGATGATCTGGACGGTCCGCAAAAATTATTCCATCGAAATGATTGTTCTTCTGCCCTCTGCCATCATGCTAAGTGCGATCATCGTTTATTTTGTGTATGGCGGTATGCAATTATCCATCTCTCCCTGGCAACTGGCGGAAAAGCATATCCAGGAGGCAATTGATTTAAACATTCGCCTGTACAGCCGGCTGCCCTTGAGCCCGGAAGAAATCAAGGCGATTCAGGACAGCAGATCGTCCGTCATCGATCTTTTCACAAGAATTTTCCCCGCGCTTTGCATCCTGGCAATTATGTTTACCGCCTGGATCAATACGCTGATCTCGAAACGAATCCTCCTGAAGTCCGGAATCGTTCCCCCGCAGTTTGTCAATTTGAGCGAATGGAAAGCGCCCCCATGGGTCGTCTGGATATTTCTGGCATCGGGGGGCTTAATGCTTATCCCTGATCCGCAGGCAAGCTTTGCGGGCGTCAATGCCTTTCTTTCTCTTTCCTTTATCTATTTCCTGCAAGGGACTGCTATTGTTAGCTTCTTTTTTCAAAAGAAAGACATTTCCCCCGTTTTCCGGGGGGTCTTTTATTTTTTCGTTGCGATTCAGCAAATGCTTATGATAGCAATAGCCGCACTGGGATTTTTCGATATCTGGATTGATTTTCGCAGGTTTTTCCGCACCGACCCGGCAGCAAGTGAATAATCTGAATTTTTCAAGGCAAACAGGAGGTTTTTCATGAAGGTTATTTTAAAACAGAATGTGCCTTCCCTGGGCAAAGCCGGGGATCTGATCAAAGTCAACGACGGTTATGCCCGCAATCTGCTCTTCCCAAAAGGCCTTGCCGTTGAAGCCGACGGCAAAAACATCAAGGCGTTTGAACAAGAAAAGAAAAATGCTCAGCAGAAAGCCCAGAAAGAAAAAGCCAATGCGCAGGATTTGGCCAATCGTTTGTCTCAGATCACGCTTTCGCTTGCGCGAAAAGTGGGCGATCAGCACAAAATTTTCGGATCCGTCACCTCAAAAGACATTGAAGCCGCCCTGCAGGAAAAGGGTTTTGACATTGACCGCAAGATGATTGTGCACGACGAACAGATCAAATCCCTGGGGGAATTCAAGGTAAAGGTTAAACTCGTTTCCGGCGTTGAAGCGGAATTGAAACTCCGTGTGGTCAGCGAAGAATCATGAAAGACATCGATCCGTCCATGTATAAGCTGCCGCCCCAGAATACCGAGGCCGAGCAATCCATTCTGGGCAGCATTCTTCTTGAAAACAGCGCCATCAATGCCGCGCAGGAAATTATCGGCAAGGATGACTTTTACAGTGAAGCGCATCGGAAGATTTACGGCACGATCGAGGATCTGTCGGAAAAAAACGAGCCCGTTGATCTCATCACCCTGAGCAACGCGCTCAAAGACCGCAATCAGCTTGACGCGATCGGCGGCACCGCCTATCTGGCATCTCTCGTGGATAATGTCCCGACGGCGGCCAACGTTGCGAACTATTCGCGCATCGTCAAGGAAAAAGCGATTCTGCGCGGGCTGATCGGGTCGGCAACCGAAATCATCAACAACTGCTACGAATCCGGATCCGATGTTGACCAGGTGCTCGACCGGGCCGAACACCGGATATTTGAAATATCGGAAAATAAAGTACGGCAGTCCTTCGCGCCTCTGCGGGACGTTGTCAAAACCACGTTCAAATCCATAGAAAATCTTTTTAACCGCAAGGAGCTCATTACAGGCGTTCCCACCGGTTTTGATAAAATCGACGACATGACCTCGGGGCTGCAAAATTCCGATCTCATCATCATCGCCGGACGCCCCAGCATGGGAAAAACAGCCTTTGCGCTTTCCATCGCTCAAAATGCTGCGCTGGAGTCGCAAATTCCCGTTGCCGTTTTCTCGCTGGAAATGTCCAAGGAGCAACTGGCGTTTCGTCTTTTGGCCTCCGAGGCCCGCGTGGACTCCCAGCGCATGCGCAAAGGCTTCCTCGGAGAAACGGACTGGCCGAAACTCACCGAAGCGGCGGGTCGTCTGTCTGAAGCGCCGATGTATATTGATGATACGCCCGCCATTACCGTACTGGAAATGAAAGCCAAATCCCGCCGTCTGAAGGCCGACAAGGGGTTGGGCCTGATCGTAGTGGACTATATTCAGCTTATGCGCGGCAGCAATTCGTCGCGCGACTCGCGCGAGCAGGAAATTTCCGAAATCAGCCGCTCGCTCAAAGCCCTGGCCAAAGAACTTCAGGTGCCCGTCATTGCCCTTTCACAGCTGAACCGCAAAGTGGAAGACCGCCCCAACCGCCGTCCCCAGATGGCCGACTTGCGTGAATCCGGCGCCATCGAACAGGACGCCGACGTCATCGCCTTTATCTACCGCGACGAAGTGTACAACAAGGCGGATGACAACCCCGAAAAAGGCAAAGCCGAAATCATCATCGGCAAACAGCGTAACGGCCCCACCGGCACCGTGAAGCTCGCCTTCCTCAACCAGTTTACAACCTTTGAAAATCTTGCCCCCATGGAAAGCCAGGGGTCCTATTCATAGAGATTCCAGCTTTTTGACGGCTTGCCGCTCTCATGGTCATTTTATAGTAGCGTAAATTCACCTGTTGCATTTTGATCCGGTTTTTTATATTTTACGCCAACCTCCGACGGATATGCTGGATCGGCTGGTATTTTCAGACAATCATTACCGAAAATATGTGAAGGTGGTCACAGATAATTCTTATTGGCCGCCTTATAATGTCGAACCATCACCCGGTTTCACCCGCCCTTGCGGCGCACACAACCGGAAGATAAGGAGTTATCTATGAAACGCCACTTGCCTGTTCGTGCTTATGTCGCATCGTTCATTGTATTTATAATCGTCATACTTTGTGCATGCGGTGGAGGCGGCGGAAGTTCGGATTCCGGAACATCTTCGAGTTCGGGATCGCCGGGCGCCGGCGCGGGTAATGACATCATCCCCGCCTCACGGCGAGTCGACTGGTCACAAGCCGGCATTCCCGGCGGCATACCGATTAGGACAACCATTTGCGCCAATGTCAAAAACGCCCCTTATAACGCCACCGGCGACGGGCTGCACGACGACGCACCGGCCATTCAGACAGCCATTGACGCCTGCCCGGCAAACCAGGTCGTGTATCTTCCCGAAGGACGGTATCTGTTAAATTCAACGCTGACGCTTAGCAAAAGCCATATCACGCTGCGCGGCGCGGGACCGGACAAGACACTTCTTTTTTCCAATTCCACAACCTATAGAGCCATTATCGTGGGTAAGGGCGGCTATACGGGTCCCTATATAAACGTCACGGGGGGATACACAAAAGGATCGACTTCGATCACCGTCGCGGACGCGTCTTCAATTGCGCCCGGCGATTTTCTGATCATCGATCAGGAAAATGATCCGCAATACGCCACCTCCGCAGGCAAGGACGGAGACTGCACCTGGTGCGGCACGCCCAGATGCTCGCTTGATGTCAGCACCAAATGCGGTGCGTGGAACGAGCCGCAGATCGGGGAGAGCTGCGCCGCCGGCAAAGGCATCTGTGAAGGCGGAAAACGGACCATTGGCCATCTCATCAAAGTGACGGCCAAAAGCGGCAACACACTGACTCTGGAGCAGGGACTGCTCTGGAATTTCACTCCTACATATCATCCTCAGGTGATGAAATCGGGCCTTGAAGGCCAGTATATCGGCATTGAAGACCTGTACATCACCTCTCATGACGCATCCATCGGCAAAAATTTTGATTACCATTATTGCGCGTATTGCTGGATGAAAAACGTGGAAACGGCCCGAGTCAACCAGATTCATCATTATTCCACCAAAACCTACCGCAATGAGTTTCGGGATAATTATTTCCATCATGTCCGATGCTATACGGGAAATTACGGTTATGCGATGGCCTTTCAAGGGCATGTGACGTCCGCGCTTATTGAAAACAACATCTTTGAAAACCTTGCCAGCCCCATATCATTCTCCAGCGCGGGAGGGGGCAATGTCGTCGCCTATAATTATTTCGGCACCAACGTCGCGGAATTTCCGACCTGCGGAACCAACAGCTACGGCATTAAAACAGACATGACGCACCACGGCGCCCATCCGGTTTTCAATTTATTTGAAGGCAACGTCGCCAACAAAATCGGCAGCGATTTTATCTGGGGAACCACGTCGCATCACACTATTTTCAGAAACAACCTGCGCGGCTATCAGGAAGACACCTACAAAGACAACCGCGCCATTCACATCGCGTACTATTCCCGCTATTTCAATGTTGTGGGAAACCTTCTGGGGTCCTATCCGACGGTCGACTTCATTTACGAAATCGCGGGGATTAACTCTCCTGCGTCCTGGACAATGCCGGTTATCTTTGACATCGGCTATAAGGCGTCATTCAACGCCATTGTGGAAGAATATGACCCGCTGGCCAAAGAAACATTGCTGCGGCACGGAAATTATGACACCGCCAACAAACAAACCCTGTGGGACACCGGCATCTCCGCCAGAACAATTCCGGACTCCCTTTACTTAACATCAAAGCCTGTTTGGTGGAGTCAGAATCTGACATGGCCGCCATACGGTCCGGACCCGGAAACCGCAAGCCATAAAATCCCCGCACAGGCGCGCTATGAAAACATGGAATGGCCCGTTTGCGGAAACGGAAAACCGGAAGAAAGAAAAGTCAAAATTCTGGTGGACGACAGCACTCCCGGATGCGTGCTCACGGGCGATTGGCAGCGCGCCACCAACACGCAATACGGTTTTAAAAACAATTACACCCGCGACGGAAACTCCGGCGCCGATCCCGGCAAATATGCAACCTTCACGCCCACTGTGCCTAAAGCCGGCCGCTACGACGTTTATTTCGTCTGGCAGAGAGCGTGGTATCTGGATGCGAAAAGCGTTCCCGTGAAAGTCATTCATCAGGACGGAGAATATAATACAATCGTGGATCAAAGCGTAAGCCCGGCCGACAGCGCACAAGGCCTCTACCTCGGATCGTTCAACTTTGCCGCCGGCACATCCGGCAAAATCATAGTGTACGCCGACTCCGACGGCTATACGACCGTAGACACCATCAAGCTCATCCAGAATATTGAGGAAGCATGCGACGACGGAAACACCATCGACGGCGACGGCTGCAGTTCATCCTGCACTTTGGAAAATTAGAGTTGTCAAGCAGGAGATGTCATTTCAACCACAGGGAGAAATCTAATCTATCGAGAAGATTAGTATTTTCGGGAGGCCCCTCGTTGCCTTCATCCCGAAGGGATGATACGTTGATAGACAACAATCACCTTAAATCCCGACTTTGACAGCAAAAAAATAATATTTTGTTAATACGGGTATTTACAGATACACTTCAAGCTTGTGCCACTACATTTTCGTTTTTTGATGTCCGTCGAAGGGCTTTGGGTGGAGGTTTGAGCCCAATGGCCGAAAACAGCTTGTGTGCAAGAGTCCTGTGTTTGACTTTACCATCCAGGCGATAGCTCTCCAGGAGGTAGCAGTAAGTCAGTCCGGCGGAATTGGCGGTCGTTTCGATAAACATGAATCGCGGTTGTCATCACCGCAAATAACGCTATGCGCACTACATTTATTGCACAGAACACTATTTTGTTCACTACACTTCCGAAAACGTCAGAACACTTTTGTTGATATTAATGTTTTTTGAGAAAAACCGCGTTTTCTGTCAAAGTCGGGAAAAATATAAGCCGAGACGGATCGATCATGTTGCAGAATTAAAAAACGCAGCCGGTTTGAAAAGCCGGCTGCGTTTTTGATTGAACCTGTCTTAAAGTTTAACGCCGATCACCGTGAGGCCCTCTTCCCGGTCCGTCGTGCCGCCGTTTATCCGGGCCTCTGTCCGGACCTCTGTCGCGGCCTTTATCCGGTCCGCCGCGATGCAAGCCGGGATTGGGACGGGGCTCCGCCCGTCTTACACCCCAGTTATTTTCTTTTGACCAATGTTTCTCTTTTTTCCACTTGCGCCAGTTTCTTTCCGCATCATTATGCGGAATGGGCCGATGATCCCATTCATGCCCCTTCCAGCGACGGTCTCTGTAATCATGACGCCAGCCCGGCGGGACATGCCGGTGAAAAGACGGCGTTCCCCGATAATGCTTCCAGCCCTTGTCATAATGGCGGGACCGGTACCAGCGCCCTTCCCAGGGACGCCACCACCAGCCACTGTAAAAAAAGATGTCGTCGTCCACATCCGGCACCGAATAGACGTCGGTTTCGGGAATGACCACCACATGCGGCGGCACCGGGAAAATGATGGGGGGTGGCAGGGGAACATTGATGCGCACCTTCACATCCACTTCCGCCATGACGGTCGCCGGAATCAGAACCAGCGCCACAAGCAAAGCTATTTTTAAAAGTAACTTTTTCATGTACATTCTCCTTTCTTGATTGGATCACACTGCGTTTGACTTTAAAAGACTGCTGTATGAACAGCGGCGTCCAACCTAACGCTTTCGGGGAATAATTTCAATTTAATAATCAAGATGACCGTTTTCTATTTTTTTAACTTATCCAGCCCGAATCCGCGGCTCATGATCTTGTCAAACTGATTGACCGGCAAAGCGGCCACAACGGGCAGCTTCGCGGATTGTTTTCCCAGGCGGATGACCTTGGGAATCTGCTTGAGAAAAAGCTGATCGATCAGCTTTTTTGAAAATTCTTCCACGGGCGTCGGATCTTTTTGCGATGAATAAGCACGCCCTTCAACATAGGCGGCAATCGGTTTATAAACGGAGTCGTCCGGCAGCCTGATGCTGTCCGCCGCAGCCTTGCCGAAGCCGGATTTGATCGCGCCCGGCTGCACGGTAACCACTGAAATGCCGAAAGGCGCAAGTTCAATGCGCAGCGATGTCGAAAGCAGATTCACCGCCGCCTTGGTCGCGCAGTACGCTCCGGCAAACGGCGTGGCGCAGATGCCCGAGACGCTGGCCATATTAACGATCAGACCCGAACGCGCCCCGATCATGTGCGGCGCGACGCTCCGGGTCAGAGCCATAAGCCCGATCACATTGGTTTCAAATTCGCGCCTCAGATCATCGATGGACAAATCAATCATCGGCCCGATCAGCGCATACCCCGCGTTATTCACCAGCGCATCGATCCGGCCCGCTCTGGCCATGACCTCCGCCACGCAGGCATCAATGGATTTTTGATCCGTCACATCCAGCGCCGCGATTTCGATTTTTTCTTTTTTCAAATGTTCAATGGTCTCCGGCCTGCGCGCCGTGGCAAACACCCGGCAGCCCCGCGAGGCAAACTCGCGCGCCAGCGCCAGCCCGATTCCTGAAGAACAGCCCGAAATCAACACAACCGAATTTTTGTCCATTATTTTCATCCTTCGTCTCTTATTGCGGATACCCAACCGCCTGCACTAGAACGACCTTCTGTTTTTCGCCAAGATTCATGGCCTTGCCCAATGCCTCCCGATCCACCATGGCGCGAACTCCTGTAGCCAGCCCTTCGGATGCGCAATACAAATAAACATTCTGTGAAATAAAAGCGGCATCGGCAAAAGCATAATTATTCACATCCGCGCTGCTCAGCGGAATGCCCGTCTTTTCCAAATCCGCCACATAGATCAATTGAACCGGGGCCCCGGCAACGGAACTTCGGGAGGGTTGCAGAAAAGTCGTAGTATTCTTACGCAAATCCGCCTTCAGCACCGGGTCCAGCGCATGGGCTTTGGCATTATAAACATAGAGTCCTTCTTCCATCGCCACATAAACATCGATCTCCTGCCAGTTGCGCGCCGTTGGAGCCGTCCGCTTGCCGCTCTCCGGCCGGTTAACCCCGCAAGCCGCCCACAATAAATTGGAAAGCATCTCCATCGGCAATTTCTTCGGACTAAACGACCGCTCCGTCTTGCGTTCTTTCAAACACTGCATCAACGGCTTCCCGCCTTTGGTGTCCGGCGGGGGCAGTTTGATGGTCGCCAGATCGGCGGCGATAGAGGTAAAAACGAAACATAGTACAACGGCAAGAGTGAATAGTGATTTTTGAAACATGGGGCCTCCGGATGGCTGAAGACTTTTCAGAATTTGTTTGTTGTTGCCTAAATCTGTCATTCCGGCGAAGGCCGGAATCCAGAAAGAAAGCTACGTTAATTCTATCTAAATATTTTATTTGTCATATTTTTCGTTTCACGATAAAGAGCATCGCGAATTTTACAAACCATCCTTACGCAATCAATCTTAGTCTTTTTCAATCATGGTCACCTCTCTCGGAGAGTAAATTTGAATGGGTCTGTATCCCCATTCAAGATTCACTGATTTTATAAGAATGTGTGACAAAATAAATGAATATTAGCTATATTGCAATTATTTTATCAAAATATTGCAGTTGCACCGGGCTCTGGGACGGATGTTTACCCCGCGGATGCGGGGTCGGTATGACGCGAGGTGGATTGATGCCCCCGGCCTGCGCTATACGGCAGGCCGGGGGCATCAGACGAGCTTGAAGATTATTTCTGATCTTTTTTTCTATACTGAAAGGCGTCGAAAAACGGCTGTATTTCCTTGTAGCGTTTTTCGGCTTTGAGCGCGGAGTCAACGGCTTCCTGCTTCAGACTCTTGTTCACCATGACGATGTTCGCTTTTTCCAGATCGGCGTCCAGAAGAATCGTTTTGGGCTGATTTTCACCGTTTTCCCAAGGGCGCCAACCGGGCAGCCCCGAACCTGTCCGGTTGGGATCGCCTGTGCGGGCAAACTGCACCCAGTAATCCATCATGGCCTTGGAGAGGGCCACGCGGCCCGCGCGGTTCTTATCATTAAACACATATCCGCCCAAAGAGGCGGCCTCGGTCCCGAAAACAAAATCAATTTCCATAGCGTGGCACGACGCCAGCATCACGCTTAACTTTGAGCCAATCACACTTTTTTTCAGTCCACCCGTTCCCCATAAAAACTGATAGGTAAAAATCGACGGCTGATCAGCATTGGTCCGCAGAAGTTCGGCGGGATAATCCACCGCCATGACTTTCCATGCGTCGCTTTGATATTTTGCCACCAGATCATACAATTCAAGCTGCTCGGGCTCGTCATACAGTGATTGATACATGATCCACTCCTTAAAAGGCTCAACACTCCTCAAAAAGAGTTTGGATTCGTCTTTATTCGTTCCCAGAATCATCGGAACCTTGTTGTACTTGCCCGATGTCAGCGCCCCGTAGAAATCAACCGGAAGCACCGTTCCATCGCTAAACGACTGGGCAAACAGGATCATCCCGCCCGCTTTGCCTTCCGGATATTGCTCCAGAAAATCCTCGGCTTTCTTTGAGCGCATATAGGCGTTAATATCTTTGGCGCTCATGGCGGCAAGCTTTGCAGACGCCGCTTTTTCATCAGCGGCTTTCCCTTCTTTCACCAGCATTTTGGCGAGAATACCATTGATGTGAGCTTCCCCCTGCGCCGGTGTGAAGTTCCGGATTACGGGGCTTTCCGCAATGGCGCGATGGAACAGATTTTTAGCCAGAGGCGATACGATTAAATTGTATACATTCTGGCCGCCGGCCGATTCGCCGACAATCGTGACATTTTCCATATCACCGCCGAAATTCTTAATGTTGGCCCGCACCCATTTCAGGGCCGCAATCAGATCCAGCATGGCGAAGTTTCCCGAATCGCCCGCCGGATCGCCGGTTTTCAGCGCCGGATGATTGAGAAAGCCCATGTGCCCGAGACGATAATTGACCGTGACCACAATCATATTACCCCTGTTGGCCAGAATTCCACCGTCCAGCGCGGACAAAGGCGGCCATTGAATGCTATTGCCGCCGCCGTGAATCCAGAAAAAAACGGGCAGTTTGGATTTCGCCGTCGCTTTTTCAGGCGCCCAGATATTCAAATAGAGACAATCCTCATTGCCTCGGACCACCTGCGGGGTGCTTGCGTTCTTGTCATGATCGACATACTGCGGACAGAGCTCGCAATATTTGTCCGCCTTTAAAGGCGCGGATCTTTTGGAGGGCGCCTGCGGGGACATCCAGCGCAAAGCACCCGTAGGCGGCGCGGCGTAGGGAATCGCCTTCCAGGAAATGGTGGACGTTGCGGTGTTTACTTCACCTGTAACAACCCCTTCCGTGGTCTGTTTTTCAACAGGCGATAGCGCGGGGGACTTATCCTCCGGGGACAAAAACGCATTCGTAACGCTACAGCCCGCTGCGATAAATAAACACGCCGCACAAATCAGCAGGCATAATATTGTTTTGTAGTGTTGAATTTTAACTCTTTTCGCTTGTGCCATTATCCTTTACCCTCCTTGATCATTGTTCCACATTAAACTGGCAGGACCGTGATTTTTCCTGCATCTCCAGCGCAATGTCAAGCATCCTGCCAGAATTAAACGCTTTATGAAAGCGGAAATTGCATAACGGATAATTTATGTAAAATTTCGGTATGATGCAACGAGAATGGGCCTGTCAGTAAAGCAGGCAGCCGGATCGGCGCGTGTGGAAGTCCTGGAGTTGATCGTTCCCTAACGCGGAAACCGCGCGCGGGCTTTGGCCCGCCAGGATCGCATCCAGCGCCGGCCGCGATCCGATCATATCCAGCGTTTTTTTAATCTGAAAAGATTCCGGATAAAGGTGGTGCAGCGCGGCAATGATCTCCAGTCCCAGGCGCACCGCATCCAGTTTTTTCCGGTCCGTTAATTGAATACGGACGCCGTGGCAAACTTGCTTCCAAAAGATTCCGGACGAAGGCGTGAAATCGGCCGGTGTGAAGCGAACCCCCGCAATACGCCTGCGCTCAAGATATCTGGATAATTGTTTCGAACGGGCCCAGGGAGCGCCCACATATTCAAAAGGTGTTGGCGTGCCGCGTCCGACACTGACATTCGCGCCTTCCACAAGCGCTACGCCGGGATAAAGCGTCGCCGCGCGAAGGCTCCGCAGGTTCGGCGAGGGATTGACCCAAGTCTGCCCCGTTTCGTCGTACCACATCGACCGGCTATAGCCGTTCATCCGGATCACGCGCAGATCCGCGCTGATTGCATCTTCGGCGTTAAACAGGCGCGCCAGCTCCCCCACCGTCATGCCGTGGCGCACCGGCAGCGGAAAACAGGAGGTAAAAGAGCGAGGCATGCCATCCGATACCGGCCCCTGCACGATGTCGGCGGCAATCGGATTGGGTCGGTCCAGAACAAAAAAAGGAATGCCCCGGGCCGCCGCCGCTTCCATTGCATAATGCAGTGTGGAGATGTACGTATAGAAACGGACGCCCGCATCCTGAATATCGAAGACCAGGGCGTCCAGTCCTTCCAGCGACTCTTTCGAAAGCCGTCGCTCCGATCCATAAAGGCTATATATCGCCAGTCCCGTTTTGCCATCCACAGACTTCGGCACCGACGCGTCGGCCTTTCCGTCGATGCCGTGCTCCGGGCTGAAAAGCGCCTTCAGTGTAACACCCGGGGCCCGATGCAGCAGATCAATGGTGCGGATGCCTGCCGCATTGCGCCCCGTGTGATTGGTAATCAATCCTACCCGAAGCCCGGCAAGGGATACAAAATTTTCCTTTTCCAGAACATCAATGCCCGTTTCGACTTTACCCGTCTGCCCGGCGGACACCGCCTGGCACTCAGACACAAATGGAGCCAGGGGCGGCCGTTTCTCGACCATATATTCATTCGAGAGGCGGCCAACGGCCTTTCCCAGCTGCATTTTCACAGCCTCTCTTAATTCCTTGATGCTGCCCCCTCCATCGGCGTGGACGCGGTTGGTCAGCACAATCAGGTATATCCCGCTTACCGGGTCGATCCATAATCCGGCGCCCGTGTATCCAAGATGGCTGTATGCGCCCACCGGGCAAAGCTCCTGAACGTTGGCTGCGAAAGGTTCTTGCACGTCCCAGCCCAGTCCCCTGAGCCTGGCCTTGCCGCGCGGCGATTGCGGAAGGGTCATCATGTTCACAGTCTGCGGCTGAAGATTTGTTTGTCCGTCGGCCTTTCCCCCGCCCAGCATCATGCGCGCGAATACCGCCAGATCATCCGCCGTTGAAAAAACGCCGGCATGGCCCGACACGCCGCCCATGCGCCGGGCAATCGGATCATGGACCTCGCCGCACAAAAGCCGGCCTTCAATCTCGACCGTCGGGGCAATGCGGGACGCCTGGGAGACAGGCGGCTTGAAAGTTGTGTCTTTCATCCCGAGAGGATCGAAGATGTGCAGCGAGCAATAGCGGTCAAGCGGCAGACCGCTTGTGCGCCTGACCAGTTCTCCCAGGATGATGAAATTGAGATCGCTGTATGAATACTTCTGCCCGGGAGGATGGAGAGGCTTTTCGGAGATAATCGCTTTGAGGATAACCCCGGAGCCTTGCAACTCCGGTTTGAGTTTGGGTTCCACGCGCAGTCCCGAATAATGCGTGAGCAGATGCCTGAGCGTGATTTTGCCCTTGCCGTTTTTTTTGAAGGCAGGCCAGTATTTTGCGACCGGCGCATCCAGCCGGAGCTTTCCTTTTTCAACAAGCTGCATCACGGCCGTGGTTGTGGCGACGACCTTGGTTAGAGAGGCGACATCAAAGATGACAGCCTCCGTCATCGGGGTTTTGTCCGGGCGAAGCGAACGCCGGCCGAAAGCCTGGCGGTAGATGATTTTCTCGTTCGTTCCGATCACAACAACGGCTCCCGGAATTCTTCCGTCCCGGACAGCCTGCTCGACAATTCCGGCAATGGGCGCTAAAGCAGCCTCATCAAATTGAGGCGCTGAATGAACAGGCACAGAAAAGATCAGCAGAAAGGTCAGGACCTGAACGATCCTGAAAGAAGCCAGAACGTATTTAATCATCCTGGATTCCCGATGGAAGTTTACCCGGCGCATGCCGGGCGGAAATGACAATATTATTGCTTTAAGGTCATTTTGAAAAGCTCTCATCATGTGTATCTCTGAGGCGCTGCATTGAATTCATTTGCGTTCTTCAGTTCATCATTTACAGGATCGTGCGCAATGATGTCAAAAGGTTCTTTGTGGATAAAGCATTGAGAAAGGGATTTTCACTCTGCCCTCGGAAACTGCGTCGCAATAGTAAAATGGCGTCATTCCCGCGAAGGCGGGAATCCAGTGTTATTAAATATTTCTGGATACCGGCTTTCGCCGGTATGACCACTTTTCACTATTCTGGCATAGTCTCCGAGGGAGTAAGATAAAAATTGTTTCCAAAACGACAACGTCATTAATCCGGTTTCGGGGCGTCGGCATCCTGCCTCAGCGCAATCTGTTTGAGCTTGGCGGTCTCCTCGCCTTTTTTCAGTTTCAGGCCGTCTTTGGTGTAAACATTTCTGGGATTCCAAAGCATCCAACCGTTCGCGCCAAATTCTTCCGAGGCCTTGATCTGTTCGCGAATTTCCTGGCCGGTAAAGTGCCTCCGGTCAAAGGCGTAATCCCGAAACGCCTGGAGCCAGGGCCGAAAGCGGATGGACGGAAGCTGAGTGCGTTCCTTGGCGCGCTTAAGCGTCAGATAAACAATCCGGTTGGAATTGGCCACGGGGTTTCTGTAGCCCGGTATGCCAAACTGGAATCCGGACGGATAAAGCATCAGGTTAACGTAATCCACTTCGAAGCTGATCTGATCGATTCGCTGGCCAATCTGCGTGTCGTTTTGGTTCCAGGCCGCATAGCCGAAGACATCGGCGGCGACAAAAACATTATACGGAGCCAGCTTTTCGCGGGCCGCGCGCAGAAATCCCGTAATGGAGCCGGTTCTGTTTTCTTCCGTATTCGCGGTGGCAAACTTAAGCCCCTTGCGGTCTGGAAAGCGCACGTAATCAAACTGAATTTCATCAAAGCCGTTTTTGGCCGCCTCGACGGCAATGGCGATGTTGTAGTCCCAGACTTCCTGTTTGGACGGGTCCACCCAGATGAGGTTTTCCCGGTCGCGGAAAACGCCGCCCGAAGTCGTCCGGATGGCAAGGTCAGGCCGCGCCGCGCCCAGCAGGTTGTCCTTGAAGACGACAATGCGCGCCACCGTGTAGATGCCTCTGTCTTTCAGGTCTTTAACAAGCCCCTGGATATCCTTGATGAGAATAACCTTCTGACCGCCAATGATCGCCGCCTGCTCAACCTCGCTGCGATACGGAATGAATCCGCGGTCGCCCTTGACGTCGATCACCAGCGTATTGAGTTCCGTTTTCTCAATAAGATTCAGGGCGGACTCTCTCAGGCTCTTGCTGCCCGCGCCGTAAACCGTCAGATAAAGCGCCTTGGGGTTGATCGGACGAAGCCGGATTTCCAGAGGCGCATCCTTCCTGCAGTGGTCGACCATCTGTTCGGCGCGTGTGTATCCGTGCGCTCTGGCCGCAATCCGTCCGACGCCGGGCCCGATGGCAAAGACACCGTTTGCGCCGGTCTGAATAACAGTTTTGCCGTCCAGCGTGATCACAGCGCCCACCAGAGGCTTGTTGGCCGCGGCATCCATCACCACGCCCGTGACGGGACGACTGACAACCGCCTGGCTTGCCGCCACAGGACGTGATGCTGACTGATCGCATGCCAAAAGGAAAATACACGATATGATCGTAACAGCGCGCCACATTTTAAACCGCATCATTTTTTAAGTCCTCCCGCCGCCGCCAGACGGCTGTTGCCTGTTAATATCCGTTCAAATGTCTTTCCCCGATGCGCATCGGTCAATAAATAACGGGGAATCTTCATAGGGTCGTGATTGTGCCACTCCTTGCCGCCTTCAATCGTAAACGCGGCGATGTAACCCGATTCTTTCGCTTTCGCGGCAAGCTCGTCATCATAGATGCCGAAAGGCCACGCGAGCATGTCGACTCTGGCTCCGAATTCCTTTTCCAGTTTTGCCCTGGATTTGGAAAGCTGCGTGGTCACGAACTGATCGTACTGTGCCGGAGTAAGTTTTTTCTTTTCTTTTTTGAAATTGGGATGCCAGTAGGTATGGGACTGAATGTCGAAAAGCCCCGTTTTCTTAAGCTCATGCAACTGGCTCCAGGTCATGGCGTAAGAAGCGTTGGAAATAGCGGAAGGATAAATGAACAACGTAACCGGAATATGGTATTTCCGGACGATGGGCAGCATGCTGGTGTAAACCGACTTATGCCCGTCATCCACCACGATGGCGACCGACCGGCCCGGCATCGGCTTTCCGCTGAGCGCGGCCTCTACAATCCGCCGCAGAGGAACCACACTGTACCCCCCGGCCTTTAAAGCATCAAGGTGAGAAAGAAAGACCTGATCCGTCACAGTCATGCTGTCGGCGGGCGTCGGGCCGAAGCGGTGATAAAGCAAGATCGGCGGCGGATCATGAAAGGTCTCGAGTCGATCCATGGCCGCCGCAGACGAGGGATTGGTTCCGATCAGCGCTGTGAAGACCACCAGAAATTGAAAAGCCTTTATTGACGACATAATTCCCACCCTGAATTATGTCGTCAATAAGGAATAATTTTGATGTGACGCAGATCACATTTTAAGCGTCAATACCGCTTTGACCTCTTTCGCTCCAGCCGTCCGGGCAAATTGCCATTTGCCGATGGTTTCCATCAGGCATTTCCTGGCCTGTGCATCTCGAATATCGCCGGAAAGAATTTTGACTTCCTTCACTGTTCCGTCGGTGTTGACGGTCAGTTCAATCTTCAGCGTTTGAGACGCCTTTTGACCGGCAAGGCATTTTTCAATGTCCGTCAAATGCGTCCGGGCAACACGGAGAATTTCGTCTTTCGTCAATCCTTTACCGGCCGCTGCGTCAATGATGCTGACGTGTTTCGACTGGTCTTTTTTTCCGGGGGCCTGCTGTTCCTGCATCACCAGCTTGTCTTCCGCCGGCAGGCTTTCCGCCTTATGGCGCATCGCGAATCCCTTGGAAATGGATAGTGAGGGCGCTGACGCATAATTTGCAACCCCGCCCACGGCATAATCCGACACGCCTTCCGGCAGCGGCAGAGGCTGCTTTACCGCTGTTGGTTTGCCGTCCTTATTGCGAACTTCATTATCCACGGCCACAAAGGAAGTATAAGCAGTGAGCAGATTGTAGGTCAGGCCCAGGTCAGTCACCTCCTTCACACGCTTGTCGCTTAAGTGCAGTTTGTTGTAGTCCGACAAAAGGGTGATGCGATGGCGCGCCCACAGATATTTCAGGGCGGCATTGTCTTTCGAGGGCTTATAATCCACCACATTGACGGTTTCGGAATAGTTGCCGTCGCCCGTAACGCCGCTCAGGGTAATGGCGCCTTTGGCATTGCCGCGCCACTTGCCGAACACTAGCACCGGCCGCTCGGCCAGGACATCGGGAATAGCAACAGGTTCGACATCATATGTTTCAAAGCCTTTGAACTTTACCTTCACTTCCGTCAATACCGGCGACTGAATCATCTTGCGGAAACGCTCGGCCTGCGCTTCAGCGGCATCCGGTTTGGTAAGAATAAACGGCTCGCCCATGCCCACATGCGCCATGCCTTCGATGATGTGGCGGTTGACGCTGGAGCCAATGCCGAAGGCAAACATGTTGGCATGGCCCAAATTGTTGCGGATCAGATCAAAGGCTTCTTCCTCCACACTGACGTAACCGTCGGTGACGATCACCACCGTTCGCGAATATCCGTCATCTTTTTTAAGCGACAGGGCGCGTTTGAGCGCGGGCAGCAGTTCCGTCCCGCCGCCGCCCTGCTGGCGGTCAATCGTGTAAATGGCTTTTTGAATATTGGCGGGTGTTGCCGGAAGCGACGCCTCGGCCATCAAAGATGATCCGCCGGAGAAAAGCAGGACATTGAATTTGTCCGTCGGGCGCAGATGTCCAATCAGGTTCGACAGCAGTTTTTTCGAAATGGTGAGCGGAAATCCGTGCATTGAACCGGAGACATCCACAATGAAAATATATTCGCGCCCCGGAATATTGGCATTGGTGACTCTTTTCGGCGGCTGCATCATCAGCACGAAGAAATTTTCTTTTTCACCCGAACTCAAAAGCAGGCCGGTTTGAATTTTGTTGCCGTCCAGACGGTAGCGCAGAATATAGTCGCGGTTGCCGCCGTTGGCTTCGGCCCTCTCCAGGGACACTTTTGCCTGCGAGGCGCTTTCATACGACGTTTTGACCTTGTGCGACGAACAGTTTAAATCCTTGATGGGCATGCCCGCGGAAATCGTCACATTCATATCAAAGGTGGTTTTCGGAAGTTCCCCCTGGCGCAGATAGGGATTTTTGACCCAGTGTTTGGACGGCGCGACGCTGCCCGCTTTGGCGTTTGAATAGCGAGGGCCGACCACCGTGGGGTAGACAAATTCATAGATGTGATCCGTCGGGACCAACAATTCCGTATATTTGAGTTCCACCTTGATTTCATCGCCGGGCATAATGTTGGCGACATTCATTTGAAAAACGTTGGGTCGCTGCTGCTCCAGAAGCGAAGCGCTTTTGCCCGCGTCACGCGCCTGCTCATAGTCGCGCCGGGCCTCGTCGCGCTTTTTGATTTTCGCTTCGATCACCCGCGAGCCGATGGTCATCTTCATGCCGTACACGGCGGCGCGGGTAGAGGCCGGAAAAATGTAAATGGCTTCCAGCGGCTTTTTGCCGTCATTTTTGTAAACCTGCGTGACCAGCACGTCGGAAATGACGCCGGAAATTTTAACCGATGCCGCCGTTGATTTGAGCGGCAGCCGGTCGGTGTCCGGATTATCGCTTTTGACAAAGAAATAAGGGGATAAGGTCCGGTCTTCGGATTCGGGGGACTGGGCCAGAGACAGGCTGCACATCAAAAGCAATGCCAACCCTAAGACAATGATTATACTGTGTTTAATTCTTTTCATGGGGAAACCTCCTTCGCTAATTTTGTTCTTTAGACAAAAGAAGTTTCAAAAAAGTTCCCGCATGGAGAAAAAATATTTTCCGCCGGAACAATAAGCATTATTAAAGCAGCCTGGAAAATTATCATTTTCTATCCCGACGGGATAGCAGGTTTATAGCAGAGGCATTCCGGAACAACCTGCGACCCCGATGGGGTCGAACAAAATTCATACACATTCATCTATAAACGTGCAACCCCTTCGGGGTCAAAAAAAGAGGTCTTTTTGATTTCGACAAAACAGAGAGCTGTAGACGGGTCAAGAAATTTCTTCCTGTTTTTTTTCATCGAGATACCACGATATTTCGCTTAAAAACTGGCGGCCGTATTTTTGCAGTTTGTGCTCGCCGACGCCGCCGACCGCCAGCATTTCATATTCGGTGCGGGGGCGCATCTGCGCCATTTCCTGAAGCGTCCGGTCTGAAAAGACGACATAAGCGGGAACGTTGCTTTCATCGGCAAGCTCCTTGCGCAGAGTGCGCAAACGCTCGAAGAGGCCATCGTCCATTGGCGCTTTCGCCTTCACCGGCTGGGCAATGGTTTCAAACTTCTTGTCCAGTTGTGTGGGCTGGACCAGCTCAACGCTCATCTCCGATTTCAGAATTTTCCAGCTCAGGCCGTTTAGCTTGAGCGCATAGCCTTCGTCATACGCGATATCGACAAAGCCTGAATTGAGCAGTTGAAAGATGTATTCCGCCCAATCGCCGTATTTGATGTCGTGCCCCGCGCCGAAGGTTTTGATCTGGTCGTAGCCTTTTTCGCGGAGGGAGGCGCCTTGCGAACCGCGCAGGATCTGAATCAGCGTGGTCAGGTTGACTTTCTCTCCGGTGCGGTAAATGGCGGAAAGCGCTTTCTGGGCAATGACCGTGCCGTCGAATTTTTTCGGCGGATTTTTGCAGACGTCGCAATTGCCGCAATCGCCCTCGGGCTCTTCGTTGAAATAGGACAGAAGAATGCGGCGGCGGCAGATGTCCGCTTCGGCGTAGCGTTTCATCCGGTCGAGCTTGGTAAGCATCAGTTCGCGGCGGTCCGGCGGCGTGTCTTCGAGCATGTCGTGATGGGCCTGCACATCGGCATAGCTGTAAAACAGAATCGTGTCGGCGGGCGCGCCGTCGCGTCCGGCGCGCCCGATTTCCTGATAGTAGCTTTCAATGTTTTTCGGCAGACTGTAATGAATGATCCAGCGAATGTTGGATTTGTCGATGCCCAGACCAAAGGCGATGGTGGCGCAGATGATCTGGACCTTATCGCGGATGAAGGCGTCTTGAACCCTGGCGCGCTCATCCTTATCCATGCCCGCATGATAATAAGCCGCCCGATACCCGCGTTCCTGAAGTTTCATGGCCACGTTTTCCGTCTTTTTGCGGCTCAGACAGTAAATGATGCCCGGCTGGTTTTTTCGTTTGGACAGAAAACGCAGAATCTGTTCGAAACGCTTCTGTCCGGAATAAACCGCCAGGCTCAGGTTGGGCCGGTTGAACGAGGACACAAACAGATGCTCTTCGGGAATTGAAAGCTGCCTTAGCACATCCCGGCGGATCACCCGGTCGGCGGTGGCGGTGAGCGCCAAAAGCGGCACGGACGGAAAACGCTGGCGCAAAATATTCAGCTTCAAATAATCCGGACGGAAGTCATGCCCCCAGGAGGAGATACAGTGCGCTTCATCCACGGCAAAAAGCGATATTTTCAATTTCTGCAAAAGCCCCAGCGTGCCGGCCGTGGACAGGCGCTCCGGCGAAAGGTACAGAAGCTTAATTGCGCCCTGAAGGCACCGGCGATAAATGTCCGAGCTTTCCTCTTCCGTAAGCGTGCTGTTGAGAAAGGCCGCCTGAATGCCGCTCGCCTGAAGCCCGTCCACCTGGTCTTTCATAAGCGCGATCAGCGGTGAAATCACAACCGCGGTTCCCTCGGCCAAAAGCGCGGGAATCTGGTAACAGACGGATTTCCCCCCGCCCGTCGGCATCAAAACCAGCGCGGATTTGCCCGACCGCACATGATCGATAATGTCCGCCTGCAAGGGATAAAACGCATCGTAGCCGAAATATTTTTTTAACGCCTTTTCCTTGGTCATGAAAACGCTGTCCACCTCGCCGCCCATTGTTCAGAACCGCTGCCCCAGATAAAGGTAGAAGGACGAATGGCCGCGCTGGGCCTGGCCATAGGCCAGGTAGATCGGCCCGAGATAGGTCTTGGTGCCGAGGAAAATGCTGCCCGCGTAAATAAGGGATTCAACATTGATGTCCGCCCGTTTATTCCAGACATTGCCCGTTTCCGCCGATACGCCCAGATACAGAGGCATTTTGAGCGCGCCCAGGCCTAAGGAAGCCAGTTCGCGATACGCCACAATGCAGGCATGCCCGGTATGACGTCCATAAATTTCATCCGTGGAATAACCGGAGAGTTTCAGAAATCCTCCCAGCGAAAACGTATCCTGAACTTCCATATTGTCGTTGTCCAGCGTCGTGCGAATATCGATCACCGGCAGAAAGGTGTATTTTCCCCACGTCAGAGCCGTAAGCCACCTCACGCCCAGCGCCTGCACTTCAATATCCGACCCCAGACGTTTGAGACTATACGCCCAGATCAAAGACGCGTCGCTTCCCTTCAGCGGAAAAACGTAATTATCCAGCGTGCTGTAAGCCAGAGACACGAACACGCTTCCCCGATCATACGGATCTTCATTGACCGTATGATCGCCGATCAAAACCTTGATCGTGCCGTGCTCCCTTCTTACCCCCACGCGGATTTCCCCCCAGTTGCCCAGTTCGCGTCCGACATCGAGCCCGCCCAGAAACGCCGCGGTGCGATACTGCCGGACAATATCGCCGTCTTCATTAAAGTCGTTGATGTTCTTTATATAATATTGCGCGTTGGCGGCGACGAAATACCGCAGAGCATAATCCACCGGCTGGTAAAACTCCGTAAAAAACCGGGGGCTCTCGCCGATGCGGATTTCATTGCGCCATTCTCCGGCGCGGCTGTTGATGGCTGTTTTTGTAAATTGCGCCGTCAATGTATAATTGCTGGTGCCCTTGAAGTTGTCTTCGAGTCCAAGGCCGAAACGAAAATAATTCGGCCCCCATGATTTTTCCAGAGGCTCAATCACAACAGCGGTTGACTTGTCTTGCTTCTTTAAAAAGAAGTCCACACGCTCAAACATGTCGATGCCGTAAATCTGATCGATCGTTCTTTTCAGGTCGCTCATGCTGAGCTTTCGTCCGGGCTTCATATCGATATGCGCGTCGATCAAGCCGGTGGGGACGGAGGTTTTATTGGCCACCTGTATCTCGTCGATGTCAGGCGCATCGGAATCTTTTCTGCGCTGCGCCTGCAAATAGGCCGGAAAGTCTTTTTCGCTTCCCAGACGGGCCAGCGTCACTTTCATCGATTCCGCTTTTTTGCGGCCCGCCACGACGGCCTCGGCGGCGCGCGAAAATTCAGACGTGGTGATATTGCCCAGCTCCGGTTGAATCAGGACATCGCTTTTGCGAAGCGTGCCGATCTGGTAAATGGTGTTGCGCTGGACCAGAATCGAGGTCAGCTGGGATGTGATTTCCAGTGAGGAAGTAAGCTGATCGCGGGTACTGAGGCTGGTGCTGATGTCCACGGCAATAACAACATCGGCGCCCAGGGATCTGGCCACATCCACCGGAAGATTATTGGCGATGCCGCCGTCCACCAGGAGCTTGCCGTCGATTTCCACAGGCGCAAACATGGCGGGAATGGACATGCTGGCGCGGATGGCTTTGACCAGATCCCCTTTGTCCAGGATTACGGCCTGGCCTGTTTCGATATCGGTAGCCACCGCACGGAAAGGAATATTGAGGGCATTGAAATCCGTGATGCCTTCCGCATGAATCAGCATCGACTTCAGCATCAGGCCCAGATTCTGCCCCTGCAAGAGCCCCTTGGGAATGGTAAATTTTCCATCCTTAAAGCCCAGATCGAAGTTGATAAGATAATCGGCGGCGTCCTGTTTGCGGCGGAAAGAAAGCTCGCTGGGCGGCGGTTTATCCTTAAACGCCTCGTTCCATTCCATCCTGAGAACGATTTCTTCCATCTCGGCGGGCGAAAGGCCGGACGCGTAAAAAGCGCCGACGATCGCCCCCATGCTGGTTCCCACCACACAGTGGATGGGGATTTTCATTTCTTCCAGCACCTGAATGACGCCCACATGCGCCAGCCCGCGCGCACCGCCGCCGCTCAAAACCAGACCGATGCGCGGGTGGTCACTGGAAACTAAATCTTCTGCCGCGGCCGCCGTCGTTTTCATCATCGTGAGCGCCATCCAGACGCATAAACCCAACGCGATGATTGCGGCCATATCCCGCGTCCGCCTGACATGATATGACTTCATGCACATTCCCGTAGGAGCCCGTAAAAAACCATTAACGTCTTCTCTCGCCCTGTTCCCGGTTCATACCGCCTCGTTGTGGCTGCTCGGACCGATCTCCCCAACGCTCTTTCGAACGCTCCGGCCGATCGCCTCTGTCTTCGCGCGGTTCAACACGAAACGATCCCTGTCCGCCGCGTTCGCGCGTTTTCTGATCGCCTGCCGCCCCCTTCTGTTCAAACACCGGCGCCTGCCTGCGAGGCTCATCGCCTTGTGCCTTGCCGCGGTCGCGGACCACCGGCGGCCTGTTCATCCCCTGTTCGGGAACCTTTCTGTTGCCACCATCCAGTATGCGCGGTTTCCCGGCGGATTTGTCTTGATCCATCCCCCGGCGATCCTGATCGGCGGGCCTTTTTTGATCCGGCATACGGGCCGCGCCGGCATCCGGACTTTTGCTCTTTTCAGCGCCGGGCTTGTTCCATCGCGGCCGCTTGTCCTTCTCAAAACCACGCGGCCGGTCGGAAGACGGTTTTCTCTGCTCCGGAGTTCTGAGGTCCGGAGACGTTTTGCGCTCCCACGAACGCACTTCCGGTCTGGTTCTAACCGGCGGGACAAAGCGTGGAATTTCACCGGCGCGCTTTTCACGCACAAAACGCCGATCATGATCGGGCCGCCAGTGCTCGCGATCCGGAATGCGGTAGCGGTGGACATGCCTGTTGAACCGCCGGGTCCGGTCAATGTCGACAATCACGATGTTCCTCGCGCCCCAATTGAAACTGCTCCAGCCGAACACGCCGAAACCAACAGAAAAGCGGGGCGAGAAAATAATGCCGGGACCTGTGACCACCAGGCCGGGAAGAAGAATCGGAAAAGGCGGAAACAGCGGCAGCCACCAGTGGCCATAAACCACCTGCGGATCATACGCGGGCACATAAATGTAATCCGGACCGGCCGGCTCGATGTGGATATAGCCCCCCTCGATGATGATTTTCTGTTCCGGCGTTGTCGCCAGATTTCCGGCGGCGCGCGCACGGGCGCGCAAATCCTGAATGGTGTCCATGACATCTTCTTCCTGGTTGGCAAACGCATCGCCTATGCGAGCCGTCCAGCTGAGATTCTCGGCCAGCATCGTCAGAACCTTCGGGTAGTGGCACAACGCCAGCACACTGACATCCCAGTCTTTCGCCTGAAGGGCTTCGTCCAGGTCCTTCCCCTTGACATAGGGATTTTTTGTCACCCAGCGCTCCGCCTCCACCACTTCAAACGGATAAGTCGCGGCCATCAGAATCTGCGACAAAAGCGCATCGGGATAAAGCGCAATGGGCGCGAGCATCTGCGCCAGTTCCTCCTCGCTGAAGGTCTGCTCGTTATACTCCTCATCCTGCTCCTGATTCTCGCTGGCAAACGCCGCGAAGGGAAGCAGGGCGGCGATCAGCAGCACACAGATGATATTTTTTAATTGGATCTTGTTCATCGCTAAACCTCCTTTATACAAAGCGTAAAACGCGCCCCGGCTTCTGCGCCATGGTTTAATCCGTTATCAGGCCAAACAGTATAGTGACTGAAAAATGGAAAATCAATGACTAATCAAAATGACTCTTCAAGCCGTTCGCGCGACACTTTTCCCCCGCCGGCAAAAACAACCCCTTCTTTTTTCAGAAGATGTTCTTTCATGGCGCTCCCGCCGCCGAATTGCCCGACGGCCCCGTCCGCACGGACCACGCGATGGCAGGGAATCACAATCGGAAAAGGGTTATGGGCCATGACCGCCCCCACGGCCCGGGCCGCGCAGGGCGCCCCCGCTTTTGCCGCAAGCGTTGAATACGCGGCAACTTTTCCGCGCGGAATTTTCAATGCCGCCATCATCACTTTTTGAGAAAAGTCGCTCAAGTTCACCCAGTTTAAACAGGACACTTTAAATTTTAACTTTTTGCCTTCGTACAAACCGGCAATGATCTCATCGAGGCCATCGGGAATCCTTCGGGGGGTTTTACGGACAGCTGGATAATCCCGTTGAATTTGTCCTAACATGTTTTGCTTTGAAGCAGGCAGGTAGATTCTTTCAATCTTCGGGTTTCGGCCGTCGGCACTCCACACCAAGCCAATGGCTTCCTTGCCGACTTTAATGATCTGGTAAAACATTTCCATGCCTCCCTAGGATCAACCCTGAAGGGGTTGAACGTTTATAGAATAAACGGTTTGCTATTTTGTACGACCCCGACGGGGTCGAAGATCCGGGACAACCGGTGATTCTATAAACCTTTTATCCCGTCGGGATAACCCTTGCGATAAAACTCAGGATGCAAACGAGAGGGCTGTCCATAAAATTTCGGTCATAATCAAAATGGCGCACCGTCAAAACATCGACAGCATTAACCTCTGCCCTTACAAATGCTCAATGAGTATTTTAATCCCTATTCCAATCAAAACCAGACCACCCAGGATTTCCACTTTCCGGCCGAAAATGCGCGCCAGGGCCTTGCCGAAAATCATGCCGATTGCCGTCATAATAAAACAGACAACACCGATGATCGCGGCCGGAAACAGGATGGACGTCTTCAAAAGCGAAAAGCTGAATCCCACGGCCAGCGCGTCAATGCTTGTGGCCACGGACAGCATCAAAAGAGGCCAGCCGCGCGTCTGATCGGCCCGTTCGCCGTCGCTTTCTTTTTCAAACGCCTCCCGGATCATTTTTGTGCCGATTAACGCCAGCAAACCAAAAGCAATCCAGTGATCGAAACCGGCGATCAGTTCGACCACGGTGGAACCGGCCAGCCAGCCGATCAGGGGCATAGCAAACTGGAACAGGCCGAATGCGCAGGCAAGACGCAAAACCGGCGCCCAGGATTTTTTGTAGTTGGCCGCGCCGATGCCGATCGCCACGGAAAACGCGTCAATTCCCAGACCGACCGCCAGAAGAAATATTGTAATCAGACTCATATCTTTACAGAAACTGCTTCCTTAAACATTTGCCCGGCCTTTTTAGACCGGTTATTGATGGACGACATCATTCTGTGAATAACGTACAGGACTCACGAATAAAATTGAAGTTGTCATACCGGCGAAAGCCGGTATCCAGTTCATTTTTTGCTGGATTCCGGGTCGCGCTTCGCTTGCCCGGAATGACGTTCTTCCATCGGCATCACATCTGTCCGTTTCGATTTCAGCCAGATATCGCGCAACGCCTTGTAAATTTTTTCCGCAAGCTCCTTACCAATTCCCGGCGCGCTTTGCAAATCATCAAGCGTCGCATTTTGCACCCCGCGCGCCGACCCGAAATGCTGCAGCAGCAGCGTTCTTCTGGCCGGGCCGATATCCGGAATCGCATCAAGGATGGAGCTTAAATCGTTTTTGGTTTTGACTTTGCGGTGGTAAGCCACGGCAAAGCGGTGCGCTTCGTCGCGCAGCCGTTGCAAAATGGCCAGCGCGGCGGGAAATGACGATAAATACACCGCGTCTTTACGATGCGGCAGGTACACGCGATCTTCGGATTTGCCCGCTTTTCCCGAAAGCCTGTGTTTGGCCGCGAAAAACGATCTTTCTTCCTTGGCCAGACCAACCACATCGAGCTGGATTTGCAAGTCCTTTAAAACGGAAAGCGCCACATTGAGCTGGCCTTTGCCGCCGTCCACCACCAGAAGGTCCGGCAGCGCCTCGACGCCGGAAAGGCGGCGTGTAAGCACTTCACGCATCATGCCGTAGTCGTCCGGTTCGTCCGCCGTTTTGATACGGTAGCGCCGGTAACCGGATTTATCCGGCTCGCCGTCTAAAAACGTAACTTGCGACCCCACGGCATTCTTACCGCTGATATTGGAGATATCGAAGCATTCCATCCGCCTCGGAAGTTTGGACAGGGTCAGCTTTTCCTGAAGAAGAGCCAGCGCCGCCGCCTTTTGATCTTCCTTTTTCCGGGCGGTCAAAAACAACTCGCGCGCGTTGGCCGAAGCCATCTCCAAAAGCGCTTTTTTCGCGCCCCGCTGAGGCACGCCAAGAATCACTCTCCGCTGCTTTTCCCCGGAAAGCCATTCGGCAATCAGATCCGCATCGGGTGGAAAACACGGAAGGAGAATCTCGTCGGGCAGATCGGAGCCGTCATAGTTTTGCTCCAGTGCCGATGAAACCACTTCCGGCAGGTCAGCTTTGGTTTTCACGGGGGTAAAAGAACGGCTCCCCAGCAGCTTCCCGCCGCGCACAAACAGGATGCAAAGCTGATAGGCGTCGTCTTGCGCATACACGCCCACGGCGTCCAGGTCCTGCTCGCCCGCCCAATCCACATTCTGCTTTTCCAGCACATGCTCCAGGGCGCCTACGCGGTCGCGCAAGCGCGCCGCCTCCTCGAAATTCAGGGCGTCGGCCGCCTCGTCCATCTGTTTTTTCAAATCGGTAATCAGTTCGCGACGCCGGCCCTGCAGAAAGGACACCGCGCTTTCGACAAGCTTCCGATAAGCAGATTCATCAATGAGCCCCTTGCAGGGGGCCAGGCAGCGCCCGATCTGATATTCCAGGCAGGGCCGGGGCCGCAATTTGAAATCGCGGTTGCGGCAGGAGCGCAGCGGAAAAACCTGCTGCACAAATCGCAGCGTCTCTTTGGCGGCAAGCCCCGACGGATAAGGGCCGAAGTAAAGCGCCGCGCCGCTGGTCTTTTTGCGCGCCAGTTGCAGGCGCGGAAACGCCTCTGTCGGATCAAGCGCAAGATGATAATAGGTCTTGTCGTCCCGGAAAGTGACATTATAGCGTGGACGATGTTTCTTGATGAGGTTGTTTTCCAGAATAAGGGCTTCTTTGGGTGTGGCCGTGGTGATGACGTCGATATCGTCGACGCGCGCCATCAGAAAAGGCGCCATCGGCCGCGTATCCTTGCCGGTGAAATACTGGCCGATACGGTTTTTCAGATCGTTGGCTTTCCCGACATAGATGACCTTCCCCTGCGCGTCTTTCATGATATACACGCCGGGACTGCGCGGGGCCGATACCATTTTATCTTTTAAAGATGTGGTTTCCAGCATAAAACAATCTACCCCATCTCCAGCAAGATATTATTGAGTTCTTTTATTTCATCTCGCAGGGCGGCGGCTTTTTCAAATTCCAGATTTTTGGCGGCCTGTTTCATGTCGGCGGTGCGTTTTTTGATCATTGCGGGCAGGTCTTCTTCATTGACGGGCGGAATTTTTCTTCCGGCATCCACCGGCACGGTCACATAGTCCGCCTCATAAATGGAGCCCAGCACATTACTGATCGACTTTTTAATGGTCTCCGGCGTGATGTTGTTGTCTTTGTTGTAACGGGCCTGAATGGTTCGGCGGCGGCTGGTTTCGTCAAGGCAGGCCGAAATGGATTTTGTGATCTTGTCGGCGTACATGATAACTTTGCCGCTGACATTTCTCGCGGCGCGGCCGCTGGTCTGGATAAGCGAGCGTTCAGAGCGCAAAAAGCCTTCCTTGTCGGCATCGAGAATCGCCACCAGCGACACTTCGGGAATGTCCAGACCTTCGCGCAGCAGGTTGACGCCCACCAGTACGTCGAATTCGCCCAGGCGCAGATCGCGGATAATGCCGACGCGCTCCAGGGTGTGAATATCGGAATGCAGATAGCGCACGCGGATGCCCAGGCCGCTGTAATAATCGGTCAGATTTTCCGCCATGCGCTTGGTCAGCGTGGTGACGAGCACCCGTTCGTCCTTCTTCACACACCGGCGGATTTCCTCCAGCAGGTCGTCCACCTGATGTTTGGCGGGTTTGATTTCGATTTCCGGGTCCATGAGACCCGTGGGGCGGATAATCTGCTCCACGCGCACGCCTTCGGCTTTGGCCATTTCATACTGGGCGGGGGTGGCGGAAATATAAATGCGCGGGTGCGGCAGCGCCTCGTATTCTTCAAATCGCAGCGGCCGGTTGTCGAGCGCCGAAGGCAGGCGAAACCCGTATTTCACCAGCGTTTCCTTGCGCGAGCGGTCGCCCCGGAACATGCCCGCGAGCTGCGGCAGCGTGGCGTGGGACTCATCAATGATAATCAGCGCATCTTTGGGAAGGTATTCCATAAGCGTGGGCGGCGGCTCGCCGGGCTTACGGCCCGTGAGATGCGGGGAATAGTTTTCAATGCCCTGGCAGTAGCCCATCTCTTCCATCATCTCCAGATCGAAATTCGT